>CAZYOU010000072.1:0-14170 GCA_964649315.1 uncultured Stakelama sp. | reverse complement strand
CCTCGGCACCAGCAGCGACCGCGAGTTTGATGGCATTAACGTGCTCATGTCGCTGGTGGCGAACCCGTCGCACCTCGAAGCGGCCGACCCGGTCGTGCTCGGCAAGACGCGCGCGATCCAGACGATCGCAGGCGATCTGGAGACTCATAGCGGATCACTGCCAGTGCTGATCCATGGCGACGCGGCCTTTGCGGGGCAGGGGATCGTGTGGGAGTGCCTCGGTTTCTCGGGTATCCGGGGATATAATACGGGCGGCTGCCTGCACTTCATCATCAACAACCAGATCGGCTTCACCACCAGCCCGCAATTCGCGCGCTCCTCGCCCTATCCGTCGGATGTTGCAAAGGGCGTGCAGGCGCCGATTTTCCATGTGAACGGTGACGATCCGGAAGCGGTGACCTTTGCCTGCAAGATGGCGATCGAGTTCCGCCAGACCTTCAAGCGCGACATCGTGATCGATATGTGGTGCTACCGACGTTTCGGCCATAACGAAGGCGACGAGCCGAGCTTCACGCAGCCGCTGATGTATGAACGCATCCGCAAGCACCCGCCGGTCAGCGAGATTTATAGCAAGAAGCTGATCGCCGAAGGCGTGATCGATCAGGCGTGGATCGACGACACGATCAACCAGTTCGTCGCGCTGCTTGAGAATGAGTTCGAGGCCGGTGCGAATTACAAACCGAACAAGGCGGACTGGTTCGCTGGTCGCTGGTCCGGGCTGCACGCGCCTGCCGATCCTGAAAGTGCGCGTCGCAATATCGTGACGGGGCTTGAGCCCAAGCTGTTCGACAGCATCGGTCGCACGCTGACCACGGTGCCCGATACCGTGAAGATCCACAAAACGCTGGCCCGTGTGCTTGATGCGAAGCGCGAGATGTTCAAAACGGGCGAGAATTTCGATTGGGCAACGGGCGAAGCGCTCGCGTTCGGCTCATTGCTGTCCGAAGGCTATGGCGTGCGCCTGTCGGGCCAGGATTCGGGTCGCGGGACGTTCAGCCAGCGCCACGCGGTGTGGGTCGATCAGACCGACGAGCATAAATATGTGCCGCTCTGGACGATCGAGCATGGCAGCTTCGAGGTGCTGGACTCGCCACTCAGCGAATATGGCGTGCTCGGTTTCGAATATGGCTATGCGCTTGCCGATCCGAAAACGCTCGTGCTGTGGGAAGCGCAGTTCGGCGATTTCATGAACGGTGCGCAGATCATGATCGATCAGTTCATCGCCGCGGGCGAGGCCAAGTGGCTGCGCGCCAATGGCCTGGTGATGCTGCTGCCGCATGGGTATGAAGGGCAGGGGCCGGAGCATAGCTCGGCGCGGCCTGAGCGTTTCCTGCAGCTCTGCGCGCAGGATAATATGCAGGTCGCCAACTGCACCACGCCCGCCAATTATTTTCATCTGCTGCGGCGGCAGATGCACCGGAATTTCCGTAAACCGCTGATCGTCTTCACGCCCAAATCGCTGCTGCGGCACAAGCTTGCCGTGTCGAAAGCGGCGGATTTCCAGGGCGAAAGCCATTTCATGCGGATCCTGTCCGATCCCTGGGCGCCGAAGGATGAGGACGTGAAGCGGCTCGTGCTGTGCACCGGCAAGGTCGCTTATGACCTGATGGAAGCGCGCAACGCGGCGGGCGACACCAACACTGCCATCGTCCGGCTCGAACAGCTTTATCCGTTCCCGGGCGAGCCGCTGACGAGCCGGCTGAAGCGGATGACCAATCTGGAAACCGTGGTCTGGGCGCAGGAAGAACCGAAGAACAATGGCGCGTGGAGCTTCGTCGAGCCGTTCATCGAGGAAAGCCTGACGGATGCGGGCGGCAGGGTGACGCGGCCGCTTTATGCCGGGCGTTCGGCAGCGGCATCGCCTGCAACAGGCCTGATGAAACGCCACCAGACTGAACAGGCCGCGCTGATCGCCGAGGCGCTCGGGCATAATGTTCGTGAGGAAATAAGGCGCACCCGCAAGAGTTAGAGCTATCGTTGTGTTCCCGCGAAGGCGGGAACCCAGACTGGGCTCCCGCCTTCGCGGGAGCACACACTAACGGAAGTTGGAAAATGGCAACCGAAGTCAAAGTTCCCGTTCTGGGCGAATCGATTACCGAGGCAACGCTTGGCGAATGGCTGAAGCAGCCGGGCGATCCGGTCGCGCTCGATGAGCCCGTCGCAAGTCTTGAGACCGACAAAGTTTCGGTCGAGGTCGGCGCGCCCGCCGCGGGCGTGATGGGCCAGCACGCGGTGAACGTGGGCGATGTCGTGCTGGTCGGCGCGATGATCGCGACGATCGACGCCGCAGGGGCTGCCCCTGCCGAGGCCGCACCACCCGCGGCAACGCCCGCACCAACGTCAACACCGGCTGAACCGGCCGCCGCGCTGTCGCCCTCCGTGCGCCGCGCGGTGCTCGAAACCGGGGTCGATCCCGGTACGGTGAAGGGCACCGGCAAGGATGGCCGCCTGACCAAGGATGACGTCCTTGCCGCCGCCAGCGCGCCTGCGCCGGTACTTGCCCCCACAGCGCCTGCCGCCCCGCGTCCCGCACCCCTGCCCAGCGCCGCCTCCACCGGCGCGCGCAAGGAAGAACGCGTGCGGATGACGCGGCTGCGCCAGACGATCGCCAAGCGGCTGAAGGAAGCGCAGAACACTGCGGCAATGCTCACCACTTTCAACGACGTCGACATGACGGCGGTGATCGCGGCGCGGAACACCTACAAGGATCTGTTCGAAAAGAAGCACGGCGTCCGGCTGGGCTTTATGGGCTTTTTCGCCAAGGCCGCGTGCATGGCGCTGAAGGATATCCCCAGCGTCAACGCATCGATCGACGGCGACGAGATCGTCTATCACGACTATGCTGACATCTCGGTCGCAGTGTCGTCCCCCGGCGGGCTGGTCGTGCCGGTGATCCGCAATGCCGATCAGATGTCGGTCGCGCAGATCGAACGGACGATCGGCGATTTCGGCAAACGTGCCAAGGACGGCACGCTGAAAATGGAGGAGATGCAGGGCGGCACCTTCACGATCAGCAATGGCGGCGTCTTCGGCAGCCTGATGTCGACCCCGATCATCAACCCGCCGCAGAGCGCCGTGCTCGGCCTCCACCGCATCGAGGATCGCCCGGTCGTCCGCGATGGGCAGGTGGTGGTGCGCCCGATGATGTATCTGGCGCTCAGCTATGATCACCGCCTGATCGACGGTCGCGAAGCGGTGACGTTCCTCGTCGCGCTGAAAAATGCTATCGAGGACCCGACACGGATACTGATTGATTTGTGAGGGCATGATGAACTGGCGTGATCATATCCATTCGGACCCCGGTATCCTCGGCGGCAAGCCGGTGGTGAAGGGCACGCGCATTTCGGTGGAACTGATCCTGGAGTATATTGCAGAAGGCGGCAGCGTTGCGGACATCATCGATGGGTATCCCAGCCTGACCGAGGCCGACATTCGCGCCGCGGTTGCTTTCTCGCTGGATCTGCTCGTCAAGGAATCCGCTTCGGCACGCCAGGAAGCCGCCTGACGCGTGCACTTACTCGCAGACCAGAATGTGCACGTACGCGTGGTCGCACGGCTGCGGGATGCGGGTTATGCTGTTGAGCATATTCTTGAAACGATGCCCGGCGCATCTGACGAGGATATTCTGGCTCGCGTTGACATCGGAGCGATGATCTTCATCACGGGGGACAAAGGCTTTGGCGACTGGACTTTCAACAAGGGCTTGCCGCGGCCTATGGCAATCCTGTTGAGCCGTTTGCCGCATCCGGCGTGGGCTGAAACAGCGGATCGGCTGGCAGCTTGTCTTGAACGGTCCATCGAGCCGGGGCAGATGATCACCATCACAAAAGCGGGCGATCGCGTAAAGCCGTTCCCGTCTGGAGCAACCAATGTCTGATTACGATTTCGACGTCCTCATCATCGGCTCCGGCCCCGGCGGGTACGTCGCGGCGATCCGGGCGGCGCAGCTGGGCTTGAAAACCGCGTGCGTCGAGGCGCGCGAGACGCTGGGCGGCACGTGCCTCAACGTCGGCTGCATTCCGTCCAAGGCGATGCTCCACGCGTCCGAATTCTTCAACGATGCGGCGAACGGCATGATGGCCAAGCTCGGCATCAAGCTCGGCTCGGTCGAGCTCGACATGGAGGCGCTTCATGCCCAGCGGAAGGACGCGGTGAAGCAGCTTACGGGCGGAATCGCTTTCCTGTTCAAGAAGAACAAGGTTGATTGGTTGAAGGGCCATGCCAAATTCACCGGCACTGATACGGTTGAGGTCGCGGGCACCAGCTACCGTGCGAAGAACATCGTCATCGCGACCGGCTCCAGCGTCACGCCGCTGCCCGGCGTCGCGGTCGATAACGACAAGCAGATCATCGTCGACAGCACCGGCGCGCTGGAACTGGCCAAGGTGCCCGACCATCTCGTCGTGATCGGCGGCGGCGTCATCGGGCTTGAGCTTGGCTCGGTGTGGAAGCGGCTTGGCGCGAAGGTGACGTGCGTCGAATATCTCGATCAGATCCTGCCCGGCTTCGACGGCGAGGTTCGCAAGGAATCGAACAAGGTCTTCAAGAAACAGGGCATCGAGTTCCGTCTGTCGACCAAGGTCACCGGCGTTACCGTCGATGGCGCGACGGCGACGATCGCCGTCGAGCCTGCCGCGGGTGGCGCGGCCGAGACGATCACCGCCGACTGCGTGCTCGTCTCAATCGGTCGCCGTCCCAATACCGAGGGGCTGAATCTGGAAGCCGCAGGCATCACGCCCAACAAGCGCGGTCAGATCGAGATCGATCACAGCTTCAAAACGGGCGTGCCCGGCATCTGGGCGATCGGTGATGTCGTCCCCGGCCCGATGCTCGCGCACAAGGCCGAGGATGAGGGGATTGCGGTCGCGGAGAATATCGCCGGCCTCACCGGCATCGTGAACCATGATGTGATCCCGTCGGTCGTCTACACCTGGCCCGAAATCGCGGGCGTCGGCCTGACCGAGGAGCAGGCCAAGGAGCGCGGCGATATCAAGGTCGGCAAGTTCCCGATGCTCGCCAACAGCCGCGCGAAGACCAATCACGAGCCCGACGGCTTCGTGAAGGTGATCGCCGATGCGAAAACCGACCGGGTCCTTGGCGTGTGGATGATCGCGTCGGTCGCCGGATCAATGATCGCGCAGGCAGCGCAAGCGATGGAATTCGGCGCTACATCCGAAGACATCGCCTATACCTGCCACGCCCACCCCACCCATGCCGAAGCGTTCAAGGAAGCGGCCATGGGGGTAACGGGGAAGGCGATTCACATTTGACGTGGTAATCGATATCCGGGCCGGGCGACCCGGCTCGGTTTAGGCAACCTGCGAGGTGATGAGCCCCAGTTCGCGCGCCATGGCAACCGCCTGGCTGGAGGTGCGCGACGACATTTTCGTCAGGATGTGCGACCGATGCATCTCGACCGTGCGGACACTAAGCCCCAGCGTCCATGCGATCACCTTGCTTTGCTGTCCATCAGCCATGGCTGCGAGCACCTGAAGTTCACGGGCGGTAAGGTGAATCTGCGTGGCGCGGCACCGACGGAGGTGATCGGCCAGTCGTGCCTCTGCGATCTGTTCAACCTCACCCAGTACGCGCAGCAGCTCGTCATTATGGAAGGGCTTGCGCAGGAAATGGATCGCACCACGCCGGAAGGCGAGGATCGCATCGTCAACTTCTGTGCTGCCCGACACCATCACCACAGGCCAGGGCGGATCGCGCGCGAGCAAATCGTTGAGCAGATCGAGGCCGTTAACGCCGGGCATGTTGATATCGAGCAACATGCAGCCATAGGGGAGCATGTCGAGCGCGGCGATCAGATCATCCGGCGATGCAAAACAGGTGGTTTCGTGCCCCGCAGCTGTGAGCACACGCTCGAGCAGTCGTAACGAACCAGGATCGTCATCGATAATATGAATACGCATCACAAGGCACTCCCGGCCAGAACCGCACACAGCGAAGACGTTACGGTACTGGACCGACCGATACGAGCGCCGCAAATCGAGCATTGTCAATTACAAAAAATGAGCATAACCGTAAAACTACTGTATTAAGTTACGCCTCCTGAATTCGTAAAAATTCATTATGCTACGAAATCCTGACCGTAATTTCGAACGAGAACGGAAGTACGATATTTTTCGGATTCGTGAACTTGCGCTCAAGGCGATACCGCAAAGCATTGTCGTTACCGACAATACGGTTGAAAATCAGCCGATCATTTTTGCGAATGAGGCGTTTGAGCTTCTAACCGGCTATTCTCAAGACGAAATTATCGGGCGAAACTGCAATTTCCTGTCAGGCGAAGGCACGTCCCTCGATACGCGTCGGGAAATCCGATCTGCCATTGCCGAGCGCCGTCGTTTTCGCGGCAATATCCTCAACTATCGCCGCGACGGCACGCCCTTCTGGAATGATTTGACGATCGTCCCCATCGACGACGGGGGCGACCGCCAGTTTTGTGTCGGCGTGCAGATCGACGTGACGGAGCGACTCGCGCTGGAGGCGAGTTTGCGTGAATCCCAGAAGATGGAGGCGCTGGGCAAGTTATCCGGCGGTATCGCGCATGATTTCAACAATATCCTTGCCCTGATTCTGGGGAACGCCGAATTCATTGCGGCCGATATGCCCGCCGGGTCGCCGTTGCGAGAGGCAGCAAACGACATCATCGAGGCGGCTGATGGCGGCTCCAGTCTGGTTGTCCGCATGTTGCAGTTTGCGCGCGGCCAGGCCGACCAAGCCGAGCTGGTCAATGTCAACCAGACGGTGCGTGACGTGCTGTCGCTGCTGCAGCGGACGATGGGCAATGCCGTTACGCTGGAATCTGATCTGAGCGATGCCGTTGATTGCGTGCAGGTCGATCGCACGATGTTTCAGAACGCCCTGGTCAACCTCGCACTCAATTCGCGTGATGCCATGCCAGATGGCGGCAAAATCAAAATTGTTACCCGCAGGCGATCACAAGCCGTCCCTGGATTGCCAACTGCTGTCGTCGTGACGGTTACCGATTCCGGTGCTGGCATGGACACAGCCACACGGGAACGCGCGTTTGAACCCTTTTTCACGACCAAGGATGCCGGCCGCGGAACGGGCCTGGGGCTGTCGATGGTGTATCGGTTTGTGCGTCAGTCGGGCGGCGATGCCACGATCACCAGCACACCGGGCAGCGGGACGTCGGTAAGCTTGATCCTGCCGTTGATCCAGCAGTCAAAGTCTGACGATGCCACCGATGTGAAGCCGGGGAAGCACATATTGGTGGTTGAGGATGACGCCAAATTACGGCGGATCATTGCCAAGCAGCTGATGCGCGCGGGCTATTCAGTGGATGATGCCGCCAATGCTGAAGAGGCGCTGGCACTGATCGAAACCGGCGAACCCTATGAACTGGTCATCTCCGACATCCGCATGGGCAGCGGCATGAGCGGGATCGATCTGGTCGCCGCGGTGCGGGCAATCCGGCCGGGCATCGCGATGCTGCTCATCACGGCCTTTGCCAACGAACTGGACGACCCGCCAGCGCATCTGGATGGCGTGCCCATTCTGCGCAAGCCGTTCCGCACCCGCGATCTGCTGGAAACAGTGGTGCGGATGCTCGAGGACTCGGCGATCACCGATTAAGCCTTCTCGTAATTGAACGGGGAGCACCTCCAACAGTGGCGATGCTCCCCGCCCTGGGGGGCACGACGGTCACAATTTACTGCTGCGACCAAGCTCTGATGGGCTGAATGTTTCGGTCAGCAGGACCCCGGCAAAGCCGTCCTTGCTCCACCGCACGATTCCGCGACGCTGCACCCCGGACGCAAGCGTCACGCGAACGGGGATGCCGGGGGTAAAGCTGCCGTCATCGGTGATTTTCATCCCGCGCTGGGAGATATCACAGACCTTGACGGCGCGGGTGCTGCCTTCACTCTCGGCCACCGCGATGGTCTTCACCGGCAACCGCGGCGCGCGTGCGCTCGGCGCCCGTATCGCCTCGCCGCTGTCATGCAGCATCGCGATACTGTCGATCGGCTCGTCGAACCGCAGGCCACATTCGTTGCCATTGGTCCAAACGACCCGCCCTTTGAGAATATGGGTGGCTGAAAGCAAGACTTTCACCCGGTCGCCGAGCAATACCGGTAATGTCATATCGAGTTGCATCCCACCATCTGAAATGTTGCGGATACGGGCCAGTCCCTGATCGTTGCGGACACTGACCGAGGTGATGCGGTACACCGTGCGCACGCGCGGTCCACATCGCCGATCGGGTTCCGCCGCCACAGGAGCAAGCGTTGCGACGAGATCGGTGTTGGTACGCGCGGCATCGCTGTTCAGCCTGCGACCATGGGCTGGGGTGTGCGGCGTAAAGCTGTTGAACGGCGGTGCGTACATCGGTTCCTCCACAGTGATGCGTATCGCAGCGTCCCGGGCAGGTGCCTACCTGTGGATTCCACGGCCTGGGTAGTGTGAGGGACGTTGCGTGACTGGGAAGGGCGCGCTGGGAAAGGGCACGACATCCAAGGACATCGTCCACCCCTGCCATGCCCGCACGGCGCCTGCCGAATCCTTGAAGGAAACGGCGATCGGCATAGCGGGCAAGGCGATTTACAGTTGAGGTCAGGACCGAAGACGGGCGGTCGGCGATCCTTGACCGACTAAGACACCGGCCGACCGGCCTTTGCCGATACACGCTGGATCAACGCGTCATCATCTGCCCGACCCGACAGCGCTGCATAATTCAGAAAGGCGATGATCGGCGCAAAATCGCCATCGTCTTTTGATGCGGTGCCGTAAGGCGCAATCGCGCCGCTATCGAGCGCTTCCTCGTGCAGCAACAGGCTCATCCGAAACAAATTGGCGGTGATCCGTTTATAGACCTCCATCTGATGGGCCTTGGCGGCTGCGCTGACTTTATTCGCCGGATCGCTGTTCCACCGCGTTGGCGTCACGCGATCATAGGCAGTGAAGTAATGGAACTTTAGCCGGAATGGCGGCGGTGTCTTGAACGTTGCATTGGGCCCGTAGCTTTGCACGACCATCCGCAGAAATTGCGTGAAGGCGCGGTGCACAAAATAATCGCGCTGCCATAGTTGGATATGCAGATACTCGCCGACCTTGGTCGAGTTGGACGGGTGCGTCCGCAACAGCCCCGGATCAAAGCGCAGGCCGATCATGAACCAGCTTAGCCGCACCTCGTCGCCTGCCTGCCGGACCGTTTTGTCGGGATCGACACTGTCGATGACAAATTGCGGATACCCCAGCAAACGAAGCTGATCGCGCGATCGATCATTTGGGTTGGCGTTTCCGGGTTGCCCCAGCGTGGCTGCCGACGGGGCATGGTCGCGGCGTTCAAAATCGCCGACTTCCCACATTGGGTTGGGCAAAAATTCATCCAGCCGATCGCCCGTGCGCAGCGTCACGGCTTCGCGTGCAAACGGCACGCTGAACGTGGGATCGGTTGCAAGATAGGAAAACGCCGTTTGCCCGCGCACAAATCCCGGTCGGCGCAGCACTTGCGTCCGAAACAGATGCTGACCGATAAGCGCGCTGCGATATTTGACGAGAGAGAAATCATGACTCTTCCGCGCGTCAGCAGGATCAACCGGCGTCACACCGGCAAAACCGTCCGTCATCTCGTCCACGGCAAAGTATAGTTTCCAGAAGTTGAAGTCACTCGGGTCGCGGAGATATTGGTCCTGAAGTGCGGTCCATTGTGCCGCCATTGCCGGCCGCGGCACGCGCGGCAGATCAGCGATCCAGTCGTCGATCGTGCCTTCAGCAGCACCATGAGCGATGTCGGCCGACCAGCGCGGGAAGGGGATGCCGACCCGCAACCTATCGAAATCAACTGCAAGCAATTCGTCGCGCGCCCGCCGGGCATCGGCAAGCGTGCGGATGGGCACGGCACTGGCGATAGTTGGCAGGCGTTGCGTGAGCTCGTCACCAAAGGCCGCATCCCGCTCAATACTGGTGGCACCAGGCAATACGGCACCGCCGGGCTGGAATGGTCGGAAGGTGCGAGGATCGCGGGGCTGAATAGCGTAGCGGAAACGCATCGCCTTTACCGCCCGCAGCAGGGTTTCGGCTTCAGTCGGACTAGCACCGTCGATGATTGCGCGGCGGACAAGATCGGTATCGGTCGTACCGATATGGGCCAGATCGATGAAATCAGGCCCGTGACACGCAGCGCACGAGTCTTTTTCGCGCGGCTTGCGCCACACCGCAAGCGCGGCATCGTAATCGGCGTTTCCGGTAACGGCGGTAATCGGGGTTGGTATCGACGCGCTATTTGGGTCGACTGGCGCTGTAGCGTTGATGGGCGATGCTGCAACGATCGTGAACTGGCGTAACGTTTCGTTCGCCCCTGGAAAGGCGATGGCTGCCGTTGCGACGCCCGCCATTGCCAAACCGATTGCAACCGCCCGCCGGGATGTTGGAACGCCGATCGCCATGTTGATTTCCCCGAGGTTGGCAACGCCGGATGACGCGTTGTTTCGATGCCGGGGACCGTGGCAGGGGGTTGGTTTAACGATTTTGGACAAGCAGCTTTAACGTCGTCGTTACCTTGGCAACGCAACGATCTTCGGATGAGCAGTCACCCCTTGTGACACAAAAATGGCAAAATAAGTGCCTGAGTCGACAATCATATCAGCGGGTTGGACGCCACGATCGACATCGGCAGAGGGAAGAGCCGAACGCGTTTCGCTGGCAGATGGGCTGAATCTGAAAGCGCGCGAGGCCATTCGTGGCGTCCGCAATCTTCCTACGACCGGGGCGTCCGGCGGGCGATACGGCTAATGGCCCATAGGCCGAAAGCCCGGCGCTACAGCCCGGCTTCGACCGCCACGCGGATCATGTCGGCAGTGGTTGGCGTGCCGAGCCGATCCATCAGGATCGCACGGTGCATCTTCACTGTTTTTTCCGAAAGGCCGAGTTCTGCCGCAATCTGCTTGTTGAGCAGGCCGTTCGAGGCAAGTTTCAGCACCTGCCATTGCCGCTGCGACAGCGTTTTCACGAGTTCAGCCGCGCGGATACGGCGCAGGCTGGTGGGGGCGGGGGCATCGTCATCAATCTCGACCTGCGAGCCGAGGAAATAGACCAGCTCTTCATCGCCCTCATCATAAATTGGCGCGACGAGAACGGCGTTGCGAAACGGCGTGCCGTCGCGCTTGTAATTCAGGATTTCGACCAGCACGGGCTTATGTTCCCGCACGCCCTTGCGGATTTGTTCGGAAAGCCATGGTTCGGTGCCGGGCCCGGACAGGAACCGGCAGTTGCGACCAACCACTTCCTCGCGCGGATAGCCGGTCAATTCGCAGAATGCATCATTACAGGCGACGATCGGATTTTCCGGGTGGCGGGGGTCGCTGATGACCGACGCGATCGGGCTTTGCTCGATCAGGGCGAGCATTCGGCGATCGGGGGGATGAATCTCTTGCGTCGTCGTCATGCCTCGTCAACCCGCCGGCGGCTATTCCGATCGCGTGATAGCGATCTCTGGCCAAACCGTTCCCTATGAACCAATATGTAGGGGAACAAGTTGCCAATTGCCACCTGCGGCATCACCGAAACAATTTGAAACACAGCGGCGGGACGGGTGCGGCACGAATGCCGCCATTCAGCTTCCCGTCTTGCCGCCTTCGGGCGGGCGCTTGGTCGCATTGGCGGCAATGCCGATCACTTCAATAATCCGACGTGCAACCTGCGCGCCGGCGGCTTCGGGATCATAGCCCGGCTGGCCGTTGTCGTTGGTTTCGGGCGCGCGCGGGGCGGCTGGCGGTGCCGGAGCGGCGGCATGCGGCGTGCTGCCCGGCTGGCCAGCGCTGCGCATCCGCGCGGCCATCGTTGCCATCACCGCCGTCGCGCCGCTGATCAGCATGCTGCGCCCGGCAGGCGAATTGGCGGTCGCGATCAGCGCCTCGCCCGTCTTGCGGAGTTCCTTGGGGATCTTGATCCCGGCGATCTCCTTGGGCAATTTGCCCTTCTTGGGTTTCGCGGTTTTCGTGTCCTTTTTGTCCTTCTTCGCCATTCTACTCTCCATCGGCCAATCGTCGGCCTGCCGCGCGCGGGGCCATTGGTTCATGGTGTATCAAATAGGTAACACACTGGATTAGTACAAGGGCTAGACAGTATTGGGGCCAGCTTGCCCTTTTCAGGCGCGTCCCCCACGTCAAGGCGCTGCTTGCCCGCTCCGAACAAATATGGAACAGATGCCCCCATGCTGACTCACATTTCCGTCCGCGGCGCGCGCGAGCACAACCTGAAGAACGTCTCCGTGGATATTCCGCGCGATACGCTCACCGTCATCACCGGCCTGTCCGGATCGGGCAAATCGAGCCTGGCGTTCGACACCATCTATGCCGAGGGGCAGCGGCGCTATGTGGAGTCGCTCTCCGCCTATGCGCGCCAGTTTCTGGAGATGATGCAGAAGCCCGATGTCGATCATATCGAGGGGCTGAGTCCCGCGATCAGCATCGAGCAGAAGACCACCAGCCGCAACCCGCGCTCCACCGTGGCGACCGTGACCGAGATTTACGATTACATGCGGCTGCTCTGGGCGCGGGTGGGCATCCCCTATAGCCCCGCGACCGGCCTGCCGATCGCCGCGCAGACGGTGAGCCAAATGGTCGATCGCGTCATGGCGCTGCCCGAGGGGACGCGGCTGTACCTGCTCGCCCCGGTCGTGCGCGGGCGCAAGGGCGAGTATAAGAAGGAACTGCTCGAATGGCAGAAATCGGGCTTCACGCGCGTCCGCATCGATGGGGAAATCTATGAAATCGATGAAGCGCCTGCGATCGACAAGAAATACAAGCATGACATCGAAGTCGTGGTCGACCGGCTGGTGGTGGGGCCGGACCTCGGCACGCGGCTCGCGGACAGTTTCGAAACTGCGCTGAAGCTGGCGGAGGGGCTAAAGGGCATGAAAGGCACTGGCCTCCCCCCCAACCGCATCGTCTTCTCGGAAAAATTCGCCTGCCCCGTCTCGGGCTTCACCATCGCCGAAATCGAACCGCGGCTCTTCTCGTTCAACGCCCCCCAGGGCGCCTGCCCCGCGTGCGACGGGCTCGGCGAAAAACTGCTGTTCGACGAGGACCTCGTCGTCCCCAACCACGCGCTCAGCATCAAGAAGGGCGCGGTCGTGCCCTGGGCGAAATCGCAGCCGCCAAGCCCCTATTACATGCAGGTGCTGGGCAGCCTCGCGCGCGAATTCGGCTTCAGCCTCGATACCCCCTGGGGCGAGCTGCCCGGCGAGGTGCGGCTCATCATCCTTCACGGCACCGGCGGCAAGCCCGTCACGCTCACCTTCATCGACGGCAAGAAAAGCTACGACGTCAAAAAGCCGTTCGAGGGCGTCATCGGCAACCTCAACCGCCGCCTCCTGTCCACCGAAAGCGCGTGGATGCGCGAGGAGCTCTCCAAATATCAGAGCAGTGCCCCGTGCGAGACCTGCGGCGGCGCGCGCCTGAAGCCGGAGGCGCTCGCGGTGAAGATCGGCATGCGCGATATCTCCAGCGTCACCCGCCTCTCGGTGGTTGATGCGCTGGCCTGGTTTGAGGCGATCCCCGCCGAGCTCACCGGCCAGCAAAAGGAAATCGCCGAGCGTATCCTGAAGGAAATCCTCGAACGGCTTGGCTTCCTCAACAATGTCGGGCTCGACTACCTCAACCTCGATCGCACCAGCGGCACGCTCAGCGGCGGCGAGAGCCAGCGCATCCGCCTCGCCAGCCAGATCGGCAGCGGGCTCAGTGGCGTGCTCTATGTGCTCGACGAGCCCAGCATCGGCCTGCACCAGCGCGATAACGACATGCTGCTGAAAACGCTGCGGCGGCTCCGCGATCTCGGCAACACCGTGCTCGTGGTGGAGCATGACGAGGATGCGATCCGCACCGCCGATTATGTGATCGATATGGGCCCCGGCGCGGGCGTGCACGGCGGCCAGGTGGTGGCGCAGGGCACGTTCGAACAGGTGCTGGCGAATACTGACAGCATCACCGCCGATTACCTGTCGGGCAGGCGCGAAGTGCCGGTGCCCGCCACGCGGCGCAAGGGAAATGGCAAGAAGCTCACCGTCCACGGCGCCACCGCGAACAATCTGCGCGGCGTCACCGCCAGCATCCCGCTCGGCACCTTCACCTGCGTGACGGGGGTGTCAGGCAGCGGCAAATCGAGCTTCACGATCGACACGCTCTACGCCGCCGCC
>CAZYOU010000071.1:0-14284 GCA_964649315.1 uncultured Stakelama sp. | reverse complement strand
GGCGGGCGCTGATCGAAATCGAGCTTAGATACCTGATCGGCCATGAACACGAAGGTCGCACGGTAACCGAGCCCTGCTTCGGACACGATATCCGACTGAATGAACGCGGCGTTGCGCCCACGCCGCAGCTTGGTGGCGGTCACGGTAATGTCGCCGGCGAGCGGACCGATGAACGACACCTGCGCCGATCGCAGCGGCGGCAGATCGGGCTCGCAGGCTTGCGCTGCGTGCAGCGCGATCGCGCTCGACAGGCCGCCATAAGCGGTGCGCCCCTGCAGCCAGCCCGGCGGGATCGTCGCGGTAAAGCCGGTCTCGGTCGGCTTGGCAGCGGCGAGAATGTCGGCCAGCGGGGTCATGCGGTTTCTTTCATCAATTGGTCGCGCAATTCGCGCTTCAATACTTTGCCGATCGCGCTGCGCGGCAATTCGCTAGCGAGGTGGAGCGCGGACAGGCGCTGCGTTTTGCCCAGCCGTTCGTTGGTCCAGGCCATGATCGCGGCGGCATCGCTATCGTCATTGCGCGGTACGTAGAAGCCGACCGGCGTCTCGCCCCACGCCTCCGATGGCATGCCGACGATGGTGCAATCGGCGACGTCGGGGTGCTGCGCCAGCACCGCCTCCAGATCGCTCGGATAGATGTTGAACCCGCCCGAGATGATCAGATCCTTCTTGCGATCCATCAGGATCAGGAAGCCGTCCTCGTCGAAGCGCCCGACATCGCCGTGGCGGATATAGCGTCGGCCCTCGGCATCGAACCACTCCGCTGCACGCGTGGCTTCCTGCCGGCCGTGATAGCCCGTCATCATCGCCGGGCTGCGGCCGACGACTTCGCCCATCTCGCCCTGCGCGACCTCGTTGCCGTCATCGTCGATCAAGCGGATGTCATGCCCGTCGATCGGCATGCCGACGCTGTGGAGCTTGGTCGGGTGGGCATTGGCGACCAGCATCGTTGTGCCGCCGCCTTCGGTCATCCCGTAATACTCGACCAACAGCCCCGGCCAGCGCGCGACGACATCAGCCTTTAGCGCGGCGGAGAAGGGTGCGCTGGTGCAGGTCTTCAGCCGGAACGAGGACAGATCGAAACTGTCGAAATCGGGCACCGCCATGATCCGCTGATATTGCACGGGCACCAGCATCGCGTGGGTGGCCCGGTGGCGTGCGGCCAGTTCCAGAAAGCTGCGCGCGTCAAACTTCTTCATGATCACCGCGGTGCCGCCCCAGCCAAGCGTCGGCAGGAAGGTGACAAGCGTCGTGTTCGAATAAAGCGGTGTCGCGAGCATCGTTACCGCATCACCAAAGCCCGCGCCCGAATTGCGGTGGATATGTGCCCAGCGCATTGCCTGGCTTTGCACGATGCCCTTGGGGGTGCCCGTGGTGCCCGATGAGTAAATGACGTTGAACGGGTCTTCCGGAGTGATGGTGACCGGGGCGGGGGCGCTGCCTTCGGGGGCAAGCCACGCGGCAAAGCTGCCATCGTCGAAATCCAGCACCAGCGCCGCGATGGCGTGGCCGCGCAGCAGATCGCGGGTCGATGCATCCACGAACACAATCGGCGCCGCGCTATCATTGATCATCGCTGCAATCGATTCGCCCGTGGCGGAAGGGGAAAGCGGCGTCGCGGCGCATCCGGCGCGCAAAATGCCCAGAAATACGGCACCGTAATCGATCGATGGCGTTGCGCAGATCGCTACGCATGTCCGCTGCTGCACGCCGTCGCGCTGCAGGGCGGCGGCGATCCGGTCCATCACCCTATCGAGCGTGGCATAGTCCATCGCGCCGTCGCCGGAGACAAGCGCGTGTTTCGCGCCGCGTTCGGCAGCGTGGGCGCGGATCAGCGCAGGCAAAGTCGCGAACGCGCTTGCAAGCATCGCCTCAGCGGTCATCTTATCTCCCCTCGAATGGGTGATGGCTAGGCGACGTCTGCGCGAAATGCCATACGCGATCTTCGAAAAACAAAAGGGGAGGCTTTTTCATGCTGTTCTACGATGCTGCCAATCCTGCGCCCAATCCCCGGCGCGTGCGCATTTTCCTGGCCGAAAAGGGCCTGAAAGTGCCGACCGAGCTGCTCTCCATCCCGACCGGCGAGCATAAGAAACCCGAATTTCTGGCCGTCAATCCGCTCGGCCAGATCCCGGCGCTGAAGCTCGACGATGGCGAGGTGATTACCGAAAGCGTGTCGATCTGCCGTTTCTTCGAAGCGCTCCATCCGGAGCCACCGATGTTCGGCAAGGGGCCAAAGGGCATGGCCGAGGTTGATATGTGGGTGCGCCGCGTCGAACTTCGCCTGATGGTGCCCGTCGGCATGGTCTGGATGCATACGCATCCTTTCACCGCGCGCGTCGTGGTGCCGCAATATACCGAATTCGGGGAGAGCAACCGCCCCCGCGCGATCGCCGCGATGCGCTATTTCGACGAATCGCTCGCCGGGCGCAGCTGGTTGGCGGGCAAGGATTACTCGATCGCCGATATCACGCTGCTGACGACGATCGATTTCGCGATCTTCATCGGCATCGGCCTGCCTGAAGATATGCCGAACCTGAAGGCGTGGCACGAACGCGCCAGCGCCCGCCCGAGTGCTGCTGCATGAGCGGCGGCATGACAGGCGGCGTCGCGATCGTCACCGGCGGCGGGACGGGGATCGGCGCGGCGGTGGTCCGCCAGCTCGCCGATCGCGGGGTGAAATGCGTTATCAACTACGCCACCAGCCGTGACGATGCCGAGGCGCTGGCTGCGGAAATCGGCAACGGATCGATTACGGTTCAGGCCGACATCGTCGACGATGCCGCGTGCCGTGCGCTCGCCAAGGCTGCCGTCGATGCGTTCGGGCGGATCGATTTCCTCGTCAACAACTCCGGCCGTACCAAATTCGCCAATCATGAGGATCTCGACGCGCTCGATGCCGAAGATTTCGTCGACATCTACCGGCTGAACACGATCGCCGCTTTCCAGATGATCCGTGCCTGCGCCCCCGCGATGCGCGAGGGGCCGATGAGCGCCGTCGTCAGCGTGGCCTCGGTCGCAGGCGTGTTCGGCATGGGATCGTCGGTTGCCTATGCCTGTTCGAAAGGCGCGCTCATCACGATGACGAAAAGCCTCGCGCGCGTGCTCGCCCCGGCGATCCGGGTGAACGCGGTCGCGCCCGGCTATGTCGGGACGGGCTGGTTCGAAAAGCGGCTCGGTGAGGAAGGGTTTGCCAAGCTCAACGCGCGTATTGCCGCCAGCGTGCCGATGGCGATGGCAACGATGGCCCCCGATGTCGCCGCACCGATCGTCGCCCTGCTCGATCCCGCCATGCGCGCCGTGACGGGGGAGGTGACGTTGGTCGATGCTGGCGGGCATCTCGATGTTGCGTTGACACGACGGCCGGGGAAGGAAGGGTAGGGTGCTTTGATTGCATCGACCAAGCTACCCCGTTAGTTTCGAGCGAAGTCGAGAAACAGGCCACGAGCGCTGCGCGGGGTGTCTCGACTTCGCTCGACACGAACGGAAGGGATTTAGCGATTTAGCTTAAAGTCTTCGTCGTCTGGAAAGGTTGAACCCGCCCCAGCACCTTCCAAACCACAATCAGCAGCGCGAGCGCCGCCAATATCCCTGCCAGCAGAAATGCCGCACCCGGGAAGCCCGCCTCGACCCCGTTCGCCAGTGCCTGGGTCAGCATCAGCGGCGCGATGATTGCGGCGACGCTGCCCATGCTGCCGATACCGCCCTGCAGCGCGCCCTGGTGCGACGCATCGGCCAGTCGCGATAACAGGCCGTTCATGGCCGGGAACACCAGGGCGGAAAGCCCGCTGATCAGGAAGATCGCATAGGCCTGCCACCCTGCGGTGATGACGGTATAGGACAGGAACGCCCCCATGCCGCTCGTCAGCCCCACCACCGCGCTGCGCCGTTCGCCCAGCCGCGCGATGATAGGCCCGGTCAGGAACATCTGCACGCTCGCCATCACCAGCCCGACAAAGGCCAGCGACCAGCCGATGGCCGCTGAATCCCAGCCAAAGCGCGCCGCAGCCCAGAACGACCAGGTCGCCGGATAGACGTTGCTCGCGAGCAGCCAGAAGAACCAGGCGAGCAGCAAGGGGCCTGCCTCACCGCTTTTGAACAACGGGCGGAACGCGCCGACCACATTGGCAGAGCGCCAGTCGAACGCGCGGCGGTTCTCGAGCGCCAGCGATTCCGGCATCAGGAAGATCATCGTCACGCTATTGGCGAGCGCCAGCACGGCGGCAGCGATGAACGGCGCGCGTGGGCCGAGCCCCGAAAGCAGCCCGCCGATCGCCGGGCCGATGATGAACCCGATACCGAATGCCGCGCCGATGTAACCGAACACTTTGGCGCGCCCTTCCGGCGGGGTGACATCCGCCAGCACCGCGCTGGCCGGGCCATAGATCGCGCCGGCGACCCCGGCGATCGCGCGACCCAGAAAAAGCCACGCCAGCGTCGGCGCGAACGCCATCAGCGCGTAATCAGCGGCAAAGGTGAGCATCGACGCGATCAGCACCGGTCGCCGGCCAAAACGATCGCTCAGATTGCCGATGATCGGCCCCGCGACAAACTGGGTAAGCGCATAAACGCCGAGCAGATAGCCGGAAATCCGCGTCGCCTGATCGAGATCGACCTTGCCGAGGTCAGTGATCAGTTTGGGCAAAATGGGAATGACGATGCCGAAACCGATCGTATCGATCAGCACGGCCGCCAGCACGATCGGCACGGCGCGATTGGCGAAATTCATTCAGCGGTCCTGCATCGTCCGGTCAATTTCGGCAGGGTTAGGCGGTTTGTCCTATGGTCCACAAGGTCGATGCAGATGCCCAACGTACCGTCCAAGGTCTCCCTTTGCACGTGAGCCCGATTTGTGCGATGGCCACTCCATACCCGATATTCAGATTCGGTCTGCAAGGAGTGCATTCATGGCCACCGCCCCCGAACTCGACAATCCAGCCACCGCATTGGATGCTTTTCGTGCCGAAGTGCGCGCTTGGCTTGCGGATAACTTCCCGGCATCGCTGAAGGGCAAGGACAATAGCATGTCCGCGCTCGAAGGGCCGAGCAACCCGAGTGCTGATGAAACCGCCTGGGTCAAGGCGATGGGCGCAAAGGGTTGGGGCGTGCCGACTTGGCCAGCGCAATATGGCGGCGGCGGGCTCGACAAGCATCAGGCCCGCGTGCTGGCAGAAGAAATGGGCCGGGTCGGCGCATGGAACCCGATTGGCGGCATGGGCGTGATGATGTTCGGCCCAACGCTGCTCGAATATGGCAGCGAAGCGCAGAAGCTGGAGCACATCCCCGCGATCGCGAAGAACGAAGTGCGCTGGTGCCAGGGCTATTCGGAGCCCGGCGCAGGATCGGATCTCGCAAGCTTGCAGACATTTGCCGAGGACAAGGGCGATCATTACCTCGTCAACGGACAGAAGACCTGGACTTCGGGTGGGCAATGGGCCGACAAATGCTTCGCGCTCGTCCGTACCGACAAGACCAAGAAGCATGAGGGCATCAGCTTTTTGCTGATCGACATGAAGGCCCCCGGTGTCGAAGTGCGCCCGATCCGGATGATTTCGGGCCAGTCGCCGTTCTGTGAGACTTTTTTCACCGATGTGAAGGTGCCCAAGGAAAATCTGGTCGGTCGCGAAGGCGAAGGCTGGACGATCGGCAAGCGCCTCCTCCAGCATGAGCGCAGCAACCTCTCGGGCGGGGGTGCCAGTGCGCGGTTATTCGCGGGTAAGCCGATGGGCGCGCTCGCCAAGGAATATCGCGGCGCGAACGACGATGGCAGCATGGCCGACAGCGATCTGCGGATGCGGATCGTCCGCCACGAAATGGATCAGCGCGCCTTCATGCTGACGCTGCGCCGCGCCGCGCTCGAAGCGAAGTCCAATCAGGGCCCGTCCGCGGCATCGTCGATCATGAAGAATGTCGGGGCCCGCCTGACGCAGGACCGCGCCGAACTCGCGATCGAGATCATGGGGATGAACGGTCTTGGCTGGGAAGGCGAGGGCTTCAGCGATGCCGAACTCGCGCAGACCCGCACCTGGCTGTGGGGTAAGGCCGTGTCGATCTATGGCGGTTCTACCGAAATCCAGAACAACGTGATCGCCAAGCGCATCCTCGGGATGCTCGACCACCAGTAATTGTCCTAGCCCTCTCCCCGCCGGGGAGAGGGTTGGGAGAGGGGCGGTACGAGGCGCAGCATTGCTTGGCTGCCCCTCACCCCGACCCTCTCCCCAATGGGGAGGGGGAGAAGATAGAATGGCTGCACTGAACGACGAACAAACGATGATCCGCGACATGGTGCGCGAATGGGTGGATAATGAATCGCCCGTTTCCGCGTTCCGCAAGATGCGCAACGCCGCTCCGGTGGAAGGTTACGACAAGGCCGCCTGGGCGACGATGGCCGAAATGGGGCTGGCCGGGATCGTGATCCCCGAGGAATTCGGCGGCACCGCCTTTGGCTATCTGTCGCTTGGGCTGGTTCTCGAACAGCTCGGCCGCAACCTTGCGGCGTCACCGCTGGCATCGACCGCTGCCGCCGCCACAGCGATCGTGATGGGCGGATCGGATGCGCAAAAGACAAGCTGGCTGCCACGGATTGCCAGCGGCGAAGTTGTCGCGACAATCGCGATTGATGAAGGCCCGGTGCATGATCTGACCAAGATCAAGACGACGGTCGATGGCGGCAAGCTGACCGGCATCAAGGAGTTCGTGGCCGAAGGCGACAGCGCCGGGCTGTTTGTGGTTGCTGCTACCGATGGGCTGTATCTGGTGGCAGGCGATGCCGCAGGCGTCATGCGGTCGCATCGCAAGATGGCGGACTCGCGCAGCCATGCGCAAATTCGCTTTGACGGCGTGTCCGCCGAAAAGATTGAAGGCATAACCGTGCAGGCGATCGTCGATCGGGCCACTGCCGCCGTCTGCGCCGAAATGCTGGGTCTTGCCGTGCAGGCGTTCGAAACGACCAATGATTATCTAAAGACACGCGTACAGTTCGGCCAACAGCTCTCTACTTTCCAGGCGCTTCAGCATCGTATGGCGAAGCTGTTCACCGAGATCGAGCTGATGCGATCGGCGGTTGAAGCCGCGCTTGAGGCGATCGATGCCGGGCGCAGCGATGTCGATCAGGCCGTAACGCTCGCGAAAGCCGTGGCGAGCGATACGCTGAAGCTCGTGAGCCGCGAAATGATCCAGCTGCACGGCGGGATCGGCATGACCGACGATTATGACGCCGGTTTCTACATCAAGCGCGCCGCTGTGCTTGAAGCGATGTGGGGCAATGCCGCCTATCACCGTGAACGCTTCGCGCGGTTGAACGGATATTGACACGCCGATGACCGATGCACTGCAACAGCGGTGCGTTGGTGTGCACAAATTTGATACCGATATCGCAGCGCGCGGGCAGGCCGTGAAAGCCATTTTCGAAACTCGGTTTTGCCCGCCGCAACATTGTTACGTCAGTATGACTTTTTAGCAACAGCAAGGCGAAAGGTGGCATTTCGCAACCTTAGTTTCGCTTGACGACCCCATCATGTCTCTGTCTATTCGAGCTTACGGTACGGAATCCATGAGCGATCCGGCCAAGGTGGGAGAGAGAGATGCTGAAGACGAAGCTGTTGGCTGCGTGCGCCTGCTCGGTGCTTGCTCTTGGACTGGCAATGCCCGCGGTGGCGCAAACTGCCCCACAAACGGTGCTGCCGCAAGATGATCAGGACGAAGCTTCGTCGCCCGATATCGTTGTTACTGGATCGCTGATCCGCGGCGCCCGCGAAGACGGCGCTATCCCAATCGACGTGATCGGTGCTGACGAATTGTCGCGTCAGGGTTCACCGTCGGGCCTCGATCTGCTCAAGAATCTACCGACGTCTAACGGTATCATCGGCGACGCGAACCAGTTCGATGCGCGCGCCCAAGGTTCGGAAGGTGTCGCCAGCGTCAACTTGCGCGGTCTCGGTCCGCAGCGCACGCTGGTGCTGCTCAACGGCAAGCGTATCGTCAGCGCGGGCACCGGCGTTCCCGTGGTCGACATCAACCTGATTCCGCAGGGCTCGATCGGCCGTATCGAAATTCTGAAGGACGGCGCCGCCGCCACTTACGGATCGGACGCCATCGCCGGTGTGGTCAACTTCATCACCCGCAGTGACCAGGAAGGTTTCCAGGCACAGGGCGATTACCGCTACATTCGCGGCTCAAGCGGCGATTACACCGGCACGATCAGCTATGGCCATACGGGCGATAATTATCAGGTTTTCGCGTCGTTTGGGTATCAGCATCGTTCGGAACTGCGCACCACCGATCGCAGCTTCGCCGTGCAGCCCTTTGCCAACAATCCGCAGGGCGGTTTCACGGGCGGCGGTAGCCCCGGCAACTTCGATTTCAACGCGACGGTGCCCTTTACCGATCCTTCGGGTCGGGCATTCGGTGCAGTGAATTTCATCCGCGATCTTGGCTGCGAAGCCGTTGGCGGGTTCCGCAGTCTGCCGGGTTCGACGGCGGGCGGCCCCGGTACGGCCCCTAATGATCGTTGCTTCACCAATTTCGGCCAGTTCGACAATCTTGTTGAACCCGAGGATCGTTATCAGGCCTATGTCGAGGCCAAGTTTGATCTAGCGAGCAACTTGTCGTTCAAAACAACGGCATTGTACGGGTCATCCTCGACCCGGATCACGACATCGCCAAGCTATCTGCCAACCCTGCCGCCATCGACGAACGCGGTTGGCGGTGGGGCTGGGTTCTTCCAGATCCCAACCAACGCGCCAGCGCTTCGCGATTATTGCACGCTGTTTGGCGCGGCTGCGGGCTGCACCACCGTTGGTGGTGTGCCGGTTGCGCCTGCTTTGGCGTTTCCCGTGCTGTTCCGGCCGTTTCTCCTTGGCGGCAACCCGCTGTTCACGCAGCCGGGCAACGATCGCAACTCGGCGTTCAGCCAGCGTCAGTCGCAATCGGTTCGGTTCACCGCCGAACTCGATTGGGAAATCAACAACAATCTGAATCTCGATACCGGTTTCACCTTCTCCGAATATGAACGCGGCATTGAAGGCACCGATACCTTCGGCGATCTGTTCCAGAACGCACTGGCCGGCTTTGGTGGCCCGAACTGCGCTTTTGCTAGCTCGGCATCGCGCGCGGGTTTGACGGCGGCTCAGGTCGCGGCGCTTGCCGGCACCAACGGGTGCACGTTCTTCAACCCGTTCTCCACGGCAATTGTCGGCAACCCGGTCACGGGGCAGGCTAACCCGAACTTTGCCGGTGCGCGAAACCCAACTGGGTTCAACCTTACGCCGGGCGCAGGACTGGTCAACGATCTGGCAACAATCGATAACTTCTTCCGCGACACCCGGAGCGATACAACCACGCGACTTTTCGTCGGCGATATCGTGCTGAGCGGGCAAAGCGGCATCGAACTACCCGGCGGCGCATTGTCATTCGCGATCGGCGGCCAGTATCGTAGCGACAGTTTCCAGGTCCGTCAGGCGGCAGACAACAATCTCGCGGTCAACCCTTGTCCGGGCACGCCGCTGAACCCGGCTGCCACGTGCAACCCGCAAACTGGCGCGCTCGGCTTTCTCGGGACGAACTTCAATCGCCGGATTTCGTCGGACGTGTACGCCGTTTTCGGCGAGCTGCAGGCGCCGATCACCGACACGCTCAATCTGCAATTCTCGGCTCGTTACGAAAATTATGGCGGGCAGATCGGTTCGACCTTCAACCCGCAAGGGCGTGCGCGCTGGCAGGTGACGCCATGGTTGGCCATTCGCGGTGGTGCAGGCACGACATTCCGTGGTCCACCCGCGCAGAGCCAGCAGGGTCAGGTCACGTCGCTGCAGGTCATTGGCACGTCGTTCCGGGCGATCGATATCCGCGGCAATCCCAATCTGGCGCCTGAATCGGCCCTTACGTATGGCGGCGGCATCGTCGTCAACGCGGGCCCGTTCAGTGGCAGCATTGATTATTTCCGCTATGACCTGAATGGGCCGCAAGAAGCTGAGCCGGTGTCCGGCATCGTCAGTGCCTTGTTCGGTGCGACGGGCACAGCCAATTGCAACAATCCTGCCTTTGCGGCGCTGCGGTCACGCTTCACCTTCACCGGTGCTGGTTGCGGCATCGGCAACGTTCAGCGCCTGACCACGAACATCATCAACAGTGCCGATGTCAGCACTTCGGGCATCGATTTCCAGGGGCAGGTGAAGTTCGACGTCAGCACCGTGAAGATGTTGTTGGGGGTGAACGGTACCTACATCATCAATTATCGGACGCAGGATATCATCGTCGAGGGTGTGGTCGTGCAGCCAGCGTTTGACGGTGTCGGCCAGCTCAACTTCCAGACGAGTGCTTATCCGTTGCCGCAGATCAAGGGCAATGTTTTCCTGCAGGCCGATATCGGCAAGCATAATTTCCGCCTGCAATATAACTATATCGACGGCTATACCGATCAGCGTGGTGCCGGGATTTTCGGGCCTAACACAGGTGCGCTGGCCGGTGCAGCAGTGACCGCCGGCCAGAATATCGGTGTGTTTGACACGCTCGATTTCACCTATCGCATCAACTTGCCAACCAACACGGTGATCACGCTGTCGGCGCAGAACATCCTGAACAAGGAGCCACCGTTCGCGCGGCTCGACTTCAACTATGATCCGTTCACGTCATCGCCGCTCGGCTTCAACGCAAGGTTCGGCATCACGCAGCGTTTCTGATGATGACGGAACGATCCTGATATTACCCGCCGCCCGGTATTTTCGGGCGGCGGGTTTTTTGTTCCCCCAGCGTAAGATTGGTCTTCATGGCAAGCTCCAGCCTTCCCGGCACCCCTTTTGAAACCGCCGATGAAAAGGCACTGCGCCGCCGCGGCTGGACGCTGTTTCTGCTGACAGTCGTCTATTTTTTCAGCTTCATGGATCGCTACATCCTGTCGATCCTGCTCGAACTGATCAAAGCCGATCTGAAGTTGAACGACACGCAGCTTGGTCTGTTGTCAGGTTTTGCGTTTGCGCTGTTCTACGCAACGCTTGGCATTCCGGTCGCCTGGCTGGCGGATCGCAAGAGCAGGCGTGACATCATCGCGATTTCGCTCGCGCTGTGGAGCGCGATGACGGCGCTGTGCGGCACCGCACAGAATTTCGTTCAGCTGCTCATCTACCGTATCGGCGTTGGCGTCGGCGAAGCGGGATCGAGCCCGCCCAGTCATTCGATCATTGCTGATCTTTATCCGCCCGATAAACGCGCCGGTGCGATGGGAATCTACGCCACCGGCGTCGTGCTTGGCGGCGGGTTCGGCACGATCATCGGCGGGGTGATCGCCAGCGCCTATGGCTGGCGCTGGGCGATGGCCGCCGTCGGTCTGCCGGGGATCATTCTGGCGATCATCGTGCGGGTTTGGATGGTCGAACCGCGCCGGGGCCTGTCCGATCCGACATCGAGCACACCACAACCATCGGCCATGCCGTCGCTGTTCGATGGACTGAAAAGCCTCGCCACCTGCGGCCCGGCGATCCATCTCATCATGGCCGTCACCATTACGTCGCTGGTCGGCTATGCCACCGCCAATTTCGGCCCATCGTTCCTGCAACGCTCCTATGGAATGACGGTGCTGCAGGTGTCTTTGATCTATGCACCGCTCGTCGCGATTACCGGTGCGGTTGGCGGCATTGTCGGCGGGCGGATTGCTGATCGGCTCGGGCGGCGTCACGGCCTTTATATCCAGGCATGGTTCGTGGCGGCGCTGAAATTGGCAGCACTGCCGTTCACGGTGATCTTCTACCTCGTCTATGATTTGCCGACCGGCTTTGCGGCGGTCATCATTTCCTATCTGCTCGCCTCGAGCTATCTCGGCCCAAGTTTCGCGCTGATCCAGGGTCTCGCGCCCACGCGGATGCGTGCGGTGTGGGCGGCGATTACGCTGCTGGTGATCAATCTGATCGGGCTGGGGCTGGGGCCGAGCGTCACTGGTCTGCTCAGCGATCTCTACAAGCCGACCTTTGGTACCGAATCGCTGCGCTATGCACTGGTCAGCGCGAGCCTGCTCACCCCTTGGGCGATCTTCCATTATTGGCGCGCGGGCGTGCTGCTGAAACGGATGAAAACGGCGTAGCGGGCAATGGGCCGATTTCCGATCGGATCAAGCAGATTACCCATCCAATATCGTCATCCTGAACTCGTTTCAGGATCCAACTCGCCACTCGGAAAGGCGGAGGTTGATGCACGGTGGATGCTGAAACAAGTTCAGCATGACGAGGAGTTTGGGAAAAGGGAGGGCGCCGCAACCAGGCCGTTGCTGTCAACGATACAGGCTATCCCGCCAACACCCGATCGTCGAACAAGCCGAACATCAGCGTCGACGCGTAATAGGCGATCGCCCGGTCGCGGGGCATCGTGCTTGCCCATTTGCGCATGTCGAACGCGGCATTCTGCAACGCCATCAGCGCCTGTGCGGCGATCAGCGGATCGATTGCGCGGATCGATCCTTCGGCGATGCCGTCATTCATCATTCCGGCATAGCGCCGCGCGATCCGGTTTGACCGCGCGACCATGGCGCTGCGCACCGATCGCGGCAGGCCCGATAGCGCGGTGGTGCGCATCAACGGTCCGCGCTCGGAAAACTGGATGTCGAGCAGGGTTGCGATCGTGCTCGACAATTGCTGCCAGTAACTGCCGGGCACCTCTTCCGACAGGCGCTGCGCGTTGGCGATCGTATCGAGGCTGCGCCGATAACAGGCGATCACCAGATCGTCCTTGGCGTCGAGATGATGGTAAAAGCTGCCTTTAGTCACGTTAAGCTGCGATGCGATTTTCTGCACCGACGCGCCGCGATAGCCGAGTTCGTTGATTAGCCGGGTCGCCGCGAGCAGAAACGCCTCGCGCCCGCTCTCGCCTTCATCATGATCCAGATCGATCCGGGAGGGGGACCAGCGGGCATCATCGGGCGCAATGCCGTGCGCAAACACCGCCATCAGTCGCGCCTCGACGCGCGCAAACTGATCGGGATCATATCGCACCAGCCAGACCGGCAGCCAGAAGGTATTTTCCAGCAGCACATGTGCGCGCGCGCCATACAAATCGGTATGCGCCCGCGTTTCGCCCGGGCCCCATAGCGCGCGCGTGCGGCGGAACACGTCGCGCCACCCCGCCATCAGCCGACCGCGAACCGGTTCCTCCATCGCGCGCAAATCGGACAGAACGGCAAACGAGGTCGCCTCTCCGCGCTGGATACGCGCCAGTCGGTCCATGTTGAGCGTCAGGTACCGCGCGACGCGCTGTTGCGGCGTCGGCAGTTCCATCGCCTCAGCCAGCATCGCCTGCAACTGATCGAGCGTATATTCGAAACAGGCGGCGGCAAGGTCTTCCTTGCGTTTGAAATAATAAGTGACGCTGGTGGTGTTCAGGCCGACACGCTGCGCCACATCAGCGAAGGTCATGCCTTTTGCACTTTGTTCGTTGATCGCCTGGGCTGCGGCGGCAAGGATGGCGTCGCGCTTGGCACGAAAGCGTTTCGTGCTCCCGTCGGCATTGTCCTGAACTGTCGCCCCAGCCTCCATCATCCGAGCTTAACAGCATCTTTTCGAAGAAACAGTCCTTTTTGCGACAGCGCTGAACCGGAATGTTAGAAGCAAGAAAAGCTGAAAATCCGGGTCCACAGCGGCTTTACCGAAAACGCGGTACGGTCTAAGCCACGATCGACAAAGCAGTTGGAGAGAGTGGCATGGATTTCACCCTGAGCGAGCGCGAGACCTATTTCCGGGACCGGGTGAAGGGCTTTATCGATCAGCATATCCGGCCGCGAAACCATATTTACGAACAGCAGGCGCATGAGGGTGAGCGCTGGAAGGTCATCCCCGTCATCGAAGAGATGAAGGAGAAGACCAAGGAAGCAGGCCTCTGGAATTTCTTCATGCCGCCGCATTCGGGCCAGCAGCATGTCGATGACAGCTTCGAGTTTGAGGGCACCCAACTCACCAACCTCGAATATGCGCTCTGCGCCGAGGAGATGGGCAAGATCGGCTGGGCGAGCGAGTGCTTCAACTGCTCCGCGCCCGATACCGGCAATATGGAAGTGCTCCACCGCTACGGCACGCGCGAGCAGAAAGAGCGCTGGCTCAAGCCGCTGATGCATGGCGAGATTCGCTCGGCATTCCTGATGACCGAGCCGGCGGTCGCCTCGTCCGACGCGACCAACATCGAAACCAGCATGGTCCGCGACGGTGATCATTATGTCATCAACGGTGTGAAGTGGTGGTCGTCGGGCGTCGGCGATCCGCGGTGCAAGATCGCAATCGTGATGGGCAAGACCAATCCCGAAGGATCGC
>CAZYOU010000070.1:0-14539 GCA_964649315.1 uncultured Stakelama sp. | reverse complement strand
GCTGGGGCGCGGACACGGTGATGGACCTGTCCACCGGCCGCAACATCCACGACACCCGCGAATGGATCCTCCGCAACAGCCCCGTCCCGATCGGCACCGTGCCCATCTATCAGGCGCTGGAAAAGGTGGGCGGCGTGGCCGAGGACCTTACCTGGGAAATCTTCCGCGATACGCTGATCGAGCAGGCCGAACAGGGCGTCGATTACTTCACCATCCACGCGGGCGTGCGGCTCGCGTACATCCCGATGACCGCCAAGCGCGTCACCGGCATCGTTTCGCGCGGCGGCAGCATCATGGCGAAATGGTGCCTGGCGCATCACAAGGAATCGTTCCTGTACGAACGCTTCGACGAGATTACCGAGATCATGAAGGCGTATGACATCGCCTATTCGCTCGGCGATGGCCTGCGCCCCGGCAGCATCGCCGACGCGAACGACGAAGCGCAGTTCAGCGAGCTCTATACGCTGGGTGAGCTCACCCACCGCGCGTGGAAAAGCGACGTGCAGGTGATGATCGAAGGCCCCGGCCATGTGCCGATGCACAAGATCAAGGAGAATATGGACAAGCAGCTGGAGGTGTGCGGCGAGGCGCCCTTCTACACGCTCGGGCCGCTGACGACCGATATCGCGCCGGGATATGACCATATCACCAGCGGCATCGGGGCGGCGATGATCGGCTGGTATGGCACGGCGATGCTTTGCTACGTCACGCCCAAGGAGCATCTGGGCCTGCCCGACCGCGATGACGTGAAGGTCGGCGTGGTGACGTACAAACTCGCCGCCCACGCAGCGGACCTCGCCAAGGGCCACCCGGCCGCCAAGATGCGTGACGACGCGCTCAGCCGCGCCCGGTTCGAATTCCGCTGGCGCGATCAGTTCCACCTGTCGCTCGATCCCGATACGGCAGAGCAATATCACGACCAGACATTGCCCGCAGAAGGCGCCAAGACCGCGCATTTCTGTTCGATGTGCGGGCCGAAATTCTGCTCGATGAAGATCACGCAGGAGGTGCGAGACTTCGCGTCGAAGCAGAACCAGGGCGTGGAAGGCTTCATCGCGACTGGGCCGACGGGGGCTGAGACCGCAGCCGCGAGCAAGGCTGCGGCGATCAAGGGCATGGAGGAGATGGCCGCCAAGTTCCGCGAAACGGGGAGCGAGCTTTATATCGGGGCTGGTGGCCGCGAACACGACTGAGGCCGCGAGGTTTGAGAAAGCGCCAAAACGGCGCATTCTCCTGCCAAATACGATGCGGATGCTGATAGTTCGGCCTGAGGACGTTCGCATCGAAAGAAGCGGTTGTGCAAGATCGGGGCGGCAAAGGGCGACGGACAGGCGGAACAACAGCACCGTGGTATGCGGCGATAATACTGCTGGCGTCGCCTCTGGTGTACGCTGCATGTTCCGCACTCAACGCACAGGAAGCCTCCCCAGCCGCGACCGATTTCTCCACCGTCACCACCAGGACTATGGCGGCCAAGCTGGTCCGCAAGCGCCAACTGGTGAGGATTTATTTTTTCCCGACCGAGCTTGGCGGCCCCAAGTCGCGGGTCAACATCGGCTATGTCACCCCGGAGGCCGCCGCGTCGCAAGCGCTGCTGATCGAGATGCTGGCGGTCTATTTCGCGCGCGACCTGATCGACCGGCTCGAAGTCGCCCCCGACTATAAGGGCGAGAGCATCGTCCCCACCCGGCTCCGGTTCAAGGCCTGGCACAGCGGCGGCGGCAAGCGTTACGAACGTGTGATCGAAGTGTGGGACTGCGGCCTGTGCCCGCCGCTCGCCCCGCTACCTGACCCAGACGCACCGAGCGAGATCAGGGCTTGATTCCTGCTGGGAGGTCAAGGTGCGCCTTACGTGATCTTGAACGCCCGAGAATTCGGGGGCACCGTATCTAAGCCAATAATGATACCGGCACTCCGCCACCTGCAGCTTTTGCGCGTCCACGTTGCCTGTCACGCCATACACCGGCCGATGCTCTTGGCTGATGCGCCGCGACCACCAGCCTGATAGCCTCCCGCCGGGCGGTTCTGGCCTACCGGTGCCTTTGAAGGGGTGGCGGCGGCATTCCTCGATCAGGGTGTGGAGCTTGTCGAGCGTCTTGGCGTCATGCTCTTGCCAGTGGCGGTAATCCACCAACGCCGTCAGCGAGAACGCCACGTTCACGGGAAGGGCACGGCCCCAGTATCAGCGCCTGCGTCACCCGCTTCGAGCGCGGGAGCTCCGCGGACACGCTACCAACCTCAATAATGATACCGACACGACAGCACCTCCAGGGCCTGCGCATCGCCCGCCCCGCGCACCCGGTACACCAGCCGGTGCTCGCCAGTGATCCGACGTGACCACCAGCCGGTCAGGTTCTGGCGTAGCGGTTCGGGCTTGCCGGTGCCGCGAAACGGGTCGCGGCGGCATTCTTCGATCAGCAGATTGATGCGCTCCAGCACCTTCGGGTCTTCGCGCTGCCAGCTTCGATATTCGTCCCATGCCTCGGGATCGAACATCACCTTCAAGGCTGGATAAGCTCGTGCTCCTCGCCCTCACCCGCATCCATGCGCTTGATCCCATCGAGCAGATGCTTCGCATTCGCCGGAGACGACAGCAGATGCAGCGTCTCCTCCATCCCGGCCCATTCCTCGGCGGAAATGATCACGACATTTTCGCCGCGCTGGCGCGTGATGAGGATCGGCGCGCGGTCTGCCGCCGCCTTGTCCATCAGGCCTTTGAGGTTATCGCGCGCCTCGGAATAGGTGATCGTTTGCATCTGCTGTGTATGGACAATAACCTGGACAATGTCAATGTGAACGCCATGCCCCACCTTACTCACATCGCCCTGCTCGTCCGTGATTATGATGAGGCGCTTGCCTTTTATATCGGCAAGCTTGGCTTCACGCTCGTTGAGGATCGCGACCAGCCCGAGCAGCATAAACGCTGGGTCACCATCCGCCCGCCCGGTGCACCCGAAAACGCGACCACGATCCTCCTCGCCCGCGCCGCCACACCCGAACAGGTGGCCGCGATCGGCAATCAGGCCCCCGGCCGCGTCTTTCTGTTTCTCGCCACTAATGATTTCGCGCGCGATCACGCTGCCTTTGCCGCCGCCGGGGTGCGCTTCACCGAAAGCCCCCGCTACGAGCCGTACGGCACCGTCGCGGTGTTCGAAGATCTCTACGGCAATTTGTGGGATCTGCTGGAGTACACCAAACCCGGTTGAGCGCCGCATCTCGCCCGCGTCGCCCATCCGAAACCGCCTCCATTCTGGAGCAATCGCCCCCGCCAGCCGATTGCGATCGGGTGCCGGCGCCATAGACTTGGTCCCAACCAATCGGGGGCGATCATGCGATTTCTTCAGGCGTTGATGTTGTTGCTCACGGGCGCTGATCGTTCGGCCGTGTCGCCGCAAGACTTTCGCGCGGAGATGATGGCGCGGCTGCAAGCGGCGCGGCCCGATCTTACGCTGGTGGCCGATCCCGATGATGCGCTCGCGATCATCATCATGACCGATGGCGTTGCGACAGGGGCATATAATCTCCACCAGCTCGAAGACTATTGCCAGCGTGCCAGCAAAAGCGACTGTGAGTTCAACAAGGCCGATTACATCGCGCAGATGAGCATAGACGCCGCTCCGCCCACCCGCGCCAGCCTGCGGCTCGCCGTGCGCGACGAATCCTATCTCGCCGCGTTCGACGAATTCGCTGCGACCAAACCTGGCTCGCATGATCTCACCAAGCCCCGCCAGATCGGGGATGATCTCTACGCCTTTCTCGCCGCTGATTCTGAGACGAAAGTGTCGCTGATCAATGACAAGACGCTGAAGGAACTGGACCTGTCCGTGGATGAGGCGTGGACGCTTGCCGCCGCGCAAACCCGCGCAATCCTGCCCACGCTGCCGACGCCCGATCGGCTCGCCACCGCAACGGTGATGTTCGAGGATCAGGATTATCTGGCGAGCCTGTTGATCGATTTGCCCGGCTGGGCAGAGATCGCGGCCAAGGTAGGCCCCGATCTCTACGTCACCGTCGTGGCGGATAGGATCGTCTATGCGGGCGTGCTGCCCGATGGCCCTGCGTTCGATGACTTCAAGACAGCCGTCGCAGAGGATTGTGCCGCGATGCAAAAATGCATTTCGCCCCATGTCTACCGGTTCCGCGACGGTCGCTGGGTGATCGCCCGGTAGCATCCAGCAGCGAACGATCATGCTAGCCGTTCATCGCGCCGTCGATGCCGCAAACCACAGCGCGACCCCCACCAGCGCCAGGGCGAGCACGCGGCAGACGGTTCGCGCTCGAGCCGGGCTGTTCAGGATGCCATGGGCCTGTGCGGCGAGCAGCACGATCGCCAGATGAATCATCGTTGCTACCGCCACACTCAAGGCGGTCAGGGCCAGTGCCTGTGGCAGTGCCGGAGCATTGGCTGATATGAACTTGGGTAGTAGCGCGACATAAAATAGTGCCGCTTTCGGATTCAGCAGATTGGTGGTCAGGCCGCGCACGAAGTGGCGGAGCTCCCCTCCGCTCGCCGTCCCGGGGGATGTTTCCCCGCTGCCGTGCCACCCCTCCCATGCAAGCCACAGCAGAAAGGCAACACCGGCCCAGCGCAGCGCCTGCCACAGGGTCGGGCTGCGCGTCAGCACCTCTGCCAGCCCGAACGCCGCTGCCGCACCGATGAGCGCCAGCCCAAGCGCCACACCCGCCACCGCGCGAAGGCCGGCACGGCGCCCTTCCGTCATCGACAGTGCCGCGAGATAGGCCATATTGGGGCCCGGCGTGGCCTCAATCAGCAACACCGTGGTGAAGAACGCGATCAGGGTTGCGCTGTCTGGCAGATGAAGCTCCTTTCCCGTGCCAAGCGATGCTGCATCACCCCGCCATCTTTTCCGCCAGTATCCACGCCCACGCCGCCAGCGTCATCGCGCCGCCGACCGACGTCGTCACCACCGCGCGCCGCAAAAGGCGGCTTTGTGCGTCGATCGAATGGACAAAGGCGGCGAACAACCGGCGCTGCAGCCGCGCGGCTTCCGCTTCGTCGCAATCTGAGCCCTCCAGCCCATCGGTGTCGAACTCTTCGCCCAGCAACAGCGCGCGCAGGCACAACCCGCTGGAAAAGATGAGCGGCGCGATGCCGATCAGGCTGGCGATCGTCAGCACGGGTTGAGTCGCTGCATCCAGGTTGAGCGGCGCACCGGTGCTCGACGCAATCGGATGCGTACCGATCGTCACCATCAGCGCGTTGAACGCCAGCATCCCGCCGATCCGCACCGACAGATCGAGATCGCGGTTCTCCAGATATTCCAGATCGGCGATGAAGCCGGGGGCGGGGTTCTCAACGCGCATCGCCCGAAAAGCGCGCAGGCGGGTGCGGAAGGATGATGTGCCCATCGGTAAAGGGATACGCGCAAATCCGGCGGCGTGCCAAGCGGCACGGGCGCTTGACGTTGCGGTTGCAAGGGTATCTGGTTGGCGCTCTTCAGCGGGGAAACGGTGATGCGCCTATTCTATCGAATCGTGGCGACATTTGCGGTTGGCTTGTTGAGCGCCTGCGCCGGCCATGTCCTACCTGCGAGCGATCAGTTCATCGTGCCGCGCAATGCCGATCCGGCATTGGCACGCGATGTGGCGGTGTTCGTCGATGCCAATGGCAGCTTTTATCCCAGCGGCTGGTGCAGCCAGGTGCTTAGCCCCAAGAAATGCGCTGCCAAGCCGTTCAAGCCGCCGCGCCAACTGCCTGGGGCAAGCCTGCTCAATTTCGCCGATCGCCGCTGGACAAAGGGCGGTGGCGCCACATTTCGGGCGCAGATAGATGCCGACGAGACCCGTCAGCTCGATGCGATCGCCGCCTTTGCCGCCAACAAGCGGCGCATTTACATTCTCATCCATGGTTTCAACAGCACCGTGGCCGAAACCGATCCGTCCTATCAGGCGATTGAAGATCGGCTGGCGATCGGGCCAACCGATGGCGTGATCCGCTTTTACTGGGATGGGTTGACGGGATCGGGCTTGGGCGCGCTGAAAATCTGGTTCAATGCTGCGGGTTATAGTCAGGTTGCGGGTTCGCGCGGCCTTCGGCGGATACTCGATCGGTTGCCAGGCAAATCGGTGTATCTGATCGCGCATAGCCGGGGCGCATCGGTGATCCTCTCCGCGCTTGGCAACCCGGTCTATGATCGCCAGTTCAAGGTGGACACCAATGCCGTGGCTGCCGGGTGGAAGCTGCCGATCACCGGGCTGCTTGAGCCTGATCCGCTGAAAGAACAGGGCAGCAATATTCATGTGCTGCTGATGGCGGCGGCGGTCGGGCGGATCGACTTCTGTGATGCGCGTGAGCAGGAGCGGTTCGATGTCGCGACGATCGTGCCACGCCGGCGCCTGCTCGCAAAAGCATCCGTCACCAAGGATGACGATGAACGCCCATGGGTCGGTTGCGTCGAACTGCGGCGATTCAGCGATCAGCTCAAGTCGATCCGCTATGTCGTCAACATCGCCGACCCGGTGCTGAAAAAGGGCGTTGGCTTCCAGTATCGTTTCAATCCGACCACGCTGGGGTTGGAGTCCGAAGTTGGCCGGGCGATCGCGCAGGAAGGCGGTTATCCGATGATCGCCTATTTTACCGATCCGCCGCGCAGCAAGCATGATTTCGTCGATTATGTGCGTGATCCCAGCTTTTTCCGGATGCTGTGCGATGCCGGCATTTTGCGACCGGACCTGAAAGGCCGGGCAGGGCGCTGCGAGCAGCGAACCGGGCCGTGATTCGCTTGCCGATTGGCATCCAACGGTCGAATAAGGATAGCTGCGGAGGTCGAATGAACGTGATCGAGCATCAACTGTCCTGGCGGGCGGCCGGGATTGCGCTTGTTGCAAGCACGGTGCTGCTTGGCGGGTGCGTGCCCATGCCGCGGATTGAGCGCGTGGCGCCAGCCCCGCGCTTTGCGGCCACCGAGTTTTTCACCGGCCGGACCGAAGGGCGCGCCACGTTGCGGGTAATCACGCGCAAAGCAACGCCCATCGCGGTTCACGGCATCGGTCGACTGGACAGCGACGGCACGTTGGTACTTGATCAGATCGTCGACGAAGTCGGCAAGCCCCCCAAGAAGCGCCAGTGGCGGATCCGCGAAACATCGCCTGATCATTATGCCGGCACGCTCAGCGATGCGACCGGTGGCGTGACCGGGATGACGAACGGCGATCGCCTTGTCCTGCGCTTTACGATGAAGGGCGGTTTTCGGGCGAAGCAGTTCCTGACGCTGCGGCCCGACGGGCAATCGGCGCATAACGTGATGGTGGTGCGCAAGTTCGGGGTAACTGTCGCGGTGCTCGATGAGGTAATCACCCGCGAACCGATCGTGCTGGAATCGATCACGCGTGAAGCGGTCACCGGGGAAGCGATCAGCCAGGCCAAGCCGTAAAGCCCCGCCATGCGCCGTTTTGCCGATCTGCTCGATGCGCTCATTTACACCCGGTCGCGCAACGCCAAGCTGAAACTGATCGCCGATTATCTGCACGCCGTGCCCGATCCTGATCGTGGCTGGGCAATGGCGGCGCTGACCGGCGATCTCGATATCCCGGCGGTGAAACCAGCGATCATCCGTGCGTTGATCGAGGCACGGGTCGATCCCGTCCTGTTCCGCATGAGCCGCGATTATGTGGGCGACACCGCGGAAACGGTGGCGCTGCTCTGGCCGACGCCAGCGGACGATCCGGCTAGCCTGTCACCGCTAACGCTGGGGGAGGTGGTCGACACACTGGCCCGCGCAAGCCGAGCAGAAGGGCCGGCAGTGCTCGCCGCGATGCTTGACCGGCTCGATGCGAGTGAACGGTTTGCGCTGCTCAAAATGGCGACAGGGGCACTGCGGATCGGCGTTTCGGCCCGCCTCGCCAAAACCGCCCTGGCACAAGCCTTTGCGCTCGATATCGATGCGGTGGAGGAGGTATGGCACGGCCTCGCGCCACCCTATGCGCCCTTGTTTGCGTGGGGACAGGGGACAGGGCCACAGCCGATCGCGACCGATATGCCGGTCTTCCGATCGTTCATGCTTGCGCATCCGCTCAAGGATTTGCGGGTCAGCCTCGACGATTATGTGGCTGAGTGGAAATGGGATGGGATCCGCGTGCAGATCGTCCATGTCGGCGGCGAAACGCGTCTCTACAGCCGGGCGGGCGATGACATTACCGCGAGCTTTCCCGATATCGCCCGTGCTTTCGTCACCCCCGGGGTGGTCGATGGCGAGTTGATGGTGAAGGGCGATTTGCAGGGTAGCGCGGCGGAAGGCGGCGCGGCGGCGAGCTTTAACGCGCTGCAACAGCGGCTTGGGCGCAAGGTCGTGTCAGCCAAGATGCTGGCCGATTATCCCGCGTTCGTTCGGCTGTACGACATGCTGTTCGATGGCCCGCAGGATGTGCGCGACCTGCCCTGGCATGCGCGCCGCGCGAGGCTCGAGCAATTCGTCCCCGCACTCGATCCGGACCGGTTCGATATCAGCCGGATCATCGATGCCCCCGATTTCGACGCGCTTCAGGTGATTCGCGACAGCGCGCGCGATTCGGCGATCGAAGGGGTGATGCTCAAGCGCCGCGATTCGCCCTATGTCACCGGGCGTCGAACCGGGCTGTGGTATAAATGGAAGCGCAATCCGCTCTCGGCGGATTGCGTGATGATGTACGCGCAGCGCGGCAGCGGGCGACGCTCGTCCTTTTATTCGGATTACACCTTTGGCTGCTGGACCGGCGATCCGGTGGCGGGGGGCGAGTTGCTGCCGGTCGGGAAAGCCTATTCGGGAATTACCGATGACGAGCTGAAGATGCTCGACAAGTTCGTCCGCGATCACACGACGGCGCGGTTCGGCCCGGTGCGCGAGGTGGAAAAGGCGTTGGTATTGGAGATCGCATTCGATTCGATCCACGTGTCGAAGCGCCACAAATCGGGGGTGGCGATGCGCTTTCCCCGAATCGCGCGGATCAGGACCGACAAACCGGCAGCGGAGGCGGATACGATCGAGGCCTTGAAACGGCTGATTACATAAGCGCTCGCGTCAGCACGACAAAGCCGAGCGCGTCGGTGCGCGGCTGCCCGAACCGTTCGTCGCCATAGGGGAAAGGGCGTTCTTCGCCGGTCAGGCGGTAGCCACGCCGTTCATAATAAGCGATCAGCTCGCCGCGTTGGCGGATCACTGTCATTTCGATGGCGGTCGTGCCCAGTTGATCGCGCGCAAACGCTTCGGCTGCGGCGATCAGCTGCTTGCCAAGCCCCTGTGCCTGCGCCTCGGGTGCCACTGACAACAGGCCAAGATAGGCCAGCCCCTCGCCGTGATCAGCGATCTCGACACAGCCCAGCAGCGTGCCATCCGTGTCTTTGGCGACCAGCAGATGCTGTTCGGGATTGGCAAGAATGTCAGCAAGGCCCGATGGGTCAATCCGCTGTCCGTCCAGCAGGTCGGCCTCATGCGTCCACCCCTGCCGGGCAGCGTCGCCGCGATAAGCACTCTGGATCAGGGCGTTAAGCGCGTCGATATCGCCGGAGGCGGCCAATTGGATGAGCACGTGATTCATGTGGTGGAGAATGGCCTGTTCGCGTTTCATCAAGACGAAAAAGCCCGGCACGCAGGCTGCGTACCGGGCTTTTCGGACATCCCTGGCAAATGCCGGAATGAATTACTGCATCGGCGTCAGATTGACGGCCGCAAACTTGCCACGACGATCAACCTCGAGCTCGAATTCAAGCCGGTCGCCCTCGTTGAGGGTCGGCATGCCAGCGCGCTCGACGGCACTGATGTGCACGAACGCATCGGGCTGGCCATCGTCACGCTGAATGAAGCCGAAGCCCTTCATGGCGTTGAAGAACTTGACCGTGCCCGTTGCCTTTTCACCCGTCAGCTGGCGCTGCGGGCCACCTGCACCGGCACCACCACGGGGTGCGCCGGGGCCTGCATCGCGGTCACGCGGCGGGCCGCGGTCTTCGACGGGCATCGGTTCGCCATCGATCTTCAGGTCGGTCGCAGAAATCCGGCCGCCACGATCGACCAAGGTGAAGCCGAGCGGCTGACCTTCAGCCAGACCGGTCAGACCAGCCTGTTCGACGGCACTGATGTGCACAAATACGTCTTCGCCGCCGTCATCACGCACGACAAAGCCGAAACCCTTTTGACCATTGAAAAACTTGACGACACCCGTGCCCTCGCCAACGACCTGGGGGGGCATGCCGCGCCCGCCGCCGCCTGACGGCGCACCGCCAAAGCCACCGCCGCTGCGAAATCCGCCGCCGCCACCGCCACCGCCGAAGCGATCACCGCCGCCACCGAACCGGTCGCCACCGCCACCGAAGCGATCACCGCCACCACCGAAACGATCTCCGCCACCAAAGCCGCTGTCGAAACCGCCTTCGCCGAAACCATCGCGCTTGTCTTTGCCGCGCCCGCCGCGATCGCCGCGGCGCCCTTTATCGAAACTCATGCCCTGTTCGTCTTCCTGGTTCGCCCGTCATAGATGCAAGAATCCGAGCGTCGGACGACAAACGCAGGTTTCCGGGCGCTCCTCTGCTCGCGCCTCACCCTGTGCATAACTCAAAATGCCGCGTGCTGCGAACAAAATCGTTGTGGCAATGGTTTGGCGACGGTTTGGCAGGGGGCGCTGGCGGAATTACCGCAAAAGCGCGACGAACGACCATGCTGAGACGTGCAAAGCATTGAGCGCTGCGACGTTCGGGTCTAGGCGACGCTGATGACAGTTCATGTTCACGAAGAAGACCTGCCGGCGGGCGTGTTTGCCCCGGGGCAATCGATAGCGGTTGATACCGAAACCATGGGGCTTATCACGCCGCGAGACCGCCTTTGCGTGGTTCAGCTGTCGGATGGCGGACCCGATGAACATCTGGTGCGGTTCTCGCCGGGTAGTGATTATGCCGCGCCCAATTTGCGCGCGCTGCTGGCCGACCCGTCGCGGTTGAAGCTGTTCCACTTCGCCCGATTCGATCTGGCCGCGATCAGCCATTATCTGCATGTCACCGCGGCGCCGGTGTATTGCACCAAAATCGCTTCGCGGCTGGTGCGCACCTATACCGATCGCCACGGCCTGAAGGAACTTGTCCGCGAACTGCTGGGGCAGGAAGTGTCGAAGGCACAGCAATCATCGGACTGGGGCAGCCCGGTGCTGAGTGATGCGCAAAAGGATTATGCAGCCTCGGATGTACGGTTTCTGCATGCGATGAAGACCGAGCTCGATTTGCGGTTGATCCGCGAAGGGCGGATGGCGCTTGCCCAGGCCTGTTTCGATTTTCTCCCCGCCCGCGCCGAACTCGATCTGGCCGGCTGGCCTGAGATCGATATCTTTGCGCATGCATGATGCCCGTGGCTGACGTTCACCCTCGCACGCGGACCGATCGGCAACGCTGGGCGGCACCGGGCAGCCCGCATGACCGGGTGGTCGCCACGTCGCGCTTCGTGTTGCCGGTGCTGATCGGGGTGTTGGCGGCGTTCCTCGTCACCGCACCGCTGACGATGAGCGGCGATGTCAGCTTTTTGCTGGACAAGAACAAGGTGGAGGTGGCGAAGGAACGGCTTCGCCTCCAGTCGGCGCGGTACCGGGGTGCCGATGCGCAGGGCAGGCCATTCTCGCTGCGCGCGGGTTCTGCCGTTCAACAAAGCTCCGCTGAACCAGTCGTCAAGCTGACCACGCTGGCGGCGGACATGACGCTGAGCGAGGGCCCGGCGACACTGCGCGCCGATAGCGGGCGTTATGACCTGGGGACGGAAAAGGTGACGGTCGACGGGCCGATCCGCTTCACCGCCGCCAATGGCTATAATCTGCAAACGAGCAATGCGACGCTCGACCTGAAAACGCGCAAGCTGCGCAGCGGTGGTGCGGTGACGGGCAAGGTGCCGCAGGGCAATTTCAGCGCCGCGCGCATGTCAGCCGATCTCGATTCGCATGTGGTAACGCTCGATGGCGATGCCCGCTTGCGGATCGTGCCGCGAAGGACGAAATAGGCGCGCATGGACATGATCCGCTTTTCGCTCGTGCTGGCCGCCGGTGCCCTCGTGGCCCCCTCGACGCCGGTGATCGCTCAGTCCCGGCACGATTCGGGCGCGCCGATTGATTTCGGCGCCGATCGCATCGAACTGCAGGACAAGGCCAATCGGGCCGTTCTGTCGGGCAGCGTGTTGGTGCGACAGGCGGAAATGACGCTGAATGCGGCACGGATGACCGTCGCCTATACCGGTCAGGTCGTCGATGGCAGCCCGCAGGTGTCGCGGCTGGATGCATCTGGGGGCGTATCGGTGACGCGCCCGGATCAGTCGGCGCGAAGCGAGTTTGCGGTCTATGATCTGCAGCGCCGGGAAATCATCATGATCGGCAATGTGATGCTGGTGCAGGGCGGTAATCCGGTGAGTGGCGGGCGCTTGCGCATCGATCTTGACTCGGGTCGCGCCTATCTCGACGGCGGTGGTGCGGTTGGCGGCGCAGGCGGCACGACCGCGACCAGCGGTGGCCGCGTGACGGGGCGGTTCACGGTGCCCAAGCGCGACAAATAGCGTCGTTTTTACGGGCAGGCGATCGGCTCGGGCTTTCCCAGAGATTGCTGACCAGGCATAACCCATGCACAAAGCTTGCCAGTTTCGTTTTCTCAACGTCTCGTTTACCATTTCCTGCAAGCATTAGGGCTGCACTATGGACGATGTAAGCACCTTGCCGGCGACCACCGCCGCTGCCACCGCGCTGGCCGAGCCCGCAGGACTGTTGCCGCTCGGCAGCGGTTTGTCGGTCGTCTCGATCGCCAAGGCGTATGACAAGCGGCCAGTGCTGTCCGACGTGTCGGTATCGGTGGGGCGCGGCGAGGTTGTCGGGCTGCTCGGCCCTAATGGTGCGGGCAAGACGACATGTTTTTACTCGGTGATGGGCCTGGTGAAACCAGATTCGGGCCGGATCATGCTTGACGGCGAAGACATCACTGGCCTGCCGATGTATCGCCGCGCCATCCTTGGGCTTGGCTATCTGCCACAGGAAACGTCGATCTTTCGCGGGCTTTCGGTCGAAAAGAACATCCTGACGGTGCTTGAACTTGCCGAGCCCGATGCCGCCAAGCGGCAAGTCCGGCTCGATCAATTGCTCGACGATTTCGGGCTCACCAGGCTGCGCGATGCCCCCGCGATGGCGCTGTCGGGTGGTGAACGGCGCCGTGCCGAAATCGCCCGCGCGCTTGCTGCCGATCCGTCGATCATGCTGCTCGACGAGCCCTTTGCGGGCATTGATCCGATTTCGATCGCCGATATCCGCGATCTGGTCCGCGAACTGAAGAAGCGCGGCATCGGTGTGCTGATCACCGATCATAACGTCCGCGAGACGCTCGAGATCGTTGATCGCGCTTATATCATCTATGATGGCCGGGTGCTGTTCACCGGATCGCCCGACGAGCTGGTGGCCGACGCCAATGTCCGCCGCCTGTATCTGGGCGAGGGCTTTTCGCTCTAGCCGCGATGGGGTTAGGCCCGCGCCTCGATCTGCGCCAGTCGCAATCGCTGGTGATGACGCCTCAGCTGCAGCAGGCCATCCGGCTGCTGGCGCTGTCCAATCTCGAAGTTGAGGGCTTTATTGCCGAGGAGATCGAGCGCAACCCGCTGCTCGATGCGAGCGCGCCCGAGGATGACGGCCCGACCATCGACCGGGAGCCAGCCGCCGAACTGCCAAGCGAACCCGCCAGCGCCGATCAATTGATCCTTGGCGGCGAGCATGCGGGCGAAGCGTCGCTCGACGTCGATTTTACCGCTGACACCTTTCACCACGACAGCGCGTCCGACAGCGTCGGTGCAGGGATGGACGGATCGCTCGGGCTGAACGGCGCCGGTGGCAGCGGGATGGCGGGGGAGGACGGCCCCGATTTTGATAGCTTCGCCGCAGCCGACATCAATCTGGCCGATCATCTGCTTGCCCAAGCCGGGCCCGTGCTGAGTGGCACCGACGCGTTCATCGCCGCGCATCTCATCGATCAGATTGACGAGTGCGGCTATCTGACGGTGCCGTTGCTCGAAGTCGCCAATCGGCTCGGCGTACCGCTGGCGCGGGTAGAGGCGGTGCTCGGCGTCATCCAGACCTTCGACCCGACCGGGGTGGGCGCGCGTAATCTGGCCGAATGCCTCGCGCTGCAGGCGAAGGAAGCCGATCGTTACGATCCGGCGATGGCGCGGCTGATTGACAATCTCGATCTGCTCGCCCGTGGCGAATTGGGGCGGCTCAAGCGGCTTTGCGGGGTCGATGACGAGGACATGGCCGACATGATCCGCGAGCTGCGCGATTATGATCCCAAGCCCGGTTGCCGCTATGGCGGGGAACCGGCCCAGGCGGTGGTGCCGGACATCTTCATTGCGCGGCGCAAAGGCGGTTGGGCAATCGAGATCAACGCCGCCACGCTGCCGCGGCTGCTGGTCAACCGCAGCTATTACACCGAGCTGGCGACGGGCGCGCAGGACAAGAACAGCAAGGCCTGGCTGTCAGACATGCTTGCCAGCGCGAACTGGCTGGTCAAGGCGCTCGACCAGCGCCAGCGCACGATCATCAAGGTCGC
>CAZYOU010000069.1:0-15050 GCA_964649315.1 uncultured Stakelama sp. | reverse complement strand
CACGCCCGGACGGCTTGATTTCACGCTATAAATTTCCCCCGCAGCCGGAATCGCATCCGCCTGGCGTTGAAGTTATTCGTAATGCCGGGTGAAGAAATCACGGCGGCGAGGTCTGATTATGAGGACATGACCGAGTCGATCAAGAGCATCGATGTCAATAATCTGAAATAAATCCGTTGACTCGCCAACAGCCACGCAAACGCGTCAATAATTTTATAAGTTGTTGTTTATACTGTATAATAAAAACGTCACCAATCTGACATGATCGCGAATCGTGGTGAATCCTCGCTTTTGATATGAACGGTATGGTCGCTGCGGCTGCTCAGGTTGATCACGCAATCCTGGGCGGCATTTGGCGTTCGTACACGACAAAAAGCCCGCCGGAACACGTCCGGCGGGCGAATTGTAACGAAACCGTAACGGGTTAAGCGAGGGCCGAAACGCGCTTAGTGAGGCGTGCGAACTTGCGCGACGCCGTGTTCTTGTGGAGCACACCCTTCGCCACGCCGCGCGCCAGTTCCGGCTGCACAGCGGCGAGAGCCGTAGCGGCCGCATCCTTGTCGCCCGAATCAAGGGCCGACTCGACCTTCTTCACGAACGTCCGGATACGCCCGACGCGGTTGGTGTTGATCTCCGCACGGCGGTCATTCCGCCGGATACGCTTTTTCGCCTGTGGCGTATTCGCCATGCCGTCCTCGAACCTTTTCAATGAAAAAGGGCGGGGGAAAAATTCCCGATCGCCCTTCGAAAGCGCGCCTCTTAACTGCGGCAGGCGTTCCGGTCAACTGGTCAGCGCTGGCAAAAGCTGCACCAGAAGGTCGAACGGCCACCTTCCGGTCGCCTGAGCACCGGGGCACCGCAGCCGCACGCCTCTCCCTCACGGCCATAGACGCGCCATTGCTTCGAAAAATAGCCAAGTTCACCGTCGGGCCGGGCATAGTCCCGCAGCGTCGACCCGCCCGCCGTGATCGCGGCAGCCAGGACCTCGCGGATTGCATCGACGAGCACAACCAGCCGCGCGCGGGCGATGCGGCCACCGGCCCGCGACGGGGCGATCCCGGCCATATGCAGCGCCTCACACACATAGATGTTGCCAAGCCCGGCCACGATCCGCTGATCAAGCAACATCGCTTTGATCGGGGCCACCCGCCCGTTCAGTGCGGTGCGCAAATAGGTGGCGGTAAAGTCTGGCCCCAATGGCTCGGGCCCCATACTCGTAAACGGCGGATAGGCCGCAAGGCTATCGGTCGCCACCAGATCGACCGATCCGAAACGCCGCGGATCGTTGAGTGCCAGCGTTCGCCCCGCCCCCGTCGTCAGCACGAGGTGATCATGGGTGAGCGTCTCACTTGGGTCGACTCGCCAGCGGCCCGACATGCCGAGATGGAAGATGACGGTGTCGCCGCGATCGGTATTGATCAGGCCATATTTGGCGCGCCGCGCGAGCCCGGTCACGGTTGCCCCGGTCAGGCGCTGCCCCAGATCGGCGGGGAAAGGCCGCCGCAAATCAGCCCGACGCAGCAGCACGCGCGCGATCTGCTGTCCCTCCAGCACGGGACGCAGACCAAGGACGGTGGTTTCAACTTCGGGAAGTTCAGGCATTTGCGGATTGCAGCTAGGTTGGGTTTGCCCCGTCCACAAGGCCAAGCTAGAGCGACCGCATGACTGATACTGTGTCCTTCGGCTATGAAGACATTGCCGCATCCGAAAAAACCGCCCGCGTGGGCGACGTGTTCAAAAGCGTCGCACCCTCCTATGATTTGATGAACGATGCCATGTCGGCAGGCATGCACCGGCTCTGGAAAGACCGATTCGTCCGCCGCGTGCAACCGCGTACAGGCGAGGCGATCCTCGACATGGCCGGCGGCACCGGCGATATCGCGTTCCGCATGGCACCATCGGGGGCGGCGATCACCGTTGCCGATATCAATCCCGCGATGCTCGAAGTCGGCATCGAGCGCGCCACCAAGCGCGGCATTGACGGCCTGGTATGGACCGAGGCGAATGCCGAAACGCTCGTCTTCCCCGACCGGTTTTTCGACGCGTACACAATCGCGTTCGGCATCCGCAACGTGACGGACATCCCCAAGGCGCTCCGCGAGGCGCATCGCGTGCTGAAACGCGGCGGCCGGTTCTTTTGCCTGGAGTTCTCGACCACGCTCTGGCCGGGCTTTGCGGAGGTCTATGACGTCTATTCGCACAAGCTGGTGCCGCAACTCGGCAAAATGTTGGCGAAGGATGAGGACAGCTATCGCTACTTGATCGAATCGATCCGGCGTTTTCCGGACATGCCGACATTTGAGCGCATGATCGCGGACGCGGGCTTCATCCAGACCAAGGTCGAACCGATGCTCGGCGGGCTTGTCGCGATCCATAGCGGCTGGAAGATTTAGACCGTTGCAGATCAACCCTGATTTTTGTTCGTCACCCCGGACTTGTTCCGGGGCCCACCGCGCCGCGCGAACCGGCACTGCGGTGTTTGCGGATCAGTTGCCCCCGGAACAAGTCCGGGGTGACGGCTTTCGATTGGGGCAATCATGACCGCCCCTGCCGTCCATCTCTGGCGCCTGTTGAAATGGGGCCGCACGCTTGCCCGCCACGGCGCCCTCAGCGGAATCGAGCGCGATCCGAACACGCCGCCTGCCGTCCGCCGCCTCGCCCGAATCGCGCGCTTCGGCGTTCGCCTGCCCGCGACGCCGGGCTATGCCGATGCACTGCAGGCGATTGGCCCCGCCGCGATCAAGCTTGGCCAGACGCTGGCGACTCGCCCCGATATCGTCGGCGACGCGGCGGCAAAGGACTTGCAGCGGTTACAGGATGCCCTGCCGCCCGTCTCGTTCGACGTCATTAGCGCCGCCATGACCGCCAGTTTCGCGCGGCCGATCAGCGAGCTGTTCGCCTCGATTGATCCCGTCCCGGTCGGTGCCGCATCAATCGCGCAAGTCCACCGCGGCGTCACCACCGATGGCCGCACTGTCGCGATCAAGGTGCTGCGTCCCGGCGTCGAGGAAGAGTTCAACCGCGCGATCGACACTTATCACTGGGCGGCAGCACAGGTCGAATCGATGGGCGGCGAGTTCGCCCGGCTCCAGCCCCGGCTGGTGATTGAGACGTTCAAGCGCTGGACCGCGCGCGAGCTCGATCTGCGCCGCGAAGCCGCCTCGGCGTCCGAACTGGCCGAGGCGATGACCGCCGAGCCCGATTTCGTCGTGCCCGCGATCGACTGGCAACGCACCACCGGCGGGGTGCTGACGCTCGAGTGGATCGACGGCATCAAGATGTCGAACCGACAGGCGATGCTGGCCGCCGGGCATGATCCCGCCCGGCTCGCGCATATCCTGGTCCACGCCTTCCTCCGTCAGGCGATCGCCGAAGGGTTTTTCCACGCCGATCTGCACCAGGGCAATTTGTTCGTGCTGCCCGGCAACCGTATCGCCGCGATCGATTTCGGCATTATGGGCCGGATCGACCGGCGCGCGCGGGTGTGGCTTGCGGAGATTCTCTACGGCCTGATCACCGGCAATTACCGCCGCGTTGCCGAAATTCATTTCGAGGCGGGCTATGTGCCGCCGCACCACGACGTCGCCGAGTTCGCAACCGCGCTGCGCGCCGTGGGGGAGCCGATGCGCGGCATGTCGGTGAAGGACATGTCGGTCGGCAACATGCTCGACGGGCTGTTCAACATCACCCGCGATTTCGACATGAAGACGCAGCCACACCTGCTGCTGCTGCAAAAGACGATGGTCATGGTGGAAGGCGTGGCGACCGCGCTCGATCCCGATATCAACATGTGGGAAACCGCCGCCCCTTTCGTGCGCGAATGGATCCGTACCGAGCTTGGCCCGGAAACCTTTGTCGCTGACCGGCTGACCGCCGACTTCAAGACGCTCACCCGGCTGCCCCAGCTGATCCGCAACATCGAACGCCATTTCCCCGATCCCGGCGGCGCGCCCCCTGCCCCGCCATTGAAGGAAATCGAAGTCGTTCGGATCGGCGGCGGCTGGCGTTATGCGGCGGTGGCGCTGCTGGCATCGGGCATCAGCGTGGCGGCGACATGGTTGGTACTGGGATAGCATGGCCCGGCCACGCCCGCCTTTATGGCTTGCATCGCCAAGCCGCTTTGCGACGCTAAAGGCATCCCGCGCCAAATCCGGGCTTATTCTGCTCGCGCTGTTCCTGACCCTTTGCCTCAGCGCGTTGTTCGTCGCCGGACCACCACCGGTGAGCCGTGATCCGGCCAACCGCGCGGAGGATCAGGCCGATGTGATGCTGTATGAGTCGATCATCGCCGGGGTGCGCGGCGGCGGAGATTACTATCAGGTAACCGCCACTGCGCTACGTGCCGGGGACTATCCACTGCGGCCCTTCGTCACCTTCCGCCTGCCGACACTGGCGGTGGTGCAGGGATATCTGCCCCCGCCAATTACGCTGTTGTTTCTTTATGGTCTCGCAGCGGCTGTTGTGCTGGCCTGGTATACCCGGCTATGCCGTGCGATCGAGCGAACGCCGCCACAGGCGATTGCGCTGGTGCTGTTGATCGGCGGCATGATTGCGTTCGTCCAGCCGTCGCTCGCGGCATTTCATGAAATCTGGGCCGGGCTGCTGATCGCGCTGTCGCTCGCGCTGCGGCGACCGGGGCGCTGGATCACCCCGGTCGCGATCGGCCTGATCGCGATGCTGATCCGCGAAACGGCCGCGCTTTATGTGCTGGTGATGCTCGGCATGGCACTGATCGATGGCCAGCGGCGTGAGGCTATGGGCTGGGCATCGGCACTGGGCGTGCTCGCCGTGGTCGTCGCGGCGCACGCATATGCTGTCGGGCAAGTCGTCGGCCCGGCTGACCCGGCATCGCCGGGCTGGGCGGGGCTGCTCGGCTTCGGCTTTTTTGTGAAAACAATGTCGATCTCGACCGCGCTTAGCCTTGCTCCCGCCTGGGCATCCGCGCTGCTGGTTGGGCTAGCGCTGTTCGGATGGGCAAGCTGGCGCGATCCGCTCGCGATGCGCGCGCTGGCGGTGTTTGTGGCCTATGCCCTACTGCTCAGCCTGTTCGGTCGGCCAGACACCTTCTACTGGGGCCTGTTGGTCGCCCCGACGATCCTGGTCGGGCTGGCATTTGCGCCCGATGGTCTTCGCGATCTGACCGTCGCCGCGCTCGACAGCCGCCGCATTACCGTGACAAGGAGCGTGCGATGAAACGCATTCTCCTGATCGTCGGCGGCGGCATTGCCGCGTACAAGGCGTGCGAGCTGATCCGTCTCGCGCGCAAGGCCGGGATTGGCGTGCGCTGCGTGCTGACGGCGGGCGGGGCGCAGTTCATCACGCCGATGACGCTGGCGGCGCTGTCCGAAAATCCGGTGCACACCAGTCTGTGGGACCTGAAGGATGAGGCCGAGATGGGCCATATCCAGCTGAGCCGCGAGGCCGACCTCGTCGTGATCGCGCCCGCAACCGCCGATCTGATGGCCAAGATGGCGGCCGGCATCGCCGATGATCTGGCCACCACCCTGCTGCTCGCCACCGACAAGCCCGTGCTGGCGGCCCCCGCGATGAACGTGCGGATGTGGCAGCACCCCGCCACCCGCCGTAACGTGGCCCAGCTGCGCGCTGACGGCATCACCGTGATCGAACCTGACGAAGGGCCAATGGCGTGCGGCGAGTTCGGCCCCGGTCGGCTGCCCGAGCCTGAGGCTATTCTGGTCGCGATCCAGCACGCGCTGGCGCAGTGATCGCCATGCTCACCGGCACGCACATCATCGTCACCGCAGGGCCGACACATGAGCCCATCGACCCGGTGCGCTACATCGCCAACCGATCATCGGGGCGGCAGGGCTTTGCGATTGCGGGCGCGCTGGCAGCCCTTGGCGCGCGGGTGACGTTGATTGCGGGGCCGGTCACCTTGCCGACACCGGCCGGCGTTGACCGGATCGATATCGAAACCGCGCTCAAAATGGCGGCGGCGGTGGACGCGGCGCTGCCCGCCGACGCCGCCGTGATGGTCGCCGCCGTTGCCGACTGGCGGGTTACCCCCAGCCCGCAAAAGATCAAGAAAGGCGCGCGTTCGCCCACGCTGCTGCTGGTCGAAAACCCCGATATTCTGGCAACGCTCGCCCGAAGCCCGCAACGCCCCCGCCTGCTGATCGGCTTCGCCGCCGAAACCGAGCGAGTCATCGACCACGCCACCGCCAAACGAGTCCGCAAGGGCGCCGACTGGATCATCGCCAACGACGTGTCCGGCGACGTGATGGGCGGCGACGCGAACACGATCCACCTCATCAGCGCATCGGGCACCGAAAGTTGGGAACGCATGGCCAAGGACGCTGTCGCCGAACGGCTGGCGGCGCGGATCGCCGATGCGTTGCTGCCGACACCGACAGGAACGACCATATGAACCCCATCATCATCGCTGTTCAGCGCCTGCCGCATGGCGCTGACCTCCCCCTGCCTGCTTATGCCACGTCGGGCGCAGCGGGGATGGATGTGGTTGCAGCCGAAGCGCTCACGCTTGCCCCCGGCGCGCGGCATGCCGTGGCGACAGGGTTCGCGATGGCGATTCCAGACGGGTTTGAAGTGCAGGTCCGCCCACGGTCCGGCCTGGCGCTCAAGCATGGGATCACCTGCCTGAACTCGCCCGGGACGATCGACAGCGATTATCGCGGGGAGGTGAAGATCATCCTCGCCAATCTCGGTAATGCGCCATTCGACATCGCGCGCGGCGACCGCATCGCGCAACTGGTGCCTGCTGCCGTCCAGCGCGCGACGCTGAGCGAAGTCGATAGCCTTGATGAGACGACACGCGGCAGCGGCGGTTTCGGCTCCACCGGGGTCTAGTGCTAACTGACGCTCAGCTTGATCGCTACGCCCGGCACATTGTGCTGCGCGAGATTGGCGGGGCGGGCCAGATGCGGCTACTGGCGGCGCATGTTGTAGTCATCGGGGCGGGCGGGATCGGGTCGCCGGCGCTGCAATATCTCGCCGCCGCCGGAATCGGGCGACTGACGATCATCGATGATGACCGGGTCGACCTGAGCAACCTGCAACGCCAGACCATCTTCGGCACGGGCGATGTAGGTCAACTCAAGGCGGAAGCGGCGGCGCGGGCGATTGCGCAGCTGAACCCAGATGTGACCACGGTGCCCGTAATCGACCGGATCACCGCCAACAATGCCGCCACATTGATCGCGGGAGCGGACGTCGTGCTCGATGGGTGCGATAATTTCGAGACGCGGCTCGCGGTGGCCGATGCAGCGCTGGCAGCCCGCATCCCCCTTGTTTCCGCCGCTGTCGGGCAGTTCGAGGGGCAACTCGGAACGTATCGCGGGTGGGAGCCAGCCCTGCCCTGCTATCGGTGCTTCGTCGGCGCAGACCCCGATCGCGCCGATGCCAGCTGCGCTGACCAGGGCGTGCTCGGTGCGATGACCGGGGTGCTCGGCAGCCTCGCCGCGATGGAGGTGATCCGTTCGATTGTGCCGTTCGGGGAAGCGACCGCCGGCAAGCTGCTCATCGTCGACGCGCTCGATTTTCGGTTCCGCACGCTTGCCCTACCCAAAGACCCGGGCTGCGCGGCGTGCGGCCGATGACGGGGCTGACCGTCATCATCACCACGCCCGATTCAGTGCGGTTTCGCGCCGGGCTGACGCTGGCAATCGCGCAAAGCGCGCTGGGTGGGCGGGTGCGGCTCTATTGCCACGAAGCCAGCGTTGCGCTGCTGACGCACGCGGAAAGGCCAGATGATGACGGCACGGCGCTGGCAGTGGCAGGCTTGCCGGACCGGCTGGCGTTGATTGCCATCGCCCGCGACAACGGCGTGGCGCTGATCGCCTGCCAGACCGGCATGGCGATGGCGGGGCTGGCGATGGACGACATGACAGAGGGTGTCGAGGCGGGCGGGATGATGGGCTTGCTTGCCGATCTCGGCAGCGACCGGTTGGTGACGGTTTAGGGGGGAAGACTTTTGTTTCACCCGTTTGTTTCGAGCGAAGTCGAGAAACAGGTTGCAGGGGTTTGCAAGGTTTCTCGACTTCGGCCCAATGGGCCGAAGTTTATCCTGAGCGCCTGCCTTGGCAGGCAGTCGAAAGGCTCGAAACGAACGGGCGAGAGACGATCCTTGGCTACCCCGCCGCCGCCTGATGCATCGTCCGCCGCGCAAGGGCTCGATATTCATCGATAACCTCAGTCAGCCCCTCGACGAACGAAATCTCCGGCCGCCAGCCGAGCTCCCGTTCAATCCGCGTTGGATCGACGGCGTGACGGCGATCGGCGAGGCGACGGTCAGGCAGGAAGGTAATCAGCGATCGCCGTTTGCGGCCATCGGCACGCGGATCGATCCTATCGAGCAAGTCACAGATCATCGCAACGACAGCAAGGTTGTTATGCTCCTCGCGCACGCCGATCGAATAGGATTCGCCGATCTGCCCGTGGAAAAACACCGCGTGTAGCGCGCGCGCATAATCCTCGACATGCAGCCAGTCGCGCACTTCCGATCCGGCGCCGTAAACGGGCACGCGAATGCCCTCGATCGCATTGATGACCGCGTGCGGAATGAGTTTGCCCGGCTTTTGCCAGGGACCGTATCCGGCGCTGGCGTGGGACAAGACCACGGGCAGGCCAAAGCTGCTGTGCCAGGCCCGCACCAGATGATCAGCCGCGGCACGGGCTGCCGCGATCGGCGCGCTTGGCCGATAGGGTGCGCTTTCGTCGACCGCGGTCGAGCCAGCCGATCGATCACCAAACACAGCATTGGTTGACACATGATGGAACCGAAACCGCGCCCGCGCATCGGGCAGCAAATTGCGCCAATGCTCCAGCGACGCTTCGAGCATATGGAACGTGCCGCCGACATTGGTATCGATAAAGGGCGGCATTTCCCCCGGATTGCGATCGGCACGCCCCTCGGCAGCGATGTGGATTACCCCGTCGACCGATTCCTGCGCCATCACCTGCGAGACGAGCGCACGATCGAGGATATCGCCCTCGACGAAGCGGTAATTGGGCTGATCACCGGGCACCGCCAACGCGGCGGGATCAACCGAATCGACCAGCGAGTCGAGGTTGATGACGCGCAGCGACCCGTTGCTCGCGAGCAGACGACACACGGCAGAGCCGACAAAGCCCGCCCCGCCCGTCACCAAAATGGTGCGTTCGGGCGGGGTATAGGTGATCTTGATCGGCACGCGCATCACCACGCCACAGGCCACACACCGACAATCGACGAAACACGCGACATGGCATTGACCCCGCTTGAAAAACTCAAGCGGAATTTACCGGTCAAATCTTAAGCGAACCTTGCGTTTATCCGCGTGCGAGCAGCTCGGTGGCAAAGCGGCGAACCGCAGGGCCGATATCGTCGCGCGCAAGCGCCAAAGCGAGATTGGCCTGAATGTAACTTGCCTTATCGCCGCAGTCATAACGTTGACCGGCAAAGCGAAACGCGTGGAATGGCTGCTTGCCGATCAGCTGCGCCATCGCGTCGGTGAGCTGGATCTCGCCGCCAGCGCCCTTTTCTTGCGTTTCGAGCACCCGCATGACCTCGGGCTGCAAGATATAGCGGCCGGGAATCATCAGGTTCGATGGTGCGGTGCCAAGCGGCGGCTTTTCAACCAAGCCGGTCACCTCGACCAGCGCGCCATCCTCTGCCCCGGTTGAGATGATGCCATATTTGTCGGTTTCCGACTCGGGCACTTCATATCCGCAGACGATATTGCCGCCGGTGCGATTATACGCCTCGACCATCGCCTTCATGCAGCCGGGTTCGCCGATCAGCAGTTCGTCGGCCAGGAAGATCGCAAAGGGTTCATCACCCACAATGTCGCGGGCACACCATACCGCATGGCCAAGCCCCATCGGCTCCTGCTGGCGCACATAGGCAACCGCCCCGGGCGTTAGCCGTGTTTGCACGAGCAATTCCATCGACTTGCCCCGCGCCGCCATCGTCGCTTCAAGCTCATAAGCGATGTCGAAATGGTCTTCGATCGCGGATTTTCCCCGCCCGGTGACGAAGATCATCTGTTCGATCCCGGCTTCCAAAGCCTCATCGACGGCATATTGGATCAGTGGCCGATCAACGACAGGCAGCATTTCCTTCGGCAGCGCCTTGGTCGCCGGCAAAAAGCGCGTGCCCAGCCCGCCAACGGGGAATACTGCCTTGCGCAACGGCTTGAACGTCATGATCGTCTCCACTCAAACGCCGCCCCTAACGGCGTGCCTCGCTACTGGCAAATCCCTGGTTGCAATGGTGCCGGATGGGGCATCGTTAGTGCCGCTTTAAGCAGCGTCGGTTAAGGCACCGTCATGTCATTCGATCAATCGCCATCGCGCCCGCCCCGCGTCCTCGTGATTTTCGGTACACGGCCCGAAGCGATCAAATTATTTCCAGTTATTCATGCGTTGAACGCCGTTGCTGGGTTAAGTGTCCGTACGTGCGTGACGGCGCAGCACCGCGGGCTGCTCGATCAGGTACTCAGCATTGCCGGGATCACCCCTGACATTGATCTGGACCTGATGGAACCGGGCCAGACGCTCGACCGTCTAACCGCGCGGCTGCTCATCAGCCTTGGCGACGTCATGGACGCCGAAAAGCCAGATCGCGTGATCGTGCAGGGCGATACCGCCACCGCAATGGTGGGCGCGCTGGCAGCCTATTATCGGCGCGTGCCGGTCAGCCATGTCGAGGCCGGGCTTCGGTCAGGCGACATCTATCACCCCTTCCCCGAGGAAGTGAACCGGCGGATCGTCGCGCCGATTGCCGACCAGCATTTCGCACCGACCCAGACGGCGGCGGACGCGTTGCTCCGGGAAAACATCGAGGCGGACACGGTGTACGTCACCGGCAACACCGTAATCGATGCGCTGCTCGCCACGCAGGCGAAGCTGGATGCCGATCCGACGCTAGGTGCGGGACTGGACGACCTCGCCGCGCGCTTTACCAGCAAGCGCATCATCCTCGTTACCACGCATCGGCGCGAGAATTTCGGCGGCGGGATGGAGAATATCGCCCGCGCCATTCGCCGGATCGCGGCACGCGATGATGTGGCGGTGATCTTCCCGGTGCACCCCAATCCCAACGTGGTCAGCGTGATGGATGCGGTGCTGGGTGACCAGCCCAACATCGCCCGGATCGATCCGCTCGATTACCCGCATTTCGTCCGCGCGCTCGGGCTAAGCCACATCGTCCTCACCGATTCGGGCGGCGTGCAGGAGGAAGCACCCGCGCTCGGCAAGCCGGTACTCGTCATGCGAGAGACGACTGAGCGCCCCGAAGGCGTTGCGGCGGGCACCGCAAAGCTGATCGGCACCGACGAAAACCGCATCGTTTCCGAAATCTTCACCCTGCTCGACGACAATGCCGCCCATCAAGCGATGGCGCGCGCGCACAACCCGTTCGGCGACGGCCACGCATCGGCAAAGATTGCAAAGGTCGTCGCGGATGGTTTCGGACTCTGAACTCAAGGTCGCGGTTCTCGGGCTTGGCTATATCGGGCTGCCCACGGCGGCCGTGATTGCGCGCACCGGAGTACAGGTGCTGGGCGTCGATGTAACGCAAAGCGTGGTCGACACGGTCAATTCGGGCAAAGTGCATATCGAGGAAGTCGATCTCGACGGACTCGTCTCTGGCGTGGTGGCGCGCGGCAATTTGCGCGCGGCGACAATGATCGAGCCCGCCGATGTGTTCGTCATCGCCGTTCCCACCCCGTTCGGGGAGAATCACGCACCCAATATCGGCTATGTCCTGCAGGCAGCGACCACGATTGCCACGGTGCTGAAGGCAGGCGACGTCGTGATCCTCGAATCGACCTCCCCCGTCGGTACGACGGAAAAGGTCCGCGACCTGCTGAGCACCCTGCGCCCCGATCTGAAAGTGCCGGGCAAGTCGGGAGAAGGCGCTGATATCGCGATCGCCTATTGCCCCGAACGGGTGCTGCCCGGGCGCATATTGGTAGAGCTGATCGACAATGACCGCGTGATCGGCGGCATTACCCCGCGCTGTGCACGCAAGGCGCTCGCCTTTTACCGGCGCTTCGTACGCGGTGCCTGTGTGACGACCACCAGCCGCGCGGCGGAAATGACCAAGCTCACCGAAAATGCGTTTCGCGATGTCAACATCGCCTTCGCCAACGAACTGAGCCTGATCGCCGACACGATGGGCGTCGATGTGTGGGAAGTGATCCGGCTGGCCAACCGCCATCCACGCGTGAACATTCTGTCGCCCGGCCCCGGCGTCGGCGGGCATTGCATCGCCGTCGACCCCTGGTTCCTCGTCAGCGCTGCGCCCGAACAGACCCCGCTGATCCGCACGGCGCGCGAAGTGAATGACGGCAAGGTCGCGCACACCGTCGCCCGCGCCATTGATCTGATCGAACGCGTGTCAGGCGTGCCAGTCGCCTGCCTTGGCCTGGCGTTCAAGGCAAATATCGACGATTTCCGGGAAAGCCCCGCGCTGAAGGTGGCCGCTGAGCTCGCGGCGTTATTCGGTGACCGGATCCGCATCGTCGAACCCTATGCCGATGCGCTGCCCACGGCGTTTGACGGCACGGGTGCGCGGCTGATCGATATCGACACCGCGATCGAAACCTGCCCGGTGATGATCGTGCTGGTCGACCACGAGCTGTTCAAATCAGTGCCGCTCGACGAGCGCGCCGACAAGCTGGTCTATGACACCCGCGGCATTTGGACCGATCAGCCGGCGTTTACGGGTTTCACAGTCCCAGTTCGCTTAACCGCATGACCGGGAGCCTGCGTTAGCTTTCGGCTGGCGAAGGACGAGCCAATCACCTTGGTTTCCCGCCCGGCTTCCACGCCGGCACGTAACCACTGTCCGCCAGCCAGCGCATCGGTTCGATCAGCGACTGGATCGCCGCGGTCATGAAGGCGATGTCGATATTCTCGACTGTATCGTTCGGCGAATGATAGGTCGGCACGACAGCCCAGCCCGATATGGTGTGCGCAACCACGCCCTTCAGCGCGAGCGCGTAATTATCCGATCGCTGGAAGAAGTTCTGTTCGGGATAGGGGTCAGCCGTCACCAGCGCGCCATGGCTTTTCAGCGCTTCGCCAAAGGTTGACCGGTCGAACCCGGTCATCATCATCACGCCCTTGGGCAGCTTGGGGTCCTGCGCGCCGATCATCTCGATTTCGAGGTTGGCGATGATCTGCGTCAGCGGCACCGGCGGGTGATCGACGAAATATTTGGCGCCGAAACCGCCCGCTTCCTCGCTGCCATAGGCAACGAACAGGATGCCGCGCTTCATCGGCTTGCCGGCCGCCAAGGCGCGGGCGAGTTCGATGACAGCGGTGGTGCCCGATGCATCGTCATTCGCGCCGGGCATCACCGCGCCGTCACCGCGCACGCCGATATGGTCGAGATGCGCGGAGATCAGCAGCACACCCGCTTTGGGATCAGTACCGGGCAGATAGCCGACCGCGTTAGTCGTCGGGCCAGTGCTGAGCGTGACTTCGGGTAGGCGCAACGCCACTTCTGTGCCCGACGATCCGGCAAGCTTCTCGATCGCGGCAGCGGGCAGGCTGGCAAGCGCGGTGCGTGGTGGCGGGGCCGCTCCTTCGGCATAAAGCGGCAGCTGCGGATCGCCCCCGGTCATCGCCACCCGGGCGCGGGTCAGGTCGCTTTCGGCGACGATCAGCAGCTTCACCTTTTTCGCGGTCGCCGCGCGCAGCAGCGCAAAGCCATTGGCTTTGGTGGATGTGGCCAGCACCACATCAGCGGTGGGGAGATCCTTGGCGTCATCGCCCGCGAACACGGTCAATGCGCCGCGCACGCCCTGCCCGCTCGCGATCAGCAGCGACGCGCCCGCCAGCGGCGTTCCTGCCGCCGTCAGCATCGCACGCCCGTTCAGCCGCATCCGCGTGATGTTGGTGGACTGGGTGTAGCCTGTCATCCCCGGCGCAGGCTTCAGCCCGAAGCCGCGAAATTGTGCCGCGACATAGGCCGCTGCAATCGCCTCGTCCCGGGTCGCGCTGCCGCGCCCCTGCAGTTCAGGCCCGGCGAGGAAAGTCTCGTGCGCCAGCACCCATTCGGGCTTTACCGTCCAGCGCTGTTTCTCTCGCGCGGGGGCAGCAGATGGGGTGATGAGCGCCACTGCAGCGATCGCAGCGACGATGTGTTTGGTGAAAATCATGACGTTCCTCATCATCCTATTGCCTCACACCACCATGCCGAACGGCACCAGCTTGTTCGCCGCATCATGGCCGATATCGGCAGCACCCAGATAAGGCACGCCCAAATCGCGTGCCCAGCGCGTAATCATCACGTCGATCGCCTCGCCCCAGGGCGGATCATTAGGCTGGATATCGGCAATACGGCCAAGCCTGATCCCGGCAATCCCCTTCAACTGCGTGGCTTGTGAGAGCTGGAACAGCATCCGATCGATCCGGTAGAGCGGTTCGGAAACATCCTCGATCATCAGGATATGATCGGTCAGATCAGGCAGCCACGGCGTGCCGACCAGCGCGGCGAGGATCGCGAGGTTGAATGCGGCGACCGGTCGCCCGGCGATACTCGGCTCCAGCCCCGCCTTGTCGCGCGATACCAGCCAGCCGAGCGCGCGCGCAATGCTGGCGTCACCGCCAGTGCGGGCAATGTCCATTACCAGGGGGCCATGCACCGGCCGCCCGATCCGCCGGGCATAAAGTGCGCCGAGCAGAAAGCCGGTATCCGAATAGCCGACATAGGTTTTGGCGGCGGCGGCATCGTTAAGGGCGCCCATCACGCTGCCGAGGATGCGGTTCGAGCCATAGCCGCCGCGCGCAAACCAGATCGCGTCGATCGCGGGATCATTGGCATAGTCGAGGAACGCCGCCGCGCGCGCCGCATCGGGGCCCGCGAAATGCCCGTCCGACAAATAGCATTGCGGGTGGATGACGAGCTCGACCTTGGGATAGGCCACCGCCGCGAACCCCTGCACCTCTGCCGCGACGGCCCGGTCGAGCGTTTTGGCCGGTGCGACAATACCGATCCGCATGTTGGCGTCCCCTCCTTGCCCACCGTGTGAAATACCGCGATAGCGCGGGGCCATGAGCGCAGGCAAATCCTACTTCTT
>CAZYOU010000068.1:0-15353 GCA_964649315.1 uncultured Stakelama sp. | reverse complement strand
CGCAATCGTCGATCAGCCCGTTGACGCGGTAGACGCGCGCGCCCTGCAGCGCGATTTCGCGGACGTTGATTTCTGGCGTGTCCTCAGGACAAAAGACGATTGTCTCAATGCCGCAGCGCGTGGCGTAGGCCGCGAGCGCGGCACCCGCATTGCCGTTGGTCGGCATCGCAATCCGCTTGACGCCCAGTTCCTTGGCCATGCTGACCGCCATCACCAGCCCGCGCGCCTTGAACGACCCCGTCGGCAGCCGCCCCTCGTCCTTCACCCGGGTGTTCGCGCCGCCCGATGCGGGAACGGGCACCAAAGGCGTCTCGATCTCGCCCAGGCTGACGACATTGGCGGTGTGCCGCACCGGCAGCAACTCGCGCCATCGCCACAAATCGGTCGGCCGCGCATCGATCAACGCGCGCGGCACCGCCGCTTTGATCGCCGCGAGATCATAACGCACCAGCAGCGGTCGCCCGACCCGCGACAGCCCGTGGAGCATATCCGCTTCATAACGCTCCCCCGTCATCGAGCATTCGAGATGCGTGACGAAGGTGGCGCGATCAGCGGTGAGGTTGGGGTTCAAGCGAGCATCCTAAGCGTCGAACTCAAGTGCTGCCGCAGCCCCGCCATTCAGGGTGCTCGGGCGGTTCGGATCGACGGGAACAAAGTCGACTGGCGACCCGTCGCCTGGCCTGTCCGGACGACGTTTGGCCCCGCGCCGCGCGCGCGCCAATAGTGCTTCTGACCGGATTCGCGCCGAATTGGCCTTGCCAGCCAATGCGGCCAATCGTGGAGGCAGGGGGTGGCGCATGTCTATCACTCCGGCTTCTTCGCCACGGCCACCAGCGCCGGGCGCAGCAGTCGATCGCGGATCATATAGCCAGCCTGCATTTCCTGCACGATCGTGCCGGGGGGCGCGTCGCTGGGCATTTCCATCATCGCCTGATGGCGATTGGGGTCGAGCGTTTCGCCGAGCGCTTCGATTTTCTGGATGCCGTTGCGCGCAAAAATTGCGTCGAGCTCGCGGCCGGTGGCTTCCAGTCCTGCGACAAGGCCCTTCATCTTCTCGTCAGCACGCAGTTCGTCCGGGATCGCCGAAAGCCCGCGCGACAGATTGTCCGCCACTGACAGTATATCGCGCGCAAAGGCCGTGACGGCATAGGCGCGCGCGTCGATCGCTTCCTTTTCGCTGCGGCGGCGGACATTCTGCGCTTCTGCATGGGCATAAAGCACCGCTGCCTTGGATTCAGCCAGTTCGGCCTCAAGCACGGCCACCCGCTCCGCCAGCAGTTCCGCCTCGCCCAGTTCGAGCGGTGCCGCTTCTTCCTGTGTTTCGGCTGCCTTGTCGGCGGCTTCAATATTCTCTTCTTCGGTCATCACGTTCTGTCTTGTCCCGTCATTCATTACGACATCAGCCGCGCCAGTGTCGTGGCGGTAAAATCAACCATTGGCACAACCCGCGCATAGTTCAACCGTGTCGGACCGATCACGCCGACCACGCCGACCACACGCCCGTCTGCGCCGTGAAACGGCCGGGCGATGACGGAAGATCCCGACAGCGCGAAAAGCTTGTTCTCCGCCCCGATGAAGATCCGCGTCGCATCGCCTTCACGCGCGCTATCGAGAAGTTGGGCAATCTCCTGCTTGCCTTCAAGATCGTCGAGCAAATCCCTGATCCGATCGAGATCGGCGGCGGCAGCGGCATCGATCAGCCGCCCCTGCCCGCGCACGATCAGCACCGGTCGGCGGCCGCTATCCTCGCTCCACACGACAAGACCCTGTTCGACGAGCGCGCGTGCCGCGCCGTCAAGGGCGGCGCGTTCGGCGGCAATCTCGCGCTCCATCTTGGCGCGCGCCTCGCTCAGCGTCATGCCCGCCAGCATGGCGCTCATGTAATTGCCCGCCTCGGTCAGCGATGCGGGGGTCACGCCCGGGGGTAGATCGACCACCCGGTTCTCGACCGAGCCATCTTCCGCCACCAGCACCGCCAGCGCCTGATTGGCCGAAAGCGGCACGAACCCCACCTGCCGCAGCACGATCTCGCGCTTGGGGACGAATACCAGCCCGGCACAGGCCGACAGGCCCGATAGCGCGGCGGTGGTGGCGGCGATTGCCTCCTCGACGGGGCCAGCCTGCGTCACCCGCGATTCGATCGCGGCGCGTTCTTCGGCACTCGGTTCCATCGCCTGCATCATGCCGTCGACGAACAGGCGCAGGCCGCTATCCGTCGGCATCCGCCCGGCGCTGGTATGCGGGGCAGCGAGCAGGCCGAGTTCTTCCAGATCCTGCATGACGTTGCGGATCGACGCGGGCGACAGGTTCAGGCCCGACAGTTTCGATATTGTTCGCGAGCCGATTGGCGTGCCGGAATCGAGGTAGCTTTCCACCACCGTTCGAAACACATCACGGGCGCGGTCGTTCAGTTCGAGAATGGGTGGGTTCATGGCGTTTATCTAGGCTGGCGCACGCGCAAGTGAAAGACTAGGCAGCGCCGATCAACCCGTTCCCCCGCGAACGCGGGGGACCAGAGGCCATCAACGCAGCGCGTGCGGCCCTGGACTCCCGCCTTCGCGGGAGTACAACCGAAAAGGACTTGCCATGCGCCCATCCGGCCGCGCCCCCGATCAGATGCGCACGATCAGCATCGAGCCCCGCTTCACCAAGCATGCCGAGGGCTCCGTGCTGATCGGCTTTGGTGACACCAAGGTGCTCGTCACGGCATCCGTCGAAGAGCGCGTCCCGCCGTTCCTGCGCGGCAAGGGCGAAGGCTGGGTAACGGCGGAATATGGCATGCTCCCTCGCGCCACCCACACACGCGGCAATCGTGAGGCCGCGAAGGGCAAGCAATCGGGGCGCACGCAAGAAATCCAGCGCCTCATCGGCCGATCCTTGCGTTCGGTGACGGATATGAAGCTGCTCGGTGAACGCCAGATCGTACTCGATTGCGATGTGATCCAGGCCGATGGCGGCACCCGCACGGCATCGATTTCGGGCGCCTGGGTTGCGCTTCGCCTCGCGATCGACGGGCTGATGGCCGAGGGCAAGCTGACCGCTGACCCGCTGAGCCAGAAGGTCGCGGCGATCAGCTGTGGCATCTATCAGGGCACACCCGTCCTCGACCTCGATTATGATGAGGACTCGAACGCCGATGCCGATGCCAATTTCGTGCTGCTCGAAAATGGCAATATCGCCGAAGCACAGGCCACCGCCGAAGGCGCAACCTATGACGAGGAGGGGCTGCTCCGCCTGCTCCGCCTCGCACGGATCGGCTGCACCGATATCTTTGCAGCGCAGGCCAAGGCCGTTGGTCGGTGACGTCGCCGGCCGTTGGGGTGGTCCGCAAACTCGATGCGGGCAAATTGGTGATCGCCACGCATAATGCCGGTAAGGTTCGCGAGATCAGCGATCTGCTGTCGCCCCACGGCATGGAAACCGTTTCAGCGGGCGAACTCGGCCTGCCCGAGCCGGAGGAGACCGGCACTACCTTTACCGCCAACGCCGCGTTGAAGGCGCTATCGGCCGCGACCATTTCCGGCCTGCCCGCACTTGCTGACGATAGCGGCTTATGTGTTGCGGCATTGGGCGGCGATCCGGGGGTCTATACTGCCAACTGGGCCGAAACCGCCGACGGCACGCGCGACTGGGTAATGGCCATGGGCAAGGTGGAGGAAAAACTCGCTGCACTCGGCCCCGAGGTCAATCGCGCCGCACAGTTCGTGTCGATGCTCGCGCTTGCCTGGCCCGATGGGCATGTCGAGTGGTTCGAAGGGCGGATCGACGGCCACCTCATCTGGCCACCGCGTGGCGAGCTGGGCTTCGGCTATGATCCGGTTTTTGTACCGGAGGGCGAGACGCGCACTTTTGCCGAAATGAGCTTTGCAGAGAAACAGCTTAGCAACCACCGGTCGCGGGCATTTGCAAAGCTCGTCGCCGCGGTTTTCTAGATCGAAGTGCGTTAAATCTGAACTACCTCCGTTCGGCCTGAGCCCTTCGACTGCCTGCAAGGCGGGCGCTCAGGATAAACTTCGGCCCTTTAGGCCGAAGTCGAAGGCCAAGCGTTGTGCTCTGTGCTTCGACTTCGCTCAGCACGAAGGGTTCAGATTAAGCGCACGCTGCTCTACAATCAAAGGGGGCCCCTGCGGCAGCGCCACCCCGACCCCCTTCGCCTCGCCCCCGGAGCCTTATCGTTCGACAGCCGTCGGGCAGCCGCTCCCCTGGCATTTCGGCTTTGATACCGGTGCTGGCTGGCCCGCCAGACGGGCGCGTTCCATGCAGGCGCGGTAGCGCTGTTCCGATGCTTCGTACCGCGCGCGCGCCTCTGGCGTGGTGGCCGTGGCCGATGAGGATCGCGCACAGAATACTGCGTTCGGCCGCACCTGGGCTGCTGCAATCGTGGCACCGGTTACCGCCGCAATGGCGACCAGAGCATATGTCGAATAGCGCTTCATCATCTGAGCTTTCCCGTTGTTAAGCCAACGTCGTCAAGCGAACGGCGTGCGTCGTACATGCGGAGCTATCCCGATAAATCGAGGGCGAAAATCCCTTTTTGTAGGGGATCGGTCGCCTACCCCCCGCGCCAGCTTGTATCGTCCCCGCACACCAGCCAAAGGACGCGCGTGATCGGTCCCCTTGCCCTGTACGTCCACTGGCCGTTCTGTGTCTCGAAATGCCCGTACTGCGATTTCAACAGCCATGTTCGCGACTCGGTCGATCAGGCAGCGTGGCGAGCGGCGTTGCTCGCCGATCTGGCCTATGAAGCGGGGCTGACGCAGGGCGCACCGCTGGGATCGATTTTCTTCGGCGGGGGCACACCCTCGCTGATGCCGCCTGCAACCGTCGCCGCAATCATTACCGCCGCCGAACAGGCCTGGGGCTTTGCGCCGGACATCGAAATCACGCTGGAAGCGAACCCCTCCTCCGTCGAAGCGGCGCGCTTTGCCGATCTGGCAGCGGCGGGGGTGAACCGGGTATCGCTGGGGCTGCAGGCGCTCGACGATACTGCACTGAAATTTCTGGGGCGCGCGCATGACGTCGCCGAAGGGCTAAGCGCGCTCGACACGGCACAGGCCAATTTCGTGCGGGTCAGCTTCGACCTGATCTATGCCCGCCCCGAACAATCAATCGCCGCGTGGGAGGGCGAGCTCGCCCGCGCAATCAGCTTCGGGACCGAGCATCTCTCGCTCTATCAACTCACGATCGAGCCGGGCACGCGCTTTGCCACCGATGCAGCGGCGGGACGGTTGGTGATCCCCGAAGCCGATTTCGGGGCCGATCTGTTCGAGGCGACGCGGGCGATGACGCGCGCGGCGGGTCTGCCCGCCTATGAAATCTCCAATCATGCCCGCCCCGGTGCCGAGAGCCGCCATAACCTCACCTATTGGCGCTACACCGATTATGTCGGCATCGGCCCCGGTGCCCATGGCCGACGCGGCGGCGTGGCGACGGTACGCCACAAAAAGCCCGAAAACTGGATGAGCGCGCTTGCCCGCAACGGCTACGGCGCCGAAAGCGAGACACCGCTCGTCCCCGATATGCGCCGAACCGAGGCGATGCTGATGGGGTTGCGCCTGCGCGAGGGCGTCGATCTGGCACGCATCGCGACGCTTGGCGCATGCGCCATCGACGATGTGATCGACCAGCGAGCGGCCCAGTTGCTCGAGACAGAGGGCCTCATCATCCGCGAGGGTACCCGGCTGCGCGCGACCGATACAGGGATGCCGGTTCTAAACGCCGTCATCGCCACGCTGATCGGGTGAGTTAGCGCGCGAAACCGCCCGGTGCCGGCGACACGGTAATCGTCGATCCGCTCCGAATTTCCTGCACTTCCAGTGCGCGTTCGGCAACGCCGTCACGTCCGAAGCGGAAAGCGCCGTCAATCCCGGCAAAGCCGCCGCGATCATCGAGCCGCTGTTCGGGGAATGGCGCACCGATCGCCCAGTCGCGCATGATCCGCACCGTCAGCAGCACCGCATCATAGCCAAGGCTGGACAGGCGGTAAGGCGCGGTGCCGAAACGCGCCCGGTACTTCACGGCATATTGCCGATAAAGATTGTCCGATACGCTGGCGAACCACGCGCCGTTCAGCGGTGCCGCACTGGTGATCGCGCTTTCGGTATTCCACAGATCAGTGCCCAGCACTTGCGTCGTCGCTGCACCAGTCTTCCGCAAAATCGGCACGGCGACCGCCGCAGTGGCCCCGCTATCGGCGATCAGCACCGCCTGATACGGTGCGTTCTTGGCCATCCGCGTAATGGCGGCGGTGATTGATCCGGGTGCGCGATCATAGGTTTGCAGCGTCACCACCTGCCCGCCCGCGCTTTCCACGGCCCGAAGCAGCGCGGTTGAAGCGCGCTCACCATACAATCCATTCGGCACCAGCCCGGCAAAGCTCGTCATCCCCTTGCTGCGCGCGAAGTTAACGACGCGGGCGATCGATTCAGTCGGGGTGTAGCCCATCACATAGGTGCCGTTCCCCGCCACGCCGACATCGTTGGAAAAGCTGATCAACGGCACCCCTGCCGCCCGCGCAATCGGGGCGACCGCGCGGACATCTTCTGCCAGCAACGGTCCCAGAATCAGCTTGTTGCCATCGGCAATTGCCCGCCGTGCGGCGGCGGCAGCCCCTGTGTTGGTGTCGTAATTGGTGATTCGGATCCGCTCGTTCTTCGTATCGAGAACCGCCAGCTGGGTGGCATTGGCAATCGACCCGCCGACGCCGGCATTGCTGCCCGTCAGCGGCACCAGCAACGCGACGCGCTGGCGCGCAATATCCTGCGGGATCCCGGCATCCACGCGCGGCTGCTGCGTCTGCACAGGTCGCGCGGGCGCTGGCCGATCAACCGGTGAAACAGGGCCGCGCGGTACCACCGTCTGGCACCCCGCAAGCGCAAGCGCGCCGCCTGCTGCAAGCGCGATCTTGCGGAACAATGCCGCGAGCGGTGTCGATATGCCCGGTTGCGATTTGGTTGCGGCCTCTGCCATGACAATCCCCGATGAACGCTGAACTCTTCCCCGGCCTCTATATCGTGGCCACGCCAATCGGCAATCTCGGCGATCTCTCGCCGCGTGCCGCCCATGTGCTGGCGAATGCGGCGATAATCGCGGTTGAAGACAGTCGCGTGACGGGCAAGCTGTTAAACCATATCGGCGTAAAGCGGCCGATGACGCCCTATCATGATCACAATGCCGAACAGGTTCGGCCTGGTTTGGTTGCACGCATGGCGAGCGAAATTGTCGCGCTGGTTTCCGACGCGGGCACGCCGCTCATCTCCGATCCCGGTTACAAGCTGGTCCGCGATGCGCGCGCGGCGGGGCATAATGTGGTCACCGTGCCCGGCCCGTGTGCGGCTGTGGCGGCGCTCACCTTGGCGGGCTTGCCGACCGATCGGTTCCTCTATCTGGGCTTCCTGCCGCCCAAGCAGCACGCCCGGGCAGAAGCAATAGCCGAGATTGCCGGGGTCCGCGCCACACTCGTCATCTACGAATCGGGGCCAAGGCTGGGTGCACTGCTCGCCGCCCTCGCCGACGGGCTGGGCGATCGCGATGCGGCGGTGACGCGCGAGATTACCAAGCATTTCGAGGAAGCGGTGACAGGTAGCCTCTCACAGCTCGCCGCGCGCTATGCCGATGCCCCGCCCAAGGGGGAGATCGTCGTGGTCGTCGCGCCCCCCGGCCCGCCCGAAGTTGCAAGCGCAGCCGACGCCGATGCCGCCCTGGCGGACGCACTCACCCGATTGTCGACGGGGCAAGCCGCCAGCGAAGTGGCCAAGGCGCTCGGGCTAGATCGCAAGACGCTGTATGCGCGGGCGCTGGAACTCAAGGGGTGACGGCAGAACGCAAGGCAGCCGAAGCCCGCGGGCGGCGCGGCGAACGGATCGCGGCCTGGTATCTCCGGCTGAAGGGCTGGCGAATCCTCGCCGAACGCGTGCGCACCCCGTCGGGCGAGGTCGATCTGGTGGCGAAGCGCGGGCCCCTTATTGCGTTTGTCGAGGTGAAGGTACGCGCCAGTGCAGCCGAACTCGATTTCGCGATCGACGAGCGACGGCTGGCCCGCGTTGCCGCTGCGGCGGGGATATTGATGCCCGTCTACGCCACCAACGGCGAGGACATCCGCATCGACGTGATCCTGATTGCGCCGGGCACCCGACCGCGTCACATCGAAAATGCGTGGATCGGGTGACTTCCAGCATGCGCCATCCTAGATACCTCGAAATACCTCTTCCCCGTTCGGGCTGAGCCTGTCGAAGCCCTGCCTTTTCTTTTCGATCGTCGAGAAGAAGGGCAGCCCTTCGACAGGCTCAGGGCAAACGGTTGCTATAAGGCTGATCGAATGACCCTTACCGTTGCCGTCCAGATGGACCCGCTCGACAGCATCAACATCGCAGGCGATTCGACTTTTGCGCTGATGCTGTCTGCGCAGGCACGCGGCCACCGGCTGTTTCACTATACCGCAGAAGATCTGACCTATGCCGATGGTCATGTCTGGACGCATGCGCACCCCGTGACGGTGCAACGCGAGGTCGGGAATCATTTCAACTTTGGTGACGCGACCCGTCTCGATCTCGGCGAACAGGCCGATGTCGTGCTGATGCGGCAGGACCCGCCCTTTGACCTAGGCTATATCACCGCAACGCACCTGTTGGAGCGGATCGCGCATCGCACCCTTGTGGTCAACGACCCCGCCAATGTCCGCAACGCGCCCGAAAAAATGTTCGTGCTCGATTATGCACGCTTCATGCCGCCCACCCTCATCACCCGCTCACTCGATGAGGCGCGCAAATTCCTCGCGCAGCACGGTGAAATCGTCATCAAGCCGCTTCACGGCAATGGCGGTAAGGCGATCTTCAAGGTCGGCAGCGACGGTGCCAACCTGTCGGCGCTGATCGAGGTTTTCAACATGACGTGGCGCGAGCCGCACATGGTGCAGGCGTTCCTGCCCGATGTGGCCAAGGGCGACAAAAGGATCGTGCTGGTCGACGGGGTGGTCGCAGGCGCGATCAACCGGTTGCCCGGCGAGGGCGAGATCCGCAGCAATCTTGCGGTCGGCGGGTCGGCGGTGAAAACCGAGCTGACGCCAGAGGAGCTTGAGATTTGCGCGGTGCTGGGGCCGGAGCTCAAGAAGCGCGGGCTGTTGTTCGTCGGCATCGATGTGATCGGCGGCAAATGGCTGACCGAGATCAACGTCACCTCCCCCACCGGCATCGTTGCGATTGAAAAGTTCGACGGCACCGATGTGGCCGGCATGATTTGGGACGCGATCGAAGCAAAGGTCGCGGCGGCGGCATAGCGCCCGCGGCCCCTTTGCATCCGCAATGACCGAAACTCTGCTCAACCTGATCGATACCGCCGGGTATCTGGGCATCTTTCTGTTGATGGTGCTCGAAAATGTGATCCCGCCGGTGCCGTCAGAAGTGGTGATGGGCCTGGGTGGTATTGCGGTGGCGCAGGGGCGGATGAGCGTTGTGCCGTTGATGATCGCCGGGACAATCGGCAGCCTGCTCGGCAATATGTTCTGGTATGAGATTGGCTATCGGCTGGGGCATCAACGCTTTCGCCCGTTCATCGATCGATACGGACGCTGGCTCGCGGTGGAATGGCGCGATGTCGAAAAGCTGCAGCGCTTCTTTGTAAAGCATGGCCAATGGGTGGTATTCATCTTCCGCTTCATGCCGATTGGTCGCACGGTTGTATCGATCCCCGCCGGGCTGGCGCGAATGCCGCGCGGACGGTTCCTGATCTGGTCGACCGCGGGGATCACGATCTGGAACGCGGTGCTGGTGGGCGCAGGCTATTGGCTCGGCACGCGCTTCCACGCCCTCGATCGATATCTGGGTCCGGCCGCAACTGCGCTGCTGGTGCTCGCGGTGATCGCCTACATTTGGCGCGTGGCGACGTGGCGGGCGAGTGGCTAGGCTCGCGGGTGCGCGTTCCGATATACGTCCAGCAGATGCGCCGCATCGACTTGCGTGTAGATCTGCGTCGAGCTCAAACTGGCGTGGCCGAGCAGTTCCTGTAACGATCGCAGGTCAGCGCCGCGCCCCAGCAAATGCGTGGCGAATGAGTGGCGCAGCGCGTGGGGCGTCGTTCGCTCCGACAGGCCAAGGCGGGTGCGCGCCGCCTGCACCGCGCGGCGGATGATCGCGGAGGACAGCGGCCCGCCCTTCGCCCCTCGGAATAGCGGCTGGGTGCGATCGATCGCCCAGGGGGTGAGACGCACATACTCCTCGATTGCGGCGCGCACTTGCGGCAGCAGCGGGACGATGCGGGTCTTGTCGCGCTTTCCAGTTACCGCCATCGCCTCGCCGAGTGGCAGGATCGCCCCTGTCAGCCCCACCGCCTCGCCGATCCGCAAGCCTGCGCCGTAGAGCAGCAACAGCACCGCCCAGTCGCGCGCGGCGATCCAGGGTTCGACGGCGCTTTCCGCCACATCACCCGCCAGCGCGACGGCTTCATCGGGCGAAATCGGGCGCGGCACGCCCTTTTTGACGCGAGGGCCCTTCAGCGTTGGCGCCACGCCGCCTTCACTCGCAAATTTGAGGAAGCCGCGCACCGCCGATAGTTCGCGTGCTGCCGATGCATTGGTCAGTCCGTCACCCCGCCGCAGCGCCAGAAAGGCGCGCAGATCAGCGGTGGACACCTTGGCCAGTGCGGCGGGGTCGACCCCTGCACCCCAATGTTCGCCCAGAAAGGCAATCAGCCGCTCGGCGGTCGCCTGATAGGCGCGCACCGTATGCACCGATCGCCGACGGTCGCGCCGCAGGTGATCGGCATAGGCCAGCGCAAGGGGCTCGGAGTGGACCATATGCCCCGTGTAGCTGGGTGGCGACACTTTGGGGAGGCCAAGCGGCCGTAAACGGACGTCGAGAACGAGCCGGGGCTTAAAATGGCTGGTCGCTCTCCAATCGTCATCCCGGATGTTAGTCTTTCCCCAGAAATGTCTCCATTTTTGGCAGGAATGACTTGCAGTCCGGGATCCACGGAGCCGCAGACTTCGCCCTCACGGTGGATCCCGGACAGCTCGATTTTCTACTCAAATCAAGATTTGAAGAAAATCGGCTTCCGGGATGACGATCAACGGGGAAATCACCCGATCGTCTGGCCGCTCTTGGCCCAATCGGCCATGAAGCCTTCGATGCCCTTGTCGGTCAGCGGGTGCTTGACGAGCTGGCGGATCACCGACGGTGGTGCGGTCATCACATCGGCGCCGATGCGGGCGCTTTCCAGAATATGGACGGGGTGGCGCACACTGGCGACCAGGATTTCGGTGTCGAACGCATAATTGTCATAGATGAGGCGGATGTCGCGGATCAGGTCGAGACCGTCGAGACCGATATCATCGAGACGACCAACGAAGGGCGAGATGAACGTCGCGCCTGCCTTGGCCGCGAGAAGCGCCTGATTGGCGGAGAAGCACAAGGTGACGTTCACCATCGTGCCGTCATCGGTCAGCGCCTTGCAGGTCTTCAGCCCGTCGATCGTCAGTGGCACCTTCACGGTCACGTTATCGGCAATCTTCCGAAGGATATCCGCCTCGCGCATCATGCCGGCATGATCGAGCGCGACGACTTCAGCCGAAACCGGCCCGTCGACGATCCCGCAAATCTCCTCCACCACTTCAAGAAACTTGCGCCCCGATTTGGCGATCAGCGACGGATTCGTGGTGACGCCGTCGACCAGACCCGAATCGGCAAGGTCACGGATTTCGGCGGTGTCTGCGGTATCGACAAAGAATTTCATGCTAGTCCTGTCCAACATTTCAGTTCGGGCGGCCAATAGGGCAAAGGATGATGAAAGGCGATACTGCGGCAACGGCCAATTGATGCGGCCAAACAACGATCCATGCGTTGGGCCCGGTGAAAGTGTCACCGACGGCCCAAACCTTGAAAAGGCTCCCAACATGAAGAAAATTTCCATCATCGCTGCGCTCGCCGCCCTCACGCTAGGCGGCGTTGCTCAGGCCGATGTCGGCATTGATGCGCGTCAGGCCAATTTGTCGCGCCAGGTCGATGCTAGCAAACGCTCAGGCAAACTCAGCGTTCGCGAACGGAACGTCCTGAACACCGAACTGCGCCAGATTGCGCGGACCGAAGCGCAGCTCCGCGCCCGGGGCAACAACTTGAGCGAGCGTGATGAACGACGTCTACGGGTGATGCTCGACAGGACTCAACGCCACATCCAGCAGCTCAAGAATAATCGCGAGCGTGGGCGTTCGGGTATCCGCCTGTAGGATCGGCGCGCCGGGCAGCGAATTGTTGCCCGGCCAGTCGCGTTTGGCCAAAAGCTACCTCCCGTCGCGCGCGACGAGGACGGCAATTGACGCCCCCTTGATCCCCGATAGCCGGAGCTCGGCCGGCCGTGCCACCAACGCAAACCGAACGATTTTGCGAATGCCCGTACATGCCGGGCCATGCTCATGACCAACAGAAACCAGCACCTTGCCGCCTTGGCGGACATCGATCCACGCGCCATCGCCGAGCGCGATGCTGTAGGTGTCGGGCTCGGGGATGCCGATCTGCACGATCGCCGCAGCGCCGCCCCGGGCCTGCTCTTCGGTGGTCAGCCCCACGACGTTCAATGACCCGGCCACCGTGAACCGCTTGCCAACGCTGGGGGTACCGACTGTGGTGGTCCAGCCCGACAGTGCCCCCGGTGGTGCAACAGTGGCGGGACATGCCGGAACCTGCCCCTGACCTCCCATCAACAGCGCAAAAAGGGGGAAGAACATCAGGGTGCTCCTTTGGCAACGAATTGCTATATCCCGTGATATACAGTATGAGCGCCAGCGCGACACCCTTCCTTGTCGCCGTCGAATGGCCATAAAGGGCGTATGTCCCGCGCCCGCGTCATCGTCCTCAATTCCGCCCTGGGGCCGCTCGATTACCGGGTGCCACAGGGGATGGATGTCGCGCCCGGCTCGATCGTCGTCGCACCGCTCGGGCCGCGTCAGCTGATCGGGGTGGTGTGGGAAGAAGACCGCATGCCTTCCGATGCCGAGGTAGGCGACAACCGGCTGCGCAACCTGATCGCGGTGGTCGACGCCCCGCCGATCCCCGCGCCGCTCCGTCGGCTGATCGAATGGACCGCCGATTATTATCTCGCCCCGCCCGCATCGGTGCTGCGGATGGCGCTTGCCTCCACATCGGCGCTGGATGGTGCGCGGACTGTCACCGAATATCGCGCCACGGGAGAGATGCCGCCGCGCATGACGCCGCAGCGCGCGCAGGCGCTGAACCGGATCGGTGACCGGCAAGGTCTGATCCGCGAACTCGCTGCCGCGGCTGGCGTGACGGATGCGGTGATTCGCGGGCTGGTGAAGGCAGGTGCGATCCACGCGGTCGAAGTGTCGATCGACAGCCCCTATTCACTGCCCGACCCCGACTACGCCCAGCCCATGCTGTCGGCTGATCAAGCGGCAGCGGCGGCCACTCTCTCGGCAGCGGTGACTAACGGCGGTTTCGCGCCGACATTGCTCGATGGCGTCACCGGATCGGGCAAGACCGAGGTCTATTTCGAGGCGATTGCCGCCGCGATCCGAAGCGGTCGGCAGACGTTGGTGCTACTCCCCGAAATCGCGCTGACCGAGCCGTTCCTGACGCGCTTTGCCGCGCGGTTCGGGTGTGCGCCGGTGGCCTGGCATTCGGACCTGCGCCAGTCGCAGCGCCGCCGGGCGTGGCGCGCCATTGCCAGCGGCGAGGCACTGGTGACGGTGGGCGCGCGTTCGGCGCTGTTCCTGCCCTATGCCGATCTGGGGCTGATCATCGTCGATGAAGCGCATGAGACCAGCTTCAAACAGGAAGACGGCGTGCATTACCATGCCCGTGATGTGGCAGTGATGCGCGCGAAGTTCGAAGGCTGCCCGGTGGTGCTGGCATCTGCCACCCCGGCGATTGAAACGCGGCATCAGGTGGCGCTTGGCCGCTACGCCGAGCTGAAGCTGCCGGGCCGATATGGGGCCGCGCAAATGCCGGTGATCGAAGCGATCGACCTGATCGCCGAACCGCCCGAGCGGGGTCGCTGGATCGCCCCGCGACTGGTCCGCGCGATCGACGAGACGCGCGCACGGGGCGAGCAGGTGCTGCTGTTCCTTAACCGGCGCGGTTACGCCCCGCTTACCCTGTGCCGCACCTGCGGGCACCGCTTCCAATGCCCCAATTGCACCGCCTGGATGGTCGAGCACCGGCTGGTCCGCCGCCTCGCTTGCCATCACTGCGGCCATGTCGAGCAAGTGCCGGAAGCGTGCCCCGAATGCGGCAATCCCGACACGCTGGTCGCGTGCGGACCTGGGGTGGAGCGCATCGCAGATGAAGTCGCGCTGTTCTGGCCCGATGCCAAGCGCGCGGTGGTGACGTCTGACACCTTATGGTCTCCCGCCAAGGCCGCCGAGTTCGTCCAGCGGATGGAGGCGGGTGATATCGATATCGTCATCGGTACCCAGCTGGTAACCAAGGGTTATCATTTCCCCAATCTGACGCTGGTCGGCGTGATCGATGCCGATCTGGGGCTAGGCGGCGGTGATCTGCGCGCGGCGGAACGAACGTTCCAGCAGATCAGCCAGGTCGCTGGCCGCGCGGGGCGGGAGCGCAAGCCGGGCCATGTTTTCATCCAGACGCACAGCCCGCAGGCGTCCGTCATGCAGGCGTTGGTGAAAGGTGATGCCGACGGATTCTACGCCGCCGAAACCGAGGCGCGGCGTGAGGCCGATGCGCCGCCGTTTGGGCGCTATGCGGCGATCATCGTCTCGTCGGAGGACCGCCAGGCCGCCGAGGAAACCGCGCGCGAAATCAAACGAACAGCCCCCGAGCGCGATGGCATGTACGTCTATGGCCCCGCCCCGGCCCCGCTGGCGATGCTCCGCGGCCGCCACCGGTTTCGGCTGCTCGTCCACGCCCGCCGTGCGCTGGACGTGCAGGATGTGATCCGCGCCTGGCTTGGCGCGCTCGGTTGGCCCGCAAAAGTCCGCGTCGCGGTCGATGTCGATCCCTATAATTTTCTGTGATGCTGCCTTATGTCGGCCATGCAGCGCGGCCATCCTCGGCCCGGGCCTATCGATAGAGTGATCCGATGATCCGACTGATCCTGTTTGCGGCGATGCTGATAGCGGCGGCGGTGCCTGCCCGGGCCGATGATATTTCGGCAGCGGCGCGCGGCGTGGTGCGGATCGTGACGATTGCATCGGCAGATGGCGAAGTGGTCGGCTTCGGGCATGGCAGCGGTTTTGCGGTTTCCCCCAACCGGATCATCACCAACGCACATGTCGTCGAACTCGCCGCGCGCTATCCCGACAATGTCGTGATCGGCGTCGTGCCGTCCGAAGGCGATAAATCCTATCAGGGCAAGCTGATCGCCTATGATGCGCAGCGTGATCT
>CAZYOU010000067.1:0-15665 GCA_964649315.1 uncultured Stakelama sp. | reverse complement strand
CCGATTTCGGCCGCGTCGTCGCGCAGATGCAGTTCGACATGTACCACCATTATACCGTCGATGAGCATTCGATCCGTGCGATCGGCTTGCTCGCGCGGATCGAGCGCGGCGAACTGGCGGAGGATCATCCGCTCGCGGCGGGTATCCTGAAGCGGATCGTGTCGCGCCGGGTGCTGTATGTCGCGGTGCTGCTGCACGATATCGCCAAGGGGCGCGGCGGCGATCATTCGGTGCTGGGTGCCGAAGTAGCACAACGGCTGTGCCCCCGGCTCGGCATGACGGCGGCGGAGACCGAGTCCGTCGCCTGGCTGGTGCGGTGTCACCTGCTGATGTCAGCCACCGCGTTCAAGCGCGACCTCAGCGATTTCAAGACGATCCTGGATTTTGCCGAAATCGTGCAGAGCCCCGAACGGCTTCGCCTGCTGCTCGCACTGACGGTGGTGGATATTCGCGCGGTCGGACCTGGCGTCTGGAACAGCTGGAAGCGGCAGTTGCTGACTGACCTGTACGAAGGTGCCGAGGAAGTGCTGCGGCTTGGCCACAAGCAGCGCGGCCGGACCGAGCGGGTGCTGACCAAGCAGGCAACGCTGGCAACCGCGCTGGGCTGGGACGAGGCGAAGTTCAAGGCACTCGTCGCGCGCCTGCCCGAGCCCTATTGGGTGGCGGAGCCTGACGATGTGCTGGAACGCAACGCGCGACTGATCGACGGTGTTGGTGACGCGCAACTCTCGATCGAAGCGCAGGTCTATCCGGATCGCGGGGCGACGCTGGTAACGCTCTATGCCGCCGATCACCCGGGGCTGTTCTATCGCGCAGCAGGCGCGATTCATGTGGCTGGCGGCAACATCATCGATGCGCGCATCCACACGACGCGCGACGGCATGGCGCTCGACAATTTCCTTGTGCAGGACCCGTTCGGGCGGCCGTTCGACCGGCCCGAGCAGCTCGAGCGACTGAAAACCGCGATCGAGGATTCACTCGCCAATCGCGGCAAACTGGCGGAACGGCTGCGCGCCAAGCCGCTGCCCCGCGCGCGCGCCGATGCCTTCGAAATTGCACCGGTCGTGCTGATCGACAATCAGGCGTCGAACCGCTTCACCGTGATTGAAGTGAACGCGCGTGATGGCCCGGCGCTGCTCAATCGGCTCGCCTTGGCGCTGTTCCAGTCGAAAGTGACGATCCATTCGGCGCATGTTGCGACTTATGGCGAGCGCGCGGTCGATACATTTTACCTCACCGACCTTCTGGGCGACAAGATCAGCAGCAGTCAGCGGCTGAAATCGATCGAGCGGCGCTTGCTGGGGGCAGCCGCTAACGAAGGCGAATGGGCGCGTGCCGCCTGATTCAAGGTACCAGACGGGGAGGCGATGACATGGCGGTATTGGGGATTGGTGGCCTGTTTTTCCGCGCGAAAGACCCCGACGCGCTCAACGCATGGTACCGCACGCATTTAGGCATTGGCGCTGGCTGCGCGGCCGAAGGCACCGGCGACATCGATGAATGGACCTGGAAGACGCAAGGCGGGCCGGTGGTGTTCGCGCCCTTCAAGGCAGACACCGATTATTTCGCGGCGGCCAAGCAATGGATGCTCAACTTGCGCGTCGACAATCTCGACGGCATGCTGGCGTCGCTGAACGCAGCCGGGATCGCGGTAGAGACCCGCACTGAATGGGATGATCCCTCAGTTGGCCAGTTTGCGCGTATCCATGACCCCGAAGGCAACGCCATCGAACTCTGGGAGCCACCCGCCGCATGAACCAGCACCGGATTGATCAATCTCACCGACAGACCCGCAAAGCGATGCCGTGGAAAGCCCTGGCGCTGGTCGTCATGCCAGCGATGCTGATGCTGACGGCGGCAACGGACGACAAGGCCGACAAAAAAGGCGGCAGCGCGGTCTGGATCGCCCTTGCCGCCGTCTTCATCTCGCTCGGCGCCGTCTTCGCCAGCCGAAATGGTGCCGCCAAAAAACGCGGCGAGAATGGCAATAGCGGCGATTCGACGATCATCAGCAGCGGGTCGGATACCGGCCATCACAAGGATAGCCACGCCCATGACCATTCGAGCAGTGGATCGAGCGGTGAGTGGGGCAGCGATGGTGGCGGCGGAGATGGCGGCGGCGGGGGCGATTGATCGCCGCCCGCCCGACGGCGTTTATTTCGGCGCGAGCACCATCAGCATCTGGCGGCCTTCCATGCGCGGATAGGCCTCTACCTTCGCGGTCTCGACAACATCGGCCTGCACGCGCTGCAGCAGCGCCATGCCGAGCTGACCGTGGCTCAATTCGCGTCCGCGGAAGCGCAGCGTGATCTTCACCTTGTCGCCCTCATCGATGAATTCGAGCACCTTCTTCATCTTCGTATCATAATCATGATCGTCGATGTTCGGACGCATCTTGATCTCCTTGATCTCCTGCGTCTTCTGGCTCTTGCGAGCGAGGTTGGCCTTTTTCTGGGCCTCGTATTTGAACTTGCCGACATCGAGGAATTTGGCGACCGGCGGATCGGCGTTGGGCGACACTTCGACAAGGTCGAGGCCGACGGCCTGCGCCTGCTCCATCGCTTCGCGGGTGTACATCACACCCAGATTTTCGCCATTTTCGTCAATCACGCGCACCTTGGGCGAGACGATGAATTCGTTGAAGCGCGGACCGTTGATCGGCGGGGGCGCAAGCGGGCGCCGGGTCATGGGAGGACGTATGGGTAAAGCTCCTGTGGTTGTAAGCGAACTATATAGAGTTTTTTGCGTGAATGCGAAAGGGTCGAGCGTGCCGATCAGCGCAGATCGGGCGGGGTTGCATCACTGACGAGCATCGCGACCACGTCATCGAGTGCCATCATCTGCTGCCGATCGCTGCCGAGCTGACGAAGGGCGACCGTGCCTTCCTCCGCCTCGCGCTTGCCCACGACGAGCAGGTTCGGCACCTTCGCCAGTGAATGCTCGCGCACCTTGTAGTTGATCTTTTCGTTGCGCAGATCGGTTTCGACGCGAATGCCCGCTGCCGCGAGCTTCGCCGCGACGTCGTGCGCATAATCATCAGCGTCGGACACGATCGTCGCGACCACCGCCTGCAATGGTGCAAGCCAGAGCGGGAAGCGACCGGCATAATGTTCGATCAGAATGCCGATAAAGCGTTCGAATGTGCCCAGAATCGCACGGTGGAGCATGATCGGGCGGTGGCGCTCGCCATCAGCGCCGACATAGCTCGCATCGAGCCGTTCGGGCAGCACCGTATCCGTCTGGATCGTGCCGACCTGCCACGTCCGCCCGATCGCGTCGGTAAGGTGGAATTCAAGCTTGGGTGCGTAGAAAGCACCCTCGCCTTCCAGCTCTTCCCAGCCATAATCTGCCGTGTCGCGCCCGCTGGCCTTCACCGCGTCACGCAACGATTGTTCGGACCAATCCCACATTTCCTCGCTGCCGAAACGCTTTTCGGGGCGCAGCGCGAGCTTGATCGCATATTTGTCAAAACCCAGATCGCTATAGACCGAATCGAGCAGGTCGCAAAACGCCTTCACTTCATCGATCAGCTGATCCTCGCGCACGAAGATATGCGCGTCGTCCTGCGTGAACTGGCGCACGCGCATGATGCCGTGGAGCGCGCCGTGCGGTTCGTTGCGGTGGCAGCACCCGAATTCAGCCATGCGGATCGGCAAGTCGCGATAGGATTTGATGCCCTGCTTGAACACCAGGATATGCGCCGGGCAGTTCATCGGCTTCAACGCCATCATGTCGCCCTTGCCGTGGAGCACAGGCCCCTCGCCTTCGGCATTGGGCACCTCGTCGGGCACCGCGAACATGTTTTCGCTATACTTGCCCCAATGGCCGGATCGCTCCCATTGGCGCACGTCCATCAGCTGCGGCGTCTTGATCTCTGCATAGCCCGCCGCATCGAGCCGGCGGCGCATATAGGCCTCCAGCTGGCGCCAGAGGATGAAGCCTTTGGGGTGCCAGAACACGCTCCCCTGCGCTTCGCTCTGCAAATGGAACAGGTCCATTTCCTGGCCGATGCGGCGGTGATCGCGCTTGGCGGCTTCCTCCAGCCGGACGAGATGCTCGGCCAATTGCTTCTTGTTGAGCCAGCCAGTGCCGTAGATGCGGCTTAGCTGCGGGTTGTTCTGGTCGCCGCGCCAATAAGCACCACTCACGCGCGTCAGCTTGAACGCATCGGGATCGAGCTTGCCCGTCGAGGCCAGATGCGGCCCTCGGCACATGTCGAGCCAGTCATCGCCGGACCAATAGACCGTCAGCGGCTCATCCCCCGGCAGTTCGGCGGCCCATTCGGCCTTGAACGTCTCGCCCTGCTGTTTCCATCGGCTGATCAGGGTCGCGCGGTCCCACACCTCGCGGCGCAGCGGCTTGTCGGCGCGGATAATGCCGCGCATCGCCTCCTCGATCGCGGGCAGATCGTCATCGGTGAAGGGGCGATCCTTCGGCGCGAAGTCGTAATAGAAACCGTCGTCCGTGGACGGCCCGAAGGTGATCTGCGTGCCAGGGAACAACTGCTGCACGGCTTCGGCCAGCACATGGGCAAAATCGTGCCGCGCCATTTCCAGCGCATCGGCCTCATCGCGACTGGTAACGAGCGCGAGGTTAGCATCCCTTTCAAACGGGCGACCGATGTCGAACAATTCACCGTCCACGCGTGCGGCAATCGCTGCCTTGGCGAGGCCCGGGCCGATCGCCGCGGCGATATCTGCCGGGGTGGTGCCGCGCGCAACCTCACGGACGGCACCATCGGGCAGCGTAATGCGGATCATCTCAGCCATGGAATCGGGTTTTCTGTTCGCTGTTGAAAAGATGCGTGCGGCTTAAGCCGGGTGCGGCGCGATAGGCAAGCACCAGCGCGTGATTGGGACGAAAGGCCCCCTTGTCGCGGTCGAGTCGCTGGCTATCATCTCCGCCAACAGAATCAAACAGATGGATACGGACATGCTGAACCTCACCCGCCCCGATGGATCGGAACCACAGGATTTCCACCTGACCCGGCGCACCGCCGTCAGCATGTTTTTCGCCGGATATGCGGTGGCAGCAGTCGCAGCGAATGCGAAGCCGGTGACGACGCCTGCCGACGGGCTGGTGATCGAGGAAGTGCTGATCCCCAATGGCGCGGCCACGCCCCTACCAGCCTATGTCGCGCGGCCCAAGGGCACGGGCAAACACGCGACGATCATCGTCTGCAACGAGATTTTCGGCATTCACGATTACATCAAGGATGTGTGCAAGCGGCTGGCAACGCTCGGCTATATCGCGGTCGCGCCCGATTTCTTCTACCGTTCGGGCGTCAACCTGCCCGCACTGAAGGATTTCAAGGAGATCCTGCCCGTGGTGCAAAAGGCGACGCCCGATCAGGTCGATGGCGATGTGAAGGCCACCACCGCCTGGATCAAGGCGGCGAAGTTCGCCAAGCCCGGCAAGATCGGCATTACCGGTTTCTGCTGGGGCGGCGCGGTCGTCTGGCGAACGGCAATGGTCAACGCTGATATCAAGGCGGGCGTCGCCTGGTATGGCCAGTTAAAGCCCCTCATCCCCCGCGCTGCCGAGTTGAAGGCACCGGTGCTTGGGCTTTACGGCGAACGGGATAACGGCATCCCGCTGACGGATGTCGATGCCATGGTCGCGGCGCTGAAGGCAGCGGGCAAGACGGGCAGCGACATCCGGGTTTATCCCGGCGCGCAGCACGGCTTCCACGCCGATTACCGCCCCAGCTATAGTGAGGCGGACGCCAAGGACGGCTGGGCCCGGCTACTCGCGCACTTCAAGGCGCATGGAGTCGTTTGAGAAAACCGACAGAAGGTGAGGTAGTGATCACCACGCAGGAAAGGCCAAGCTTTACTGAAGCCCTTCAGCTGAGCCGCACACTTGCGATCCTTGCGGAATTTGATGCCCGAGTTGCAGGCACTTTGCCGCTCGGTGTAGCGACACCGGACAGCGATATCGATGTGCTTTGCCATGTCGACGATCCTGACCGTTTCGTCACCACCTTATGGTTTGAATTCGCCGATTATCCAGAATTTGCGATGCGCCAGTGGCGGGGAAGTGATCGCCCCATCATTGCTTCTTTCATCGCCTATGACTGGCCGATCGAAGTTTTCGGGCAAGCGGTACCCGTCGACAAACAGACCGCGTGGCAACATTTTTCCGTCGAAAAACGATTACTTGCGGTGGGTGGAGAGCAATTGAGAGATGCCGTGATGGCGCTGCGATCATCAGGGGCGAAGACCGAGGCAGCATTTGCGGCGGTTCTGGGTCTCCCTGGTGACCCTTACCAATCAATGCTCGACATTGCGGCTTATAGCGATGACGCATTGGTTGAGCTGATCATGCAATCCGGGGCCGCAAGGTCGACGCCCTGACGAAATGCTTTATCTCGCAACCGTCTCTATTCCCTTGCCCGCCGTTCGTTCTGGTCGGCGCACGCGCGCCGACCCCGTCGATATCACGCGGATTGCGAAGCGTTTCTCAGTGGCTATACGAGCGATGATGTCCACGCCAATCGCCTTGACCCGCGCGCTATATTTGGCGGCGCTCTGCGCCGTCATGGCGATGGTGACTGCAGGGACGTCCCCTGCCGATGCCCAGACGATACAGACCGGCGACCGAATCGATGGCACGCCGGTCATTGACCGGCTCGATGCCGGCGATCTTGCGCCTGGGCGAGTGCACCGTTTCTGGTTTCGGGTGAGCGATAATGCGATCGGCCAGGGATGGTATGTGCCCGTCATCGTCGTTCGCGGCGCGCAGCCCGGCCATCGGCTGCTGCTGACGGCGGGCATCCACGGCGATGAGTTGAACGGCATCGATGTGATCCACCGGCTGGTCGGCAAGATCGATCCGGCGCGCCTATCGGGCACGATTGTCGCGGTGCCGGGGCTGAACACCCCGGGGCTGCTCCACCACACGCGCGCCTTTACGCCCGGTGACGGGGTGGACGGTGCGAACCTGAACCGGCTGATGCCCGGCGATCCCAAAAGCACCGATCGCGCCGGTCTTTACGCCGGGCGGCTATGGTCGCGGCTGCTGCGCCCCAATGCCGATACAGCGATCGATCTGCACACCCAGTCCCGGGGCACCGCTTATCCCATGTATGTGTTTGCCGGATCGGGCCGCGCCCGCGCGATCGCTGAATTGATTGGGCCGGACATGATCAAGATCGATCCCGGCGTCGCGGGCAGCGTTGAGACCGAAATGCTGAAAAGCGGCGTTCCCGCGATCACGCTGGAGCTCGAACGGCCGGAGGTGTTCGACCGAGTCGTCATCGGCCGCGCAGTGGACGGAATCGAGCGGGTAATGGTCGACCTGAAGATGCTCGCGATGGGCAGCGCGCCGGCTCGCACCGTCACCCCCTATGTCGGCGATACGCTGGCGCGGGTTGCGACCAGCCGCGGCGGTTATGCCACCCTGCTGGTCGACCTTGGCGATGCCGTAACCAAGGGGCAGCGCGTGGCGACATTAGCTGACCCGTTCGGGCGGATCATCGAGACGCTCATGGCCCCTGAATCGGGCCGTGTCAGCACGATCGCGACTGATCCGCTGCGCGATCCGGGCGAGACGTTGATGCGAATCCTCTACACCGCGCCGACGCCACCAAAGGCGGAAACGACTGGGATAACGTCAACCCGACGCTAGGGAATGAGGATGTTTGCCTGTGAATCGGGCAACGTGCGTCTATCGACGGCCGAAGCGTATCGCTTGTGTCTTTAATGTTACAGTTCACGAAATTCCTGATGACATCGCCGCCTCGCTTTTATGCTGCGTTGCAAAACCACGCATGTTGATACACCCTTTAGATATAATTTTCTTTCTCGGGGGCGGCCAAATGCAGATAAATCGGAAATTCATTGCGCTTTCAAGCGCATCAATTGTTGCCATCATGCTGGCGGGATCAGCCAATGCGCAAACCGCACCGGACGCCGAGCCAACGACCGGTGACGATCCGATTGTCGTTACGGGCAGCCGATTGCAGCGCGATCCAAATTCGACCGCACCTTTGCCCGTTAGCAGCATTACCGCTGAACAACTTCGCGCTGCCGGTAACACCGACGTCACGGCCACGTTGCGGACCATTCCGGCACTGATTTCTTCGGGCACCGTGGCGGACTCGCTGGAGCGTGGCGGCGGCGGTGTCGGTCAGGCAACGCTCAACCTGCGCCAACTCGGGTCAAACCGCACGCTGGTGCTCATCGATGGCTATCGCCATGTTTCGGGCGTTGCCGGCGCACAAACGGTCGACGTTGCGACCATCCCGAACGCATTGATCGAACGGGTTGACGTGCTCACGGGCGGTGCATCGGCGGTCTATGGTGCCGACGCTGTCACGGGCGTGGTCAACTATGTGCTCAACAAGAATTTCGAAGGGCTTCGCGTTGACGCCCAGGGCGGCATTTCGACGCAAGGCGACGGTGAGACTTTCCGAATCGAGGCGACCTATGGCAAAAATTTTGCTGGTGATCGCGGCAACTTTTCATTCACCGCAGGCTACACCAACGATGCTGAACTACTGTTCGGCGACCGCGATTTCACGGCGAACAATGGCCGTGGCAACAACTCGACGACCTATCAGAACCCAGCGCGACGCTTCCAGAAGGGCGATATCAGTGCCGCTGCGACGCCGAACTTTGCCAATTATTTCCGCGTCGGCGGGCCGGGTCCGCGCACGACGCGCATTTCCTTCGGGCCAACAATTCCAACCAGCCTCGCAGCATTCCAAACACTGTTTCCCGGGCGAACTCCAACCGCCGCCGAACAGGCGTTGATCGATCGTGCGGCAAACTCACCGACGTTCGTTATCGGCGCGCAGCCGGTATTTGCGATCAGCTCGAATGCCGGCCTCATCTTCCGCGCCGACTTTGCCCGCTTCAGCACCGATCTGAACAATAACGGCGTTGCCGATTGTAACGAAAGCTATGTCGGTTGGACCGGCTTCGGCGGCGGCGGTTGTTATGTATCGACGGGCAATGGCGGAGTCAGGATTTTCGAAGACGGCATCATCTCTACCAGCCAGAACCAGTTCGGCGGTGACGGCGCGGTAGAGCGCACCAACCAGACTTCGCTGATCCCGGGCAGCGAACGCTTCTACGGCGATTTCCGCGCCAATTTTGAGCTTTCGCCGGCGGCGGAGTTCTTCGTCGATGCCAAATATGCGCGCACCAACACCACCTCGCGCAACAATTACAACACTTTCTACGATTCGCTGCTGATCTTCCCGGACAACCCGTTCACCCCGGCTGCACTGCAGGCGGAATCGAACGATGCCGGCGGTCTGCGCGTCAGCCGTGACTTTCTTGATCTCGGGCCGAACATTCAGACCGCCAAGCGCGACACCTATCGCATCGTCGGCGGCGTTCGCGGGGAGGTGACGAGCGACCTCAACTACGAACTGGTGGTCAACTATGGCCGGACCGACAACTCAGTCACGCAGAGCAACTCGGTGCGCTATGACCGGCTGTTCGCTGCAATCGATGTGGTGCGTGGTCCCAATGGTCAGCCGATCTGCCGATCGGATATCAGCAATACGCCCTATCCCGGCTCGGAAACCTTTCCCTTCATCGAGGGCGGTTTCTTCACTTTCCGGCCGGGCGATGGCCAGTGCCGCCCGGCAAACATTCTGAACGGCGTCAACTCGGTCAGCCAGGCAGCGGTGGATTTCATCACCACGCCGACGACCGATCTGTTCCGCCTGACCCAGCTGGTCATCACCGGCTCGGTTTCGGGCGACACGAGCAGCTTCTTCAACCTACCGGGTGGGGCACCGCAGTTCGTCATTGGTGGCGAATATCGTCGTGAGACATCGAGTTCGCGGTTCAGTGATCTCGAACTGGGCCTGCTGCCCGAAAACTCACCAGCAGGCCCCGCGGGCACCTTCATCGGTGATGTGTCGGCCAACCAGCAGCTGATCTTCGATCCGTCAACGCGGACGCTGAACACCGGTGGGTCGTTCGACGTCAAGGAAGTGTTTGGCGAATTCTCGCTGCCGCTGCTGAAGGATACACCGTTTTTCCACGAACTGACGGTTGGGGCAGCAGGTCGCTATTCCGATTATTCGACGGTTGGCGGTGCATTCACCTGGAACGTCAACGGCATTTGGGCACCGATCCCCGATATCCGGTTCCGCGGCACCTATGCCCGCGCGATCCGTGCCCCCAACATCGCCGAGCTGTTCAGCCCGGCTCAGGGGGCGACCTTCCGTCCGTCTGATCCATGCGACGTGGTCAACCAGAATGCGACCCCGTCGCGTCGGGCAAACTGCGTCGCAGCGGCGACCGCGCTTGGCATTGCCAATCCGGCGGCGTTTATTGCGAATTACAGTGATCCGCTGACCGGGCGCTTCTCAGGCACCAGCGGTGGTAACCCGAACCTCGACAAGGAAACCGCAACGACCTTTACCGCGGGCGCCGTGTTGCAGCCCCGCTTCATTCCCGGGCTGACGATGTCGGCCGATTACTACTCGATCCGTATCAACGACGCGATTGCGGCCGTACAGGCGCAGGATATCGTCAACACCTGCTACGACAACACGACCTTTCCGAACCAGTTCTGCAGCCTGTTCCGCCGTAACGGCCCCACCGCAGGACCGGCAACGTTTGGCTTCAATTTCCTGACCCAGACCCAGCTGAACTTCGGTCGGATCGAAACATCGGGCATCGATGCCAGCATCAATTATGGCTTTGATATCAGCGAGTATAAGATCAACATCGGTTTGAACGGCAACTGGACCGAGAAGGTCGATCGCTTCTTCGATCCGAACGACCCGACCCTGGTCAACCCCGCGCTGCGTGAACTGAGCGTTCCTGAATTTTCGGGTACCGCGAACGTCAACCTGCGGCGCGGCAAGCTCTCGGTCGGATATAACGTCCAGTATATCGACAGCACCGCTGTGGCGGCGGCGATCCAGATCGAGCGGATCGCGACCGAATTCGGTGACGCAGGCTTTGCGCCGACCTATTTCATCCACGGCCTGTCGTTCAATTACGATATCTTCAAGGACAGCGCGATCTATGGCGGCGTCAACAACCTGACCAATGCCGTCCCCTATCTGTCGAGCTCGGCCTATCCGGTATCGGGCCTCGGCCGGCTGTTCTTCCTGGGCATTCGCACCAAACTGTAAGCAGCGAGGCGGTTCGCCCGGCTGAATGATCAATGCAAAGGCGGCGGGGGAGCGATCCTCCGCCGTTTTTTGTTGGGCGGTTCGAGAAGCACAGGCTCGAACCAGCCGATAATCGACCTTCGGCAGGCCTTTGCACCTGAGCGAATGTTACAATAGGGACGGCAGCGTTGCGACCGTAAGCTTCGAATAGCGAACGCAATGCAGCTCGACTCTGTTTAGTCGATCCTGGCGTCGCGTATCGCCTCCAGCTCCGCCAAGCGCACCGGATCACCCTCGGCCAGTGCTTCCTCGAGATAAAAGCCATAAGGGATATCGCGCACCAGCTTCTCCGCCTCGCCACTGTACTCGGGAGCAATTACGGCAAATGCATCGACCAGTTCGCGAAGAAACCCCCTATCCAGGTTTTCCATATCACCTGCTAGGCATTCCATCATCTCAACAGCGGTATCTGGATCGAGATTTTCTTCGTCTGTCTGTTCGAGGAACAGCATGAAGTGGGCAATAATTCGTGCAACCTGTTGCGCAATCATGGCTTCTCGACCCTTACCTTGATGTTTCTAACGTTCATTTCTTTGAATAGTTTTAGCGCTTTCGCACGCTCCTTTTCATTCGGAACCACCCACGTTCCGATAGTCCCATTTTCTTCTAAGGCTTGCGTCTGACGCACTACTTGGGCTCGTGCTCTCGGCCTGGTAACAACTTTGAGCTTCCAATCTTCCATGTACTCGCCTCTTGGGCCGTCGAACTTCACTGGACGCTTGGAACCGTTGGCCATTGTCCGCATCAGTGTCGGTGCCATACCGGGCCGAGCGTTGGGTGCCGAATCATTGTAACGCTTTGCGGGACTGTCGGGACCAAGGTTTTCTTTCACCCAGCCGATCTGCGGCGGCGGAAACGGACCTGGGCTGGGCCTTGCCATCCGAAGGCGACGCGCTGCCGAAACCTTCGCGACCGCCGCACCCGGTGCGACTGATACCACCACGTTTCCTGCAACCGATCCGGCGGCGCGCCCGAAATCGCGCGGTGTTGCATTGGCGATCCTCTTGGCAGCCCGCGACGCCTGAACCCGCGCTGGCGTCTCTTCGGCTGCGATCGCCGCATCGATCGCACCGGCAATCCCCAGCACAGTGTTGCGCGCTGTCGTAGCCGGATTGGTCGTCAGCGCGGCATAGGTATCCGTGACCACGCCTTCCGCGACATCATAGAGCCCATCGCCTACCCCGCCCACAAACTCGATAGCGGGATGACCTCCTTTGCCCTGCTGCGGCCCCATGGGCTTGGACCGTGCCCCCGCCGCGCCGCGCGCTGCCGGTTTCGGGGTCGGCCGCGCTGGTTGCCCAGCGCCCGCCGCTTCTACGCGCGGCTTTGCTGAGATTCGAGGTTGCCGAGGATTAGCGCGAGCCGCAGCTTGGCCACCGGCCGCGCCATAATGCCGCCCCGATCCGGCAAAGGTGAACCGGCCATCATCGGGATCATGCCATGGATTAAATTTGAGTTCGATCCCGCCATCGGCCGAAGCAACGGGCAGCCGGCCCGTGCGCAGCCAGTGTGAAAATGCGCTTTGCTGTTTGTGGTTCGAAGTTCGAATCATACCGCCTCACCCGAAAATGCGGCGAGAACATTTGATGAACAAAATCCAACAAGTCAAACAGAAATGGGCATCTTGTGACGATGAGCGGCGGAATCAGAAACGCCGTTCAGAGGTTCTCGGTTGTGCTTCAGAGAAAATGGTGCCCCATAGGGGACAAAGCTGGGCACTCAGATCATTGGATAATTTCGGTCGGTCGCGGCTAAGGACTGTCAAACAAAGTCTGGCCAGTGCTTGCATCCCCGCAGTTTTGTCGACAGCCGCGTCGCTGCCTTCCGGCCTGACGTGACGTTGTCCAAGTTCAACATTGGGATATGGTATAGCCGCGCTAAGCTGGCCCCAATCGCTTGCAGCTAGACAGCGATTATGACCGCGTCGCGCTCGATACTTGTTTTGGTTCCGGTATGCCTGTTGGCGGCCTGTGGCAGCAAGCCGACACCCTCGCCCGCCGCACCGGCCAAGGCCGAGGCAGTCGCGCATGAGAGCGATCTGCTGCGGCTGACGTTGACGGGCGAAGCGCAAGCACGACTGGGCATCGCCACCATACGGGTCGGCACGAGCAGCGCCAGCGTGACGCGTGCGACCAGCGGCGAGATCGTCGTGCCCGCGGGCGTCGGCGGCGTGCCGACCAATTCGGTGAGTAATCTCCAGCAGCTCGGCATCCAGCAAGTCGCCGCCGATGGCGAGGTCGCGCGAACGCGGGCGCAGCTTGGCTTGGCGCGGATCGCATTCGATCGCGCCGCTGCCCTGGTGCGCGAAGAAGCGGGCAGTGTTCGCGCGCGCGATGAAGCCGCAGCCGCGCTTGCCGCCGCCAAGGCCGCCGCCAATGCGGCCAGCGCACAACGGCGTCTGCTCGGACCAGCCATCCGATCGCTGGCCAACCAATCAACCTTGTGGGTCCGCGTGCCGGTGTTCGGTAGTGATGTCGGCGCGGTCGAGCGCGGGCGGGCCGCGATGATCCGGCCGCTGGGCGACACCGGCGCGGCGCGCGCTGCCCGTTCGGTTCAGGCGCCGCCATCGGCCAATGCCGTTGCCGGGACGGTCGATCTCTATTTCGCGCTGGACAATCGCGACCGCGCTTATCGCGTTGGCCCGCGGGTCGGCGTCACGCTGCCTATTGCGGGCGGGACGACCGATGGCCTGTCGGTGCCGACATCGGCAATCGTGCGCGACATCTACGGCGGCGAATGGGTCTATGCGAAGACGGCGTCCGACGTCTTCATCCGCCAGCGGATCGAAGTCGCCTCCTCGCAAGGCGATCGCGCGATTCTGTCGCGCGGCCTCACGCCCGGCGCGGAAGTCGTTACGACGGGTGCAGCTGAATTGTTCGGCACCGAGTTCGGCGTGGCGCACTGATGCTGGCATGGCTGGTTCGTGCCGCACTCACCCAGCGTGTGCTGGTGCTTGCTAGCGCGGCGTTGCTGGTGGTGCTGGGGGTGCGCGCCTCGACCGATGTGCCGCTCGATGTCTTCCCCGAATTCGCGCCGCCCAAGGTCGAGATTCAGACCGAAGCGCCGGGCCTGTCGACCGAGGAGGTCGAAAGCCTCATCACCGTGCCGATCGAGACCGCCGTCAATGGTGTGCCTGATCTGGCGACCTTGCGCTCGAAATCGGTGCTCGGCCTGTCTTCGGTCACGATCCTGTTCGATCGCGGCACCGATGTGATCCGCGCGCGCCAGCTGGTGCAGGAACGGGTGACGCAAGTGCAGAGCCGCTTGCCTAGTGCCGCGCGACCGCCGGTGATGCTCCCGCCGCTCTCATCGACCAGCCGGGCCATGAAGATCGGCGTGTCGTCCAGCAAGCTCGACCAGATGCAACTGTCCGAGCTGGTGCGCTGGACGATCCGGCCTCGGCTGATGGCGGTGCCTGGTGTCGCCAACGTCGCCGTCTGGGGCTATCGTGATCGGCAGCTACAAGTGCTCGCCGACCCCGACCGGCTGAATGCCGCAGGGGTGACACTTAACGATTTGCGGCTCGCGACCGGCGATGCCGTGCTCGTCGGCGGCGGCGGCTTTGTCGACACGCCCAACCAGCGCCTAGCCGTGCAGCAGGCAGGTGCCATCCAGACCGCCGATGATCTGGCGCGCACCGTGATCAAGATCGCCGGCGACGCGCCGGTGCGGATCGGCGATGTCGCGCGCGTGGTCGAAGGTTTCGCCGCGCCGATCGGTAATGCGATCATCGATGACGGCCCCGGCCTGATGCTGATTGTCGAGAAGCAGCCGACCGGCAACACACTGCAACTGACCCGCGATGTCGAGGCGGCAGTCGCTGAATTGCGGCCTGGCCTTAGGCAAGTGAAGATCGACACCACGATCTTCCGCCCCGCCACCTTCATCGAACGGTCGATCGACAACCTCAGCCGTGCGCTGATGATCGGCTGTCTGCTGGTGGCGATAGTGCTGTTCGTGTTCACGCGTGACTGGCGTCAGGCGCTGATCAGCCTGGTCGCAATCCCGTTGTCGCTGCTCGGCGCGGGATTGGTGCTGTTGTGGAGTGGGGCAACGATCAACACGATGGTGATCGCGGGGCTGGTGATTGCGCTCGGCGAGGTGGTCGATGACGCGATCATCGATGTCGAGAACATAGCCCGGCGGCTGCGGCTCAATCGCGAGGCGGGCAATCCGCGCTCGGCGTTCGATGTTGTGCTGGCGGCATCGTTAGAGGTGCGGACAGCGGTGGCGTTCGCCTCGCTGATCGTGATGCTGGTGTTCCTGCCGATCTTCTTCCTCGGCGGGGTGGCGGGCACGTTCTTCCAGCCGCTGGCGATTGCCTATGTGCTGGCGATTGCGGCGTCATTGCTCGTGGCGCTGGTGGTGACGCCCGCGCTCTGCCTGTTCCTGTTGCCGAATGCGCCGATCAAGGCGGAGGGTGACACGCGCTTGGTCGGCTGGTTGAAGCGGTGTTACGTAAGCACGCTGCCTCGCCTGATCGCCCGACCGAGCCTCGCGATGGGTATCGTCGCGGGCG
>CAZYOU010000066.1:0-15678 GCA_964649315.1 uncultured Stakelama sp. | reverse complement strand
AATACGATCATCGTGCTGACATCGAACCTGGGTAGTCAGTATCTGACCGCGCTTGGTGACGGCGAACCCGCCGCGTCGGTCGAGCCGCAAGTGATGGAAATCGTGCGTGGGCATTTCCGCCCCGAATTCCTGAACCGGCTCGACGAGATCGTGCTGTTCCACCGGTTGGGGCAGAGCGAAATGGCGCCGATCGTCGATATCCAGGTCGAGCGCGTCCGCAAATTGCTGGCGGAACGCAAGGTGACGATCACGCTGACCGAGGGTGCGCGCAGCTGGCTGGGGCGGGTCGGCTATGACCCTGTTTATGGGGCACGGCCACTCAAGCGCGCGGTCCAGCGTTATCTTCAGGATCCGCTGGCCGACCTGATCCTGCGCGGCGACGTGAGGGATGGGGCGGCGATCAATGTCGACGAAGGTGACGGCGCGCTGACGCTGACGATTGCGTGATCGGCGGACAAAAAGGGGGAGGCCGCGGCAGCGACCTCCCCTGAATTTGTCCCAGAATAGTCGTTGCGCTTAGAAGCCAACGGCCAGCTGCAGGCGAACCGATCGTGGTGCCTGGTAGGTGTTGGGCAAACCATAGGTTGCGTTTGGCGTGCCCGCACCAACGGTACCTGCCTCGACAAAATCGGTCCGTGCGGTTCGGTTCAGAACGTTGAATACCGATACACGGAGCGTCCCCTGGAACATGTCGCTCGGGATCTTAATCGCGGCATCGATATTCAGGTTGGCAACCCAATCGGACTGAAACTGGCTGCCGCGCGGCGTGAGCTGCAGGGTGCTGTTGCCAGCGCCGGTCGGGTTGACGAGCGTGAACCCAACCGGGTTGCTGATGACGTTGCCGCCCGCATCAAGGTTACAATAGAATGATGCTGCGCCGTAAAAACGACCGGCCAGGTTGGCATCGGCATTGGCCGGTGCGCGTCCAAGACACCCGAACGAGCGCGGCGACGTGACTTGCAAATTGCCGCCGATGTTCAGCCAGTCGAACAGATTGTAGCTGCCATAGAATTTGAAGTTATGGCGGCGATCGTTCGGCAGATTGCCGGTAGATCCGTTCACCAGCGCCGGAAGATCGAACGCAGTGGTCAGACCGGAGTCGGTCTGGCCGTTATCCGAGCGGATGCCCCCTTCGATGTTCCCGCGCAGCTTCGACCAGGTATAGCTGGCCGAGAAGCTCCACTTGCCATCAAAGTCACGGTCGAACGTGACCGTGGCCGCAGTGTAGGTACGCTTCGCCTGCGGATACCCAAGCGATGCCGCCGACAAGACGACGGTCTGCGCCGCAGTCTGGTTCGGGAACGGATCAGACAGCGTGATCGCGACATCGCGACCCGGGTTTATCAAGGCGTATTGATGCACGCCGTTGAAGATGGCCCGGCAAGCTGCATCGGTGTTGCCAGCCGCAACGCAGAGCGGAACGATCGCGGTGTCGAGGGCGGCGTCCTCCAGCGAGTCATTCAGCTTGGTGTAAGTGAAGAACGCACCGACCCGAATTTTCGAGCCCAGCCGACGCTCTGCGCCAACGATGAATTCATCGGTCGATTGCGACTTCAGGTTCGACGCCACCGTGGTGGCGGTGCCGGGAACGGTGCCATCGTTACGAATAACGCAGCTCGTACCGGCAGGACCACCGGGAGGACAGGTTTCGAATCCCGCACCCGTCGTAACCGGCGCACCAAGAATTGGCGTGCTGTTCGCGTTCAGGCCGGTCAGACGGAAATAGGCGTCGTAATCGAGCTCCGACCCGGCCAGACGCACATTGGTGTTCACCGCAACAGGCAGGAAATAGCGGCTGAACGACCCGTATAGCTTGGTCGTCTGGTCGCCGAACACGTCGAGGATGGCACCCAGACGTGGACCCAGTTGGTTGCCCGTGGTGTAGAAGGCAACGCCGTCCGCATTGCGGTTGACGAAGCGATCGTTGCGGATCCCCAGGTTGAGGCGTAGGCGGTTGTCAAACAGCGACCAGCTATCCTGGATGTAGAAGGCTTCGTTGCGGGTGGTGAACTGGCCACCCGAGACAAAGGTGCGCGCAATGGCATAGTTGGTGCCGGTCGGCAGACCCGTCACTGGATCAACACCTGCGCCACCTGCGGTTGCCAGCGTGAACTGGAAGCCACCATTGGCCTGAGTGAACGACGACAGATCAAGCTCTTCACGATCATAGCCGCCGCGGACGTGATGGGCCCCGAGCAGCTGAAAGTTGAGATCGGCGTCAGCGCGGTAGAAGGTGCGCTTGTCGAAGTTCAGCTGTGCGTTAGCGGTCGTATTGCCGATGCCGGTGTTGGCACCGCCCCGCTGATCAACGATCGACGGCAGGTTCGGCGTGTTCGATTCCGTCGTATCGCGGTTATAGTTGCGACCATAGGCAGCCGAGAGCGACAGCCAATCGGTGAACGTGCCGGTATAGCGGAACACATAGTTTTCGCCGCCACTGCGGAAAACTGTCGAGGAGGCATAGCCGCCTGGTGCATTGGTGTTCGGGTTGTAGCGCTGGCCGCTGGCGAGCGTGTAGAGCGACGTGCCGAAGGTGTCGCGCGTGGTTTCGCCCGATGTGTTGAAATAGGTCGCTTCAAGCCGGTGACCGTCGATGATCACCGCGTCGAGCTTGCCGCCGTAAAACGGGCTGTTGTTCGAATCGCGGATATATTGCGTGCCCGCCGTCGTTAGATTGGCAGCGCGCAGATTGCCGAAATCACTGCACATCGCGGGGTTGGAGGAACAGGCATTTACGCCCGTTGTCGTGATGCTCGACGTGCCGGTGAAGCCGCCTGCACTGGTGACCGACCGTGTGTTGACGAGCGCGTAGAAGAACAGCCGATCCTTGATGATCGGGCCCGATGCCTGGGCGATGAATTCCGTCCGGTTGACCGCGGCCGAATCGGCATCGGTTGCGAAGGTGTTCGGTGTATCGGAACGTAGATCATCCGGCTCCCAGTTGAAGGTGCCGCTGACGTGGAACTTGTTGCTGCCCGACTTTGTGGTCGCATTGATGACGCCGCCCGTGGTGCGACCGAACTCGGCGGCAATCGCCCCGTTCTTGACTTCGACCGTGTCATAGAAGTCGAACGGCACTGTCACGGCACCCAGGCCGTTGCGGAACTGGGTGATGTTCAGGCCATTGACGTAATAGACATTTTCCGAAACCGACGAGCCGTTGATCGACGGCAGATTGCCGAACGCGGTGTCGCCGGCAGCCGTGCCTGGTGACAGCAAGACGACCGAGGTGATATCGCGAGCGATCGGCACACGCGTTGCGATCTCTCCGACGCGAATGACCGCACCCGTCGTGTTGCGATCGAAATCGGGAACCGATGTACGACCACCGACCACCACGATGTCGCCGCTTGCAGCGCCGCCGGTTGGTGACAGCGCGAACTGGTTGGCGGCCGTGCCCTGGCTCAGCGGCACAGCGCTGTCCGTGAAGGTATCAAAGCCATCGGCCGAAATCGTGAAAGTGTAACTGCCAGGTGGCAGCTGGCTGATGCGATAGCCACCGCTTGAATCGGTGGTGACCGTGCGGCTGAAACCCTGATCGTTCGACGTCACTTCGATCGTCGCGCCGCCAATGCCTTTGCCGTCGGTACCGGTGACCCTGCCCGTGGCCGAAATCTGGGTGTAATCCTGCGCTGCCGCAGGGGCCGAAGCGATCAAGCCACCGGCAAGGCTGGAACTGACCAACGCGAACATCTTGAGCGCGACAAATGCGCTGCCCTTCCGAGAAAAACCTGTTTTCGTCATTTTCTGCCCCTGTTTGTGGCCGTTGAAGCTGCATTTCGCCGCGCTGGCCATCAGCGCTCATGCAACACAACCAATTGGTCATGGTTGGGTTGGTGCACCTTTCGTGGTCATATTGTAAACGGTTTGTAACAAAATAGGCCGTTTTATTGCTGTAATGTTGCTAATATGAAACAACGTTATTCCAGAAACGTAATGGGTTTTGCGATTGAAACGAGCGATCACGTTTCCTGATCGCTGAATGCCCAGGGATAATCGCGCACGATCCGATCGTTGCGACGGGCAGGTGCACCATCACTGTCCCAGGGTTGTGGTTTGTCGATGCCGCCCGTAGGATTTTCGTCCACAACAGGCCGTCACCCATGTCGCTTGCGCCCGCCTCCTCAGATCAATTGCTGCACCTGTTGGCGCTGAATCCCGATCTGGATCGCGCGGCACTCAACAGAGATTTTTTGCGCGATGGCCGCGTTCAGATCCGGGATGTGCTAAACTCGGCATCCGCCAAGGCATTGCGGTCAATCCTCACGCAGCAAACCCCTTGGGGATTGGCTTGGAAGGCCGGGACCGATGGGCCAAAAGGGCTGACACCAAAGGAATTTGCTGCCCTGTCCCCTGCCGACCGTCAAGCGATCGACCGATCTGTTCAGGCGACGGCGCAGCGGGGTGATTATGCCTTTGCCTATGCACGCTATCCGTTGCTCGATGCCTATCTTGGTCGCTGGATGCCCGATTCGCCGCACGATATTCTGTTCGAACATATCAACGACGCACCGTTTCTGTCGTTCATCCGCGAGATCACCGGCATCGCCGAATTGATCAAGGCTGATGCGCAGGCAACATTATATGCCCCGACCCATTTCCTTTCGAAACATAACGACAGCCATGTCGGCGAAGGCTGGCGGGTCGCCTATGTGCTGAGCCTTGCTCCCGATGACTGGAAACCCGATTGGGGTGGCTATCTCAACTTTCTCGACGCCGAGGGTGACATCATTGCCGGGTACCGGCCACGCTTCAACGCGCTGAGCCTGTTTCGCGTGCCACAGGATCACCATGTCAGCTATGTGCCGCCATTCGCGCCGATTGGGCGCTTTTCAATCACGGGCTGGTTTCGCGACCGTTGATCGGCAGCGATAGAAGCGGCGATCCACGGGAAGAGGCGGCACGATGCAAACCACCCTGAATCAGATGTTGCATTCAGCTCATCAGGCCTACGCAACCGCCCGCTATGCCGAGGCGCACCAACTGCTCGATCAGCTGGATGCGCGTCACCCGGATCAAGCCGACAGCGTTCATTTGCGCGCACTGGTGTTCAAAGCCGAAGGGCAGCCTGCGCAATCCGAGGATCGATTTGCCACTGCCAATCAGCTCCGCCCGAACGATCCGCAAATCCTGACCAATTGGGGCAATTTGCATTCGGATATAGGCAATCCCGCGGCAGCGATCGACCTTTATAATCAAGCGCTCCGGATCAACCCGGCATTCTCGGAAGCGCATTATAATCGTGCGCTGGCGCTCCACCGGCTGGGGCACCTGACAGAGGCGCTTGCCGCGTTCGACGCCCTTGCCAAGGCGCTGCCCGATCAAGCCAAAATGCATGGCGGGCGTGGTGCCGCGCTGATGGCGCTGGAACGCCCCTATGAAGCGATCGCTGCGTTTGATCGTGCTTTGGCGATCGATCCGTCGCTTAAGGTGGCGCTGGATGGCCGGGCGCGGCTGGCGCTTGAGACGGGCGAAGCTTCGCCGGTCACCCGCTACATCGCCGCCCTGCAGCGCACCCCGGGCTATCGTCCTCTCATCCTGGGCGTCGTCCATGCCATGCTCGCTGAAGGCGACATATCCGGGCTGGACGTGTTGCACGATGTCGTTCGCCATGATCCGTCATGGATTGAGGGGCTGTATGAACTGGCAATGCTGCGCGCCGAATCCGGCAGCGCCGATGATTTTACGGCACCGATCAGCAATGCCATCGCCCAAATGCCGACCAATCCCGCGCTGCATCAGGCACTGGCGTCCGCCCTCAGTGCGGGGGGCGATTATGCCCGCGCCCTCCAGGCATTGCGCGATGGCGAGCAGGTTTGTGGTACCCAGGCGGATTGGGCATTCGAGCTTGCGCGGCTGGAAGGAGAGACGGGCCAATGGGCATCGGCACAGGAACAATTACGTGCCCTTCCCGACACGGACGTGTCCCGTGAAGTGCAAGGAAGGCTGGCGCTGCGGATGGGCAAGGCCGACGAGGCCGCGGAGCTGCTTGAAACCCTCGTTACGCGGACTCCGAATTCGGTTCCGGGTTGGGCTTATCTGTCGCTGGCGTGGCGACTGACGGGGGACAAGCGACTCGATTGGCTGGTTGGCCGACCCGGGCTTTGGGGTGCGACCGAGCTTGCATTGAACGCTGGGCAGCTTGACGACCTTGCGACGGTGTTACGGCGCATTCACCTCACACGCGCACACCCGATCGGCCAATCGCTGCGCGGTGGCACGCAGACGCGGGGCCGCCTGTTCTGGCGCCGCGAACCCGAGTTGGGCGCCCTTGCGGCCGCGATCGAGCAGGCTGTTGCCACGTTCATGGCACAATTGCCCGCGGCGGATAATAGCCATCCGCTACTGCGCTATGCCCGTGATACGCTCAAACTGGCCGGGTCATGGTCGGTGCGGCTGGTCGATGATGGTTTTCACGTCAGCCATATCCACCCGCAAGGCGTGCTCAGTTCGGCATGTTACATCGTGGTTCCCGATGGTGTTACGTCGGTGAGCAAGCAGGGTTGGCTTGAAATCGGCGGTGCACCTGCCGAACTGCAGCTGGGACTAGACCCCTTGGCCATGATCGAACCGAAGCCGGGGCGGCTGGCCCTATTCCCCAGTTATCTGTTTCACGGCACCCGTCCCTTCGCGCGTGGCGAACGTTTGACGGTTGCGTTTGACGCTGTGATCTAGCGGGGTCGCACACGATCAACCGCACGCTGCCGTCGATTATTTCCTAATAGTTTCATGTACTAGGGTCCCGCTGCGCTCCGGCGATTTAAAGCGCGGTGCCTGTGATGCAACGAAAAAGGGCGGCGAACCGAAGTTCACCGCCCAAATTCAGTCATGTACGTCTGAAAATTAGAAGGTCAGACGACCGCTGACAAAGAAGTCACGACCCAATGGATCGTACGTCCCAGGGAAGTTGTTACCCTGTTCTTGCAAGCTGCCCAACACCGTCGGCTTGACGTTGGCGATGTTGTTCACGCCGGCGGTCAGCTGGAAGTTCTGCGTGACCGATGCTGACACGGTTAGATCGAAGTAGTTATACGCACCAATCCGTGGGTTGGAGAACTGCGCGGGGTCCTGCGGGACACGCACCAGACCGTTGAAGGTATTGGTAATGCGTGGGTCAGAAACCGGGCCAGTGTAGCGCCAGCGAAGAGACAGCTGTGCCGGACCATCAATATAGCTGAAGCGTGCCGTGTGGCGCCAGCGTGGCAGCGGGTTACCAGAGATCGACCCTTCAGCGATCGTCACGCGTTCTGGGATCGCGGCGACAACCGTGCTGCGATACGTATCGAGATACGTGCCGATAAACGACATATTGAGACGCGACGAACCAGAACCCGTCAGCGAGAAGGCAACCGGCACTGTGTAGTCGACCTGCAAATCGATGCCCGTGGTCGTCAGCGAGGCGATGTTTGCCGACAAGATGGCAGGGTTACGACCACCCGAGGTTTCACCCAATGCACCGGTTGCCGGGTTACGAGCACCAGCAAAGATCGAACAAATCGGGTTCGACAGGTCCTGAGCGACCGTAAAGCAGAGCGATAGCGCGTTGGCGAGACCACCAGCGAAGGTTGCGATCTGATCACGCAGGCTGATGTTGTAGTAATCGATCGTGATATTCAGCCGTGGCACGAAGCTTGGACGAATGACGGCACCGACGGTGAACGTGTCCGACGTTTCTGCGCCAAGGTTTGGGTTGCCACCGAACAGAGCCTGAATCTGCGCGTTCGGCTGCACAGCACGCGTGAAGACGTTTGCGGCAGGTACGCCATTGGCAACGCACAGGGCGCGGACAGTAGCCGTCTGGTTTGCCACCGGACCACGATCCGAACAGGGATCGATGGCACCAGGGAAACCAACCGACTGACCACCGAACAGATCCTGAACGTTCGGTGCGCGCGTTGCACGCTGATACTGGCCACGGAAGGTCACATCGGGGATCGGCGCGAAGTCGCCGCCAAAGGCGTAGGTCCAGACACCACCAACGCGATCCAGCGAATAGTCCGAATAACGTGCTGCACCGGTGACTTCGAGGCGGTGAATGAACGAGTCCTTGATCAGCGGAACGCGGATTTCGCCGAACACTTCCTTCGAGTCATAATTGCCACTGGTTGGCTGGCCGGCGTTGAAGCCAACCACGTCACCAGAAGCAAGGAACGTGTCCGGGACATAAGCTGCGGAGACGCGACGATATTCACCACCGATCGCGAAGCCGACTTCTTCGGTGTTGCCGAAGAGGCTGCCCAGCGAACCATTGATCGTGCCGACTAGGTTCTGCAGATCGGATGTTTCAAGGTTGGTCGAGTTGATCGTCACGTACCGGAGTGCAGCAGGATCGGCGAGACCCAAACCGAACACGTTGACCGGCAAACAACCCGCAGCGCGAGCTGCAGCGTCGCGGCAACGCGTTACGCCACCAACGGTTTCGGTTTCGAGCGATGCGCGATACCGGCTGACCGACACGTTACCCTGCTGGAACTGGGTGTTTTCGGTCCGCGCGTATGAATAGAACAGGTCGTAGCTGAACTTCGGCGAAATATCGCCACGCACGCCAGCCAACATGCGGAATGCCGAACGACCCTGGTTCGAGTTGCGCGGACCCGATTGCTGGAAGCGATAACCGACGGTCTGGGTCGAACGACCCAGCGCAAGGTCTGCTGGAGTCGCCGCTGCGGTCAGAGCCGCCTGCGTTGCCGCATTGAAGAAGGGGCTGTTGATCTGCAGGCTTGCCGAAATACCGGCCGGCGTTGCTGCCAGTTCCTGGGCGACTTCGCTGTTGACATAGCTCAGTTCGGTATAGGCTTCGACGCCATCGGTGATTTCGAAGTTACCGTAACCGCCGAACAGATACCGCTCTTGCGGCAGCTGCAGATAGTTGACCGGGGCAAAGTTGAACAGATCTTCAGGGTTAAGGAACGCGCGAGTGCCACCGCCAGTCGGATTGAAGATCAAACCATTACCGCCCCCAACACCTGGCAGGGTAGCAATAGGCGTTGCCGATGAGCCACCGGGAACCAAGCCGACATCGCCGCCGCGTGCAACGCAGGTCGCCAGCGACCCACCGAGGTTTGTCCCGATGCCGGTTTCCCGATTGGTCGAACCACGAACGACGCAACCGTCACCGGCGGCGAAACGCGAAAATGCGCGATCGCCTTGAAAGATCGGCTCGCGGCGCGTGTAGTTACCATAAACCGTCACCGAACCACGATCATCAGCGAACTTCGAGCCAATGGCAAAGTTCACGTCGAACCGGTGGCCGTCACCCTCTTCGGTGATCGAGTTCTGCGCACCAAGCGTGATGCCTTCGAGGTTCTGGCGGAGACGGAAGTTCACAACGCCCGCGATCGCGTCCGAACCATAAACGGCCGAAGCGCCGCCGGTCTGAAGTTCAACGCCTTCGAGCAGGAACTGTGGGATGGTGTTCAAATCGACGATCTGGTTGGTATCGTAGAACATCCAGCGACGGCCGTTGACGAGAACCAGCGTACGCTGTGCGCCGAGGTTACGCAGGTTCAGCGTCGCTGCGCCATTGCCTGGGTTGTTCGAAAAGCTGGTCACGCCCGGCGCAACCTGTGGCAGCGTGTTCAGCACCTGCTCAACGTTGATCGCGCCTGCAAGGCGGAATTCTTCGGCCGGCACGACCGAAACAGGGCTGGTCGAGCTGAGATCGCGGCGCGCGATGCGCGAACCGGTAACAACGATGGCTTCAGACGCTTCGGCATCGTCCTGCGCTGCAGGCGCAGCCTGGGCAAAAGCAGGCGATGCAAATGTGGTAGCGCCGATCAGCAACGTCGTTGCGAGCAGCTTATTGCGGAACGTGGACTTCATAATTCCCTCCCTGGTGACGCCTAATCGGAGCAAACTCAATCGCGGCACCCCTGTCGCGACCCTCCTTTGGATTGTGAAGGTATAAAGACGACGGAATTGCAGCGGCAATGCAGAAACGTGACCTTGTGGATTTTGAGAATGTCCGTGACATAACTGCAACAATCCGGACGACGAGATCATCCAACCTGTGACGGTTGTGCTGCCCGAGGTGGTACCACCGCCCGATCGTGATAGGGTAAGGCATGAACGCTCGCATTTTCCGGAGACCTGACATGCGCTTTTCGATTCTGCTGCTGGCTGGCTGCGCATTGGTTGTACCGACCGCAGGCACGGCCGCGCCACGTGATCAGGCCGTGGATGAAGGCGCATCGCGCGTTGTGGGGGAATTGACGGCGTGTCGGTCAATCACCGATCCAACCGAGCGACTGGCATGTTTTGATCGCACATCAGCGGCGCTTGTCGCAGCACGCGAGAACAAGTCCATCGTTGTCGTCGACCGCGCCGAGGTGCGCAAAGTCAACCGGTCGCTGTTTGGCTTCGCGCTACCGAACCTGAATTTGTTCGGCAAAAGTGATCCAAGCGATGAGCCGCCCATCCCGGAAATTACCGGGAAGATCGTAAAAACGGCCCTGGCCGGTCGCGATCTGTTTTCGTTGACGCTTGAGGACGGTACGGTCTGGCGGATGAGTGAATCGCTTGGGCGCTATCCCCCCAATCTGGGCGACAAGATCAGGATCGTGCGCGGGGCTCTCGGCAGTTTTCGTGCCACGATTGCGGGCGGCCCCTACATTCAGGTCAACCGCATTCGCTGACCGAGCCGTCGATCAACAGGGCGATGGCGCAGCTATTGCACAACCGGCATCGGCCCGGCCAGCAACAGCGGATCGATCCGGGCATCGCGCCATTTCAGGCTCCAGTGCAGATGCGGGCCGGTGGCGCGACCCGACATGCCGACCGCGCCGATCGGCTGGCCGCGCTTTACCGTTTCGCCCACGCGCACATCGATCCGCGACAGATGCAGGAATGCGCTGTTCAGCCCCATGCCGTGATCGATCATCAGCAGATTGCCCTCAAGCGTGAAGGGATGATCGGCGGCGAGGATCACCACACCGTCAGCCGGTGCCATCACTGTGGTGCCCGTCGGCCGGGCAATATCCGTGCCCGAATGATAGCTGCCCGCCTCGCCATTCTTGTAAATGCGCTGTGAGCCAAACATGCCCGACAGCCGACCGACGACGGGCCACAGAAACGGCTGTTGCCACCCCGATGACGTTACGCTGATCCGCCGGGCGGCGTTGATCTGGGCCAGTTCGGCCGGGCGCAGCCGGTTGAACTCCTCGCTCGGCTGGGCGAAGCGGGGCAGGCTGTTCAGGCGCTCGATATTCCAGGATCGGCGCGCGACCGTCAGGTTTTCGGTCACAACACGTCCGTCCTCCAGCGTGGCTGACAGGACGGCGGTCGGCGGGGCATCGCGATCGAACGCCACCAGAAACCGGCCATCAGGGGCAAGTGACAGCGGGGCGCCATTGAAGCTGAGAAAAGTGGTGCCCGCAGGCGCCGTGCCGATCACCGTGCCGCCTTGGATCACCGGACCGCTGAGCCTAAAGCCCGTCTGACTCAGCAATCGCTGTGGTGCTTCCGGCTGGGACGGCGTTGCCATCGCGGGTTGAGGGACGGGGCGTTCGGCCGCCGGTGCGAGGCAACTGCCCTGAACGATGATGATCGCGATACCCGCGACCCAGCGGCGGCTGCGTTTCATGCCCCCCGGCGACGTTCCCCCCCGGCTGCTCATTCGGGGTTCATCGCCGCCATCGCGATGGCCGCACTGGCATAGGGTTGCTGCAAGGCGACGCTCCAGTAGCGCAACGCATCGAGCCCGATCCGCTCACCCGTCACCGCGCAGGCGACATGATCGCCCGGCGCGAGGACGCGAAAACTGTTGGCCATGTAATGAAGCCGGGCGGGGCGATCGGTATTCGACATCAACATGGCATTTTCCTTAGCGATCCCCGACCTATCAAGCGCGCCGGGCGCATGGCCGAACCGCTGTTACAACAGGCTCGGCTGATCACTCTTGGGCTTTTCATAGGCCTTCGTCCCCGTACGCTCAACCCGCGCATCGACGCTGCCGTCCCCAAAATGAAGGGTAAGCGCCGCTGCCGCGCGCGCCTGTGCTGCGCTGGTGACGACACCGCCACCGCGCGCCTCGACCAGCACATAGCCGCGCTTCAGCAAGCCGCTGGGGTTCACCGCCTCGAGCAGTTGCACGGTCCGTCCCAATCGATCGCGCGCGCTGGCCAGTTGCCGTTCGAGCATCGCCGGACGCAGCACCGCGCCGACCCGGTCGAGCTGGGTTCGCCCGCGCATCACCCGCGCCTCCAGCGCGCGATCAAACCGCGCGCCCAGATCATCTGCCTTTTGCCGTTGCGGCCCGAGCAGCGCATCACGCCGGGGCATCAACCGCGTCATCGCATCCAGCCGTTCGCGCGCGCGCTCATGATAACGCCGCACGCAGCGTTGGCTGCGCTGGGCATAGCTGGCCACGGTCGCGATCAGATCGGTGCGCACCGGTACGGCAATCTCAGCAGCAGCAGTGGGCGTTGGCGCGCGCAGATCGGCGGCGAAATCGGACAGGCTGGTATCGGTTTCATGCCCCACCGCCGAGATGATCGGGATACGGCAATCCGCAATCGCGCGCACCACGACTTCTTCGCTGAAGGCCCAGAGATCCTCGATCGAGCCACCCCCGCGCGCTACAATGACAAGTTCGGGACGCGGCACAGGACCACCGGGCGCGATCGCATCGAAACCGCGCACGGCCTTGGCAATTTGCGCCGCCGCGCCATCGCCCTGAACCGCCACGGGCCAGACGATCACATGGCTGGGGAAACGATCCGCCAGCCGGTGGAGAATGTCTCGGATCACGGCGCCGGTCGGGGACGTGACAACGCCGATCGTGCGCGGCAGGAACGGCAGTGGCTGCTTGCGCTGCGGATCGAACAACCCCTCGCCCGCGAGCTTGGCCTTCAGCTTTTCGAGCAGCGCCATCAGCGCGCCTTCGCCGGCCAGTTCCATTCGATCGATCACGATCTGGTATTTCGAGCGCCCCGGATAGGTGGTGAGCTTGCCGGTGGCGATCACTTCGATCCCGTCCTGCGGGGTGAAGGGCAGCGCGCTCGCCGCGCCTTTCCAGATCACCCCGTCAATGACTGCGCTCTCATCCTTCAGCGCCAGATAGACATGACCCGAGACGGCGCGCTTATAGCCCGATATCTCCCCGCGCAGCCGGACATGGCCGAACTCACCCTCAACGAAGCGCTTGAGTTTCATCGAAAGCTCGCCAACGCTTAGGGGCGCTGCATTGTCGCCGGGGATCGTCTCGGCTAACAGCCGCGATCCGGGCGTTGATCCTGGCGTATCTGGGCCTTCATCGGGGAAACTGACTGACATGAACGTCCTGCTGATCGGATCGGGCGGCCGCGAGCATGCGCTGGCATGGAAGCTGGCGCAATCGCCCGCCCTGACGACGCTTTATGCCGCACCCGGCAACCCCGGCATAGCCCAACATGCGACGATCGCCGCGATCGGCCCCGCCGATCACCGCGGCATCATCGATTTCTGCCTGCGTAACTCAATCGAGCTCGTCGTGATCGGGCCGGAAGCGCCGCTGGTCGACGGTCTCGCCGATAATCTGCGGACGATGAAGATCGCGGTGTTCGGCCCCGATGCCAAGGCGGCACAGCTCGAAGGATCGAAGGGCTTTACCAAGGATTTGTGCAAACGCGCGAAGATCCCCACCGCGCGCTATGCCCGCGTCACGTCGCGCGATGGCGCGCTCGCGGCGCTCGGCGATTTCGGGCTGCCCGTGGTGATCAAGGCCGATGGCCTTGCAGCAGGCAAGGGCGTGACGATCGCGACAACGCGGGAAGAAGCCGAGGGCGCGCTGGACGGCATGTTCGGCAAAACCGGTGGCGATGCGGTGATCGAGGAATTTCTGGAGGGTGAGGAAGCCAGCCTGTTCGTGCTGACCGACGGCAGCACGATACTGCCCTTCGGCTCCGCGCAGGATCACAAGCGCGTCGGCGACGGCGATACCGGCCCCAATACCGGCGGCATGGGCGCGTACAGCCCCGCGCGGGTACTGACCCCGGCACTCGGAAAGCGCGCCATCGACGAGATCATCGCGCCGACCGTCCGCGCGATGGCGGCGGCGGGGATGCCCTTTTCGGGCGTACTCTATGCCGGACTGATGCTGACCGCGGATGGCCCCAAGCTGATCGAATATAATGCGCGCTTCGGCGATCCCGAATGCCAGGTGCTGATGACGCGGCTCGACAGCGATCTGCTGCCGATCATACTCGCCACCGCACGCGGGAAGCTCGCCGATTGTCCGGCGCCGATGTTTTCGGATGATGTCGCGCTGACCGTGGTGATGGCGGCGCGCGGCTATCCCGGTACGCCCATAAGCGGCGGCGCAATTGACGGGATCGACGACGCCGAGGCGCTGGGTGTGCAGGTGTTTCAGGCCGGAACCAAAGAAGTTGCTGGCACGCTTGTGGCCAGCGGCGGGCGCGTGCTGGCAGTGACCGCACGGGCAGCAACGATTGGGGCCGCGCAGGCGCTTGCCTATCGCGGCGTTGCAGCGATCGACTTTCCCGATGGTTTTTGTCGCCGAGATATCGGCTGGCGGGAAATGGCACGCGAACCCGCCTGATTTTCCTCGCCTGCACGGAATGATGGAGTGATGATGATGTTGTTGAGTGTGGCCGCATCGGCAAATTCGGGGTCGATCACCACCGCGACCCTGGTCCTGATCGCCATTGGCGTGGTGTGCGCACTTGCGGTGATCGCCTGGGGCACGATGCGCCGCCGCGCCAAGGCGAGCGAAGTGGCAGAAGCCGAGGAGCATGCCGCGCTCGCCGGACATGCGCCAACACCCGCGCCCGAGCCGGAAGCCTTGCCGGAGGACGTGCCAGAGGAAGCGCTGGGGTCTCCGGATGAAGCCGCACCGGCGGCAGCACCGCAACCCGTGCCGACGCCAATGGCTGCCGACACACCCCCGGCTGCCACTGCATCACAACCGCTGACGACCCTGAAGGGCCTTGGCCCCAAAGCCGCCACGCGGCTGGGCGAGCTGGGGATTACCAGCGTCGATCAGCTCGCGGCGCTATCACCCGATCGTATCGCAGCAATCGATGCAGAGATGGGCAGCTTCGCCGGCCGCATCACACGCGACCGTTGGGTAGAGCAGGCGAAATTGCTGGCGGCAGGCGATATTGCGGGGTTCGAAGCGGCGTTCGGGAAGCTGGGGGGTTAATCCCCGCGCACCACCGCGCTCACCAGCAGCTTGTCGATCCGGCGGCCGTCGAGGTCGACGACTTCGAACTTCCAGCCCTGTTCGACGAAGCTTTCGCCCTCGCCCGGCAGATGGCGGAACACCGCGAGCGCAAGTCCCGCGACGGTGGCGTAATCGCGATCTTCGGGCAGGTCGATGCCGAGCCGGTCGGCGAGCGCATCGGCGGCCATCTGCCCAGCCACGAGCAGCGAGCCATCATCACGCACCACGACCGTCGGTTCGTCGTCGGGATCGGCATCGGACGCGAATTCGCCCGCAATTGCCGACAGCAGATCGGCTGGCGTCACAATGCCTTCAAAATGGCCATATTCGTCATGGAGCAGCGCCATCGGCACTTCGGCACGGCGCAGCGCGTTGAGCACGTCCATTGCATCGAGCTGATCGAGCACGACCGGCGCCTTGCGCATCAGCGTGCGCAGATCGAGCGGTTCACCCGCGAATACCGCTGCGACGATATCGCGCGCCTGCACCACGCCAATCACGGCATCGACCGAGCCCTC
>CAZYOU010000065.1:0-15900 GCA_964649315.1 uncultured Stakelama sp. | reverse complement strand
AGCATTGCGCCTTCCTGAATATTGCTGCGCGCGCCGATCAGCATCGGCGTGTTATCCCCCCGAATGACAGCCCCGAACCAGACGCTGGCCTGTGCGCCCAGATGCACATCGCCGATCAGGTCGGCACTCGGCGCGATCCATGCCCCGGCAGGATCGATGATCGGTCGCTTGCCCTCAATTTCATACAGCGGCATCGTGATCTCCCTTGGCGAGCGCTATGACGTGATGTGACGGGTGGAATGCAAGGGCGCAAGCCAATGCCGCTTTGTGGTGCGGTTGTGAGGGAATGATCGAATGCGTGTCGGCTCGCTCAAACTAAAGGCCCAGCTGTTTTGTGGTGAGGAGCCGGCGATGGGTCCCGGTAAGGCGGATCTGCTCGAGGCGATCGACCAGACGGGGTCGATTTCCGCAGCCGGGCGCGCGCTGGGGATGAGCTATCGCCGGGCGTGGCTGCTGGTCGACAGCATGAACCGCTGTTTTCGAGATCGCCTGGTCGACACCACTGCCGGGGGCGGGCAGGCCAGGGGCGCGCGCCTGACACCAACGGGATGCGATGTGCTGGCTCGATATCGCGCGCTCGAAGGTCGGCTGGCGAGCGTTGTGGTCAACGATCTGCAAGGCCTTGAAGCGCTGCTGCGGCCAACGCCGCTTCCGTGAAACGGATCGCCCCCGGAACATTGCTTGCGGCATGTCAGTTAGGGCTGCACAGTCGAATCGTTCGTTTCAGGGGGTAAATTGGTTATGGCCAAATACACATCGTTTCTTGCCGCGTTATCTTTGGTCGCGCCGATCGCGCTCATGGCGACCGCATCGTCCGCCGCCGGCCCTTTAAAGGGCGCCGCACTTGAAGCCGCTTTTGACGATCAGGTCAGTGCCAAGGATCAACTCGAATGGCTGAAGCGCATGGCGGCCGAGCCCAATCATGTCGGTTCCGCGCATAACAAGGCGAATGCCGAAGCGTCGCTCGCGCTGTTCAAGTCCTGGGGCTGGGATGCCAAGATTGAAACCTTTCAGGTCCTTTATCCAACCCCGCTGACCACCGTCGTCCAAATGATCACCCCGGCTGGTGCCACGCCGACGATCACGCCGCTCGGTGGGCAGGAGCCGACCATCGCCGAAGACCCGTCATCGGCGGCGATCGCCAATGCGCTGGTCCCCTATGTCGCCTATCAAGGCGACGGCGATGTGACGGCTGAACTGGTTTATGTGAATTACGGCCTGCCGGCTGATTACGAAGCGCTGGCGCGACGCGGCGTCAGTGTGAAGGGCAAGATCGTGCTCGCGCGCTATGGCGGTGGCTGGCGCGGGCTAAAGCCGAAACTGGCACAGGAACAGGGCGCGATCGGGTGCCTGATTTATTCGGACCCGCAGCAAGACGGTTATGCCGTGGGCGATCCTTATCCCAAGGGCGGCGCGCGGCCATCTACAGGCATTCAGCGCGGGTCGGTGGTCGATCTGGTGGTCGCCCCCGGTGATCCGCTGACACCCGGCATCGGTGCAACCAAGAACGCGGTGCGGCTGACGCGCGAAACGGCCACCACGATCATGAAGATCCCGACGCTGCCGATCTCCTATGGCGACGCAACAAAGTTGCTCAGTCAGCTCGGCGGTCGTCGCGCACCGGCAAGTTTTCGCGGGGCGTTGCCGCTGACATATCATCTTGGCGGCACCGATGCGGTAAAGGTGCACCTGGTCGTCAAATCGGCATGGACGCTGAAGCCGATCTACAATGTGATCGCGACATTGAAGGGCGCGAAATATCCCGACCAGTGGATCGTGCGCGGCAATCATCACGATGGCTGGGTCTTCGGTGCGCAGGATCCGCTGTCCGGCACCGTTGCGATGTTATCCGAAGCCAAGGCGCTTGGCGGATTGCTCAAGACCGGTTGGCGGCCCGATCGGACGATCGTTTATGCCAGCTGGGACGGCGAAGAGCCGGGTCTGCTCGGCTCGACCGAATGGGTGGAAACACATGCTGCAGAACTGAAGGCCAAGGCGCTGATCTATATCAACACCGATAGCAACGGGCGCGGTTTTTTGAGCGCCCAGGGCAGTCATGATTATCAGCATCTGGTGAGCGAGGTCGGGCGCGATGTGATCGATCCGCAAACCGGCAAGTCGGTGCTTGAGCGGGTGCAAAAGGTCATTCGTACCGACGCTTTTGGCGGTGGATCAGCACCAGCCGATCTGCTCGCTGGTGCCGAGTCTGGAGGAGACCTGAAAATGGGGCCGCTCGGATCAGGGTCGGATTATTCCGCCTTCCTGCAGCATCTCGGCCTGCCGTCGCTCAACATCGGCTATGGCGGCGAGGATCAGGGCGACGGCGTCTATCATTCGATTTACGATAGCTATCATCACATGACGACCTTTGACGATCCGGGGCTGGTTTATGGCACGGTGTTATCGAAGACGGTTGGGCGGCTGGTACTCCGGATGGCGGATGCTGACACCCCGCCACAGCGCTTTACCGATTTCGCAATGACGGTTGCGGGCTATCTGGGCGAAGTGAAGAAGCTCGCGGCGAATCGGCGGGCAAGCGATGAGAAGCGCAAAAAGCTAATTGCTGACGGCGCGTTCGAGCTGGCGAGCGATCCGCTCGATCCGGTAGGGCCACCGATCGGGGTCATCACCACACCTGTCATGGACCTCGCCGTCATGGACTCGGCGGTCGAGCGATTGAAGAAAAGTGCTGCAGCATATGATGCAGCATATGTCGCAAAGGGTGCAGCATTATCTTTGCCTGTGCGGACTAAACTTAACACAATGCTGGCCAATATCGATCAGCTACTGATCGATGATCGCGGGCTTCCCGGCAGACCGTGGTTCCGCAACCTCATCTATGCGCCCGGGCGGTTTACGGGCTATGGTGCCAAGACCCTGCCGGGGGTGCGCGAAGCGATCGAGGAGCGTCGGTTCGATGATGCCGTCGAATATGCCAAGCGCACTGCGGCGGTGATCGATGCCTATGCGGCGCGGCTCGATGCGGCACGTAAGTTGATCGGCTGATCGGCGGCCAGCCGCAACGTTACGGGGTTGGCGTTGCGGCTGGCGGCACCCGCTGACCCCGGCGCGCGCCAAGGCCTTCGCGCATGGCTGCCTGACAGCTTGTCGACAGTTTTTCGCGATTGGCGCGAATGCACGGGCCAAACTTGCCGTCGCCGGGGGTCATGCCGGGGCACAGCGCAACAAAATCCGCCTGACAGGCCTGCATCATTGCGCCGCGATTGCCGAACCGCTGGGGCATGGATGGGGTTGGTTTAGGTGCGGGTGTGGCCATGGGCGTTTGGCTGGGCGGCGTACCCTCAGTTGCGGACTGGGTCATGATATTCTGGGCCAGAGCAGCGCCACCGAAGGCGGCGGTCGCAGCGACAAACAGCATCAAACGCATTGGCCATTCCTTTGTTTTGTCGGCGTGCCGGGAACGATCACGCCGGTCATCGATTGCTTAATGCGCCGGGCGGCAATTCCCTTCGCGGGTGAACCGTTCGGGGCTTTCGCAAGCAGCCGCCTGCGCGCTAAGGATAGCGACGAGTTGATTTGGGGGACTGACATGGCTGGTGGTTTGGTCGCACTGCTGGATGATATCGCAGCAATTGCGAAAGTGGCAGCGGCTTCGGTTGATGATGTCGCGGCCGCTGCGAGCAAGGCTGGCGTGAAGGCGGCAGGCGTCGTGATCGACGATACCGCCGTGACCCCGGGCTATGTTGTCGGGCTGACGCCAGACCGTGAATTGCCGATCATTGCCAAGATTGCGTGGGGATCGGTGAAGAACAAGCTGCTGTTCCTGCTCCCCGCCGCGCTTGCACTCAGCGCCTTTGCGCCTTGGGCAATCACGCCGATCCTGATGCTGGGCGGCGCGTATCTTTGCTTCGAAGGTGCCGAAAAGCTGCTCGAGAAAATCTCCGGTGTCGATCACGGTGAGGAAGTTACTGAGATCACTGATCCCAAGGCGCTTGAGGATCGGCAGGTCAGCGGTGCAATCCGTACCGATCTGATCCTGTCGGCGGAAATCATGGCGATCTCGTTGTCGGAACTTCCCGAGATGGGCATCGTCCAGCAGGCGATTGTGCTGGCGCTGGTGGGCATCGGAATTACCGTGGTGGTTTACGGCGCGGTCGCCTTCATCGTGAAGATGGACGATATCGGCCTCAACTTGGCCCAGCGCGCAACGTCATCGGTCCGCGCGTTTGGACGCGGTCTCGTCAAGGCAATGCCCATCCTGCTGACGGCGCTGGCGACGATCGGTACCGCGGCAATGCTTTGGGTGGGCGGGGGCATCATCGTGCACGGGCTCGAGGTATTTCACCTCGAGACCATCCCGCATCTGGTTCATAATTCAGCCCATGCGGCAGCCGAAGCAGTCCCGGCAATTGGTCCGGTGCTCGAATGGCTGGTCGGGGCGATCGGCTCGGCGATTGTCGGCTTGATCATCGGCGGGGTGATTGTGGGCGTGCTCCACCTGATCCCGCACAAGAAAGACGCCACCGCCGCCGCGCATTGATCAGGCGCCGCTCGTGACGGCGCCTTGTGATGCTGACCCCACCAGCCGCGCATATTTCGCAAAAGCGCCCGTCACATCGCGCGCGATGGGCGGGGCAGCGGGTCGGCTGTCGAGATCGGCATCGGTTGAGATCGTCCGGCCCTCGACATCAATGATGATCCGGTCGCCGGTCCGCAGCCGACCGATCGGCCCGCCGCGCGCCATTTCGGGTGAGATATGCCCGACCATGAAGCCATAGGTCGCGCCGGAGAACCGCCCATCGGTGACGAGCGCGACACTGTCCCCCAATCCGCGCCCCTGGATCGCCGCGGTCACGCCCAGCATTTCGCGCATGCCGGGCCCGCCAACGGGGCCTTCACCGCGGATGACGACGACGTCGCCTGGCTCAATCTCTCCCGCAGCGACAGCAGCGAAGGTCGCTTCTTCGCCATCGAACACTTTGGCAGGGCCCTCATGGCGCATCCGATCATGCCCGGCGAGCTTCACTACGCAGCCCTCAGGCGCGATGTTGCCGTAGAGAATACCATAGCCGCCGTGCGGTTTGAGCGGGGCACCAGCGGTCAGGATTACTTCCTGACCCAGCGTTTCGGGGGCATCGCGGAAATGATCGAACAGGCTATGCCCGGTCACTGTCGGCGTATCGGTGATCAGCCCGGCCTCCATCAGTCGTCGACCAAGCAGCGCCGTACCGCCGGCTGCCGACATGTCAGGCGCCATGAACCGGCCGCCGGGCTTCAGATCGGCGATAACAGGTGTGTTGCGCGAGATTTCGTCGAACAGATCGATGGCAAACGCGCTTTCGGGGATCCCCGCCTCGCGCGCAATGGCGAGCAAATGGAGCACGAGGTTGGTCGACCCGGCGGTTGCCGTGCCCGCGACAATCGCGTTCTTCAGGCTGGCAGGGGTGATCAGGCTGCGCGCATTGCGCCCGGCGCGCACCGCATCCATCAATACCCGGCCAGCTTCCATCGCGGCACCGGCCTTGTCCGGATGGACGGCGGGCACATCATTCACGCCGATAGGGGAGAGCCCCAGAAAGCTCATCGCCAGCGCCATGGTGTTGGCGGTGAACTGCCCGCCACACGCACCCGCGCCGGGGCAGGCGGCTTTTTCAACGGCGAGCAGTTCGGCATCATCGACGGTGCCCGCTCCGTGCCCGCCAACGGCTTCGAACACGTCCTGAATGGTTAGTGCCTTGTCACCGAGCCGCCCCGGCATGATCGATCCGCCGTACAGGATCACCGACGGCAGATCGAGCCGCGCGGCAGCCATCGCGGCGGCGGGGATCGTCTTGTCGCAGCCGACGAGGAACAGCACGGCGTCCAGCATATGCCCGCGCACCGCCAGTTCCGCCGAATCGGCAATGCACTCACGGCTCATCAGCGAGGCGCGCATCCCGGGCGTGCCCATCGAGATGCCGTCGGTGACGACGATGGTGTTGAAATCGACCGGGGTGCCGCCCGCCGCGAGGATGCCGGCGCGGGCATGATCGGCAAGCTCACGCAAGTGCATGTTGCACGGCGTCACGGTCGACCAGCTGTTGACAATCGCCACCATCGGCTTTGCCATTGCCGCGTCATCGATCCCGGCCGCGCGCAGCATCGCCCGAGCAGGTGCGCGTGCCGCACCGTCGAGAAGCGCCCGTGACGGCAGCGGCGACGTCGGCGCAGGGGGGGTGATCGTAGAATCGCTCATTACATGGCTTTCGAGAACTTTGACGTTGAGAAATTTTCCATCGCATCAACTATGGTCTTGCGCAATATTAGTTTGCTGGTGCATCGACGCGCTGCCCCGGAGGACGCTAGGTCCATCCTGCTGTAAAAGCTGATAATGCCGGGCTGGTGCGAAAAGGGACGATGGTGGAAACGACTGCGACAGACAGCAAAACGCGCGCAACGGATGGCGACCAGTCGTTTGCCATCGCGGTGTTGCCCGGCGACGGCATCGGCCCTGAAGTGACCCGCGAGGCCATCGCATGCCTGGCCCTGTTGTCGTATCAAGATGGTCTGGGGCTGCAATTTGCGACATATGATTTCGGCGGCGTGGCCATCGATGCGCAGGGCGATCCGCTACCCTTGATGACGCTCGAAGCCGCCCGCGCGGCGGACGCGATCCTGATGGGGGCGATTGGTGGGCCACAATGGGCGGGGCTCGTACAAACGCCCGAAACGGGGCTTCTCCGGCTGCGCAAGGAACTCGGCCTATTTGCCAATCTTCGCCCGGCGCGGATGATTCCAGGCATGGAGCATCTCTCTCCGCTAAAGTCCGAATTGGTCGAAGGGATCGACATCTTGGTCGTGCGTGAACTGACCGGCGGTTTGTATTTTGGCGAACATGTTCTGGGGGAAGATCACGCCAGCGATGTCTGCGCATATTCGCGGGTCGAAATCGAGCGGATCGCGCATGTCGCGTTTCGCGCGGCGCAAGCGCGGTCAGGGCGGGTAACCTCCGTCGACAAGGCCAATGTGCTTGCCTCATCGAAACTGTGGCGACGGATCGTGACAGAGGTTGCGGCGGGCTATCCCGATGTTGCGCTCGATCATCTTTATGTCGATGCCGCCGCGATGGAGCTGATCAAGAGTCCGAAGCGCTTCGATGTCATCCTAACCGAAAACCTGTTCGGCGACATCCTGTCGGATGAGCTGTCAGTGATACCCGGCTCGATCGGTTTGCTCGGTTCTGCCAGCACGGGCAGGGGTAGGGGCGGACTCTTCGAACCCATTCATGGCTCTGCGCCCGACATTGCCGGGCAAGACCGCGCCAACCCTGCGGGCATGCTGGAAAGTGCCGCGATGATGCTCGATATGCTGGGCAAGGGCAGGGCGGCCGCCCGCTTGCGCGCTGCCGTTTGCCACACGCTCCTCGCCGGCATTCGCACCGCCGATCTGGGCGGTACCGCAACCTGCAGCGGCTTTGGGGATGCCGTCCGCTGTCAATTGCGCGCCAGTGCCGAGGTGGCGGCGTGAGCGATCAACCAAGGACGCTCTACCAGAAGATCTGGGACGCTCATGTCGTCGAGCAGCGGCTCGATGGCACCTGCCTGATCTATATCGACCGCCATCTGGTGCATGAGGTGACGTCGCCACAGGCGTTTGAAGGGCTGCGGCTGGCAGGTCGGCGGGTGCGTCGTCCTGATCTGACGTTGGCGGTGCCCGATCATAACGTGCCCACGACCGCGCGGGTCGATGCGCGCGGACAGCGATTGCCGATCGCTGATCCCGCCAGCGCAGCGCAACTCGCCGCTCTGGAGGCCAATGTCGCTGATTTCGGCATTCCCTATTTCGGGGCCACCGCGGCCGAACAGGGCATTGTTCATGTCATTGGCCCCGAACAGGGGTTTACGCTGCCCGGCACCACGCTGGTCTGCGGTGACAGCCATACCGCGGCGCATGGCGCCATCGGCGCGCTAGCGTTTGGCATCGGCACCAGTGAGGTCGAACATGTCCTCGCCACCCAGACGCTGCTGCTCAGCCCATCCAAAACGATGGAAGTTCGCGTCGATGGCGACCTGGGTCCGGGCGTCACCGCCAAGGATCTGATCCTGACGATCATCGGCGCGATCGGCGCGGCGGGCGGGGCTGGCTATGTGATCGAGTATCGCGGCACGACCTTTGAGGCGATGAGCATCGAAGCGCGGCTGACGGTGTGCAACATGTCGATCGAAGCCGGCGCACGCTCCGGCCTGATCGCGCCTGACGAAACGACTTTCGCCTATCTCGTCGGGCGGCCAATGGCCCCCAAGGGCACCGATTGGGACCGGATGGTCGATTACTGGCGGACGCTGAAAACCGATGCAGGTGCCGTTTTCGACAAGAGCATCACCATCGATGCCTGCACCGTCACCCCCAGCGTTACCTGGGGCACCAGCCCTGACGATGTGGTGGGTGTCGGCGGCACGGTGCCTGATCCGGCAAGCTATGCCGATCCTGCCAAACGAGCCGCCGTCTCCAAATCGCTGGATTATATGGGCCTGACGCCCGGTACGCCAATGACCGAGATCGCAGTCGACCATATTTTCATCGGCAGTTGCACAAACAGCCGGATCGAGGATTTGCGCGCCGCCGCGGTTGTTCTGGAGGGGCGGCGGGTGCATCCCCGTATTCGCCAGGCGCTCGTGGTCCCGGGGTCAGGCCTCGTGAAGCGCCAGGCCGAGGCAGAGGGGCTGGACCGGATCTTCATCGACGCCGGGTTCGACTGGCGCGAGCCGGGCTGCTCGATGTGTCTGGGCATGAACCCCGACAAGGTGCCGCCGGGCGAACGCTGCGCTTCCACGTCCAACCGCAATTTCATGGGGCGGCAGGGGCCGGGCGCGCGCACGCATCTCGTGTCACCTGCCATGGCCGCCGCTGCCGCGGTGAACGGTCGGTTGAGCGATGTACGGGAGTTGATGGCGTGACCCCCGTCGACCGCGTCGAGGGACGGGCCATCCCGCTCGGCCTTGCCAATATCGACACCGATGTAATCATCGCTGCCGATCATTTGAAAACGGTGACCCGCATCGGGCTTGGCGAGCATGTCTTTGCGTCATTGCGGCGCGTGCCGGGCAATGTGCTTGATGATCCCGCCCATCAAGGCGCGCGCATTCTTATCGCCGGGTCGAATTTCGGGTGCGGATCGAGCCGCGAGCATGCGGTGTGGGCACTGATGGACCGCGGCATCACCGCGGTGATCGCTCCGTCCTTTTCCGATATCTTCGCCGGTAACGCCTTCAAGAACGGCATGATCGCGGTCGTGCTGCCACAAGACGCGATCGACCGGCTGATGGTGGTCGCGCGCGATCACCCGATCACGATCGATCTGACGACGATGACCGTCACGACCCCCTTTCAGGATCGATTTACCTTCGCGCTCGACGCTTTTCGGCGCGATTGCTTGCTCCGGGGGACCGACGAAATTGCACTGACCCTCGCCAATAGTGCAGCGATTGATGCTTATGAGGCGGCATTGACCACGATGTTGCACGCGCCCACTCGCTAGCTAGCGTCTGCCGCATCCTTCCGCGCTTGCATCTCCTGTAGCGATCGCTACGATTGTGGTACAGCGCGAATGGGGAGAGCGGGATGACACACCGGGCGCACAAGAACTGGCTGCTCTTTACCGGCATCGGGGTTGCTTCATTCGGCCCGATATTCGGGTTGGGATCGATGCTGGAGACAGCGGAGCCCGCACGCTGGTCGCTCGATGTCCTCAGCTGGCCGCTAGACGGCAACATGACCTATGCCGATGGCACCACCCGGTTCCTGTCCGCGCTGACGGGCGGTTTCCTGTTCGGGTGGGGGGTGATGATCCTCCTCTTGCGCGCACTGGTGTTCGATGCCGCCCCCGATGGCGTCCGCAAGGCGGTGCTCGGCGGCTTGCTGGCCTGGTTCGTCCTCGATAGCTCGGGCTCGATCGCATCGGGAAACGCGAGCAACGCGCTGATCAACATCGCCGTGCTGTTGCTGCTGGCCGGGCCATTGTGGTGGCGCGCCGGTTAAACTGACGTGTGGATGACCGGGGGCGAAACCATCAAACCGCTTGGGCGATCGAAAATTCGCCGCCAGTCCGATATCCATCGAACCGGCGGCAAGGTGGTGGTTACGACATTACCATTTGTAGCCCAGCTCGATACCAACGACGCGCGGTTGGTTATAGCGGTTGATGCTAGCGGCCTGGGCAACAAAATAAATCTGATCGGTAATGTTGTTCGCAAAAGCCGTCACGCGGAACGCCTTATATTCGATACCAGCGCGCAGATTGACGAGTTGGAAATTGTCGAGATTAAACGATGTGGCTGACAATTCTTGTTCGCCACCCCATTGTGCCGAATAAAGAAGGTTACCCGTCAGTGTCACATCATCGGTTACCGGATAGCGCAGGGTAAGATTGGCCGATGCAAGGAAATCGGGCACCTGAGCCAGCCGCAATCCGGTAAAGCGGCCCGATCGCACATCACCGCCCTGATGTGAACCGCTGAGAGCCAATCGACCGGTGCCAGGACCCAGCGCGAAGTTCTTGCTGATTTCGGCCTCGACACCCCAGCTTTGCGCGTTCCCGGCGTTCGTCAGAAAGCTTACTGCCGCAACAGGGCAAGCGGCACTGCCCAGAAAGCAGCCGTCATCGACCTGCGCAATCAGGTTTTGCAGTTCGGTCAGATACCCGGCGACCGCAAAATATACATCCTTGCCGGGCGATCCTTTTACGCCGATTTCGTAGCTTCTCGAGTTTTCATTGTTGAACAGCACGACCACTGGATTGGGTGCCCGCGGATCACTCAGACGGGTATTGAATCCACCGGCGCGATAGCTCGTGCCGATCTTGCCATATGCGAGAACATTGGGCGTCAGCTTATACGACAGTGTGGCGTTGTACGAAAGATTGTCGGAGCTGATCGCATTGTCGATGATCCTGCTCGCACCGCCAAGGGGAGCACCGGTGCCGAGATCGAAGAATCGTGCGCTGATGCTGCGTTCATCTCGGGTATAGCGGAGTTCGCCTGTGAAGCTCAGCGAATCGGTGAAGTCATACCCAAGCGAGCCGTAAGCAGCGTAACTCTGAAACGCGAGGCTGGCCGGGGCAATGTTGCCGATCGAGCTGTTGGCAAGCGTTGGTGTACGGGTTGTGGCGACCGAAAAATCGCCATTGAGCAAAAGCACATCGATGCCGCCGAGCCAATTCAACCGGCCATCAAATCCGTTGCCACTGACGTGCACATCCTGAGTGAAAGTCTTGGTGAGATCGACGATGAAAGATGCAGCATTCGGGTCGATCGGGGTCATCGCGCCGATTTGACCGGCGGCACGCGCACGGGCGAGTTCGGCGGGACTAATCGCATCGTTATCCAGATCATATTCAGAGGCACGCTCGCGGTACAAGGTAGTGGAAACCAGTTGCGCGCTACCAAGGTCAAGACGAGCAATTGCTTGAAAAGCGTCGATATTCTGTTCAGCACGCGGAGCCGTGTTCCAGGGATAGTTGAACTGGTTCTGCGTATAGCCACCCGGAAAACCGGGCGTGCCGGCCGGAATGGAGATCTGGTAATGGATTGTGGGGGTGATCAGGTCCTGTGTTTCGGCAAGCAATACAAGGTCTAGGGGGCCGCTCTTCACCCGCAACTGGCCGCGAACGCCATAGCCCTTTTGCTGGTCGAAATAGACATTGTTGTCCGGATTGAAAAAGAACCCCCGATCTTGTTCGATCACATCGCCGCTCACGCGTACGGCAACCCCGTCGCTAACCGGCACGTTGACGGCGCCCTGGGTCTGGAAACTGCTGTTCTCGAACGTGTAGCGCGCTGTCAGATATCCCTCGTACTTGAATACAGGCTCGGCGGACAGAATGTTCACGGCACCGCCCACGGCATTGCGACCATAAAGTGCGCCCTGGGTTCCGCGCAGCACTTCAACCCTGCCAATATCGACCAGATCAAGACGAGCAAAGTTGCGGCCGCCAATCCCGCCGCCGCCGATGTAAGAGCCGTTACGATACAGGCCGACGCTGGGATCGCCGTTCGTGGCGCGTGCGGTTGACGAAGCGCGGATCGATATCTCCGACGTGATCGATGAATTGAGGTTGTTGAAGCGGACGCTTGGCTGGTCAGCCAGCAACTCACCCGTGTTAAAGGCCCCGCCTCGTTCAATGAGTGATCGATAGTCGATCACGGATGCAGCGCTGGGAACGTCGGCCAGTCTTTCTTCACGACGCCTTGCAGTTACCGTGATGTCGCTGGTGTTGGCGAGAGATGGGGCAGGGTCGTCATCGCCTTCGGTGGCTGCGACAGGTGCCGGATCTTTCGATTGTGCCTTTAGCGATGTCGGCGCGAATGCACAGAGTGCAACTGTCGCCATCAAAATTGTCTTGCCCGTTGTCATCCATCCCTCCTGAATTATCGTTTTTCTAATTATTATCGATAATTTCATGAGTCTTGATCAGGTGTCAAGCCGCAATTCCGGTACATGGGGTACGGCCTGATCAACCGTACATCGCGGGGAAGGATTTATTCGACCGCTCTTAGGAGGGCGCGAAAGCTGATTGCGGCTGCAGCAAGTGGAGCAGCGATGATGGTCTCAAGCGTATCGTCGGCCGCATGATGCAAGCGGTGCGCACCGAACACACCAGCCACGCTGCGATACCCGGCCTTGATGATTTCGGTCAGTTCACCGGCGCTGCCCTGACTTACGGGATAGGCCATTTCGAGACCTGGCTGACCCGAAAAAATGTGGCGCGCCGCATCCACCCACTCCGGCGACGTGACGAGATAGCGCTGCGGATCAGGGCTGGGCAACGGCAACAGTCGATTGGGTAGTTCGTGCCAGTCGCGCGTGGCGACATTCGCCCCAAGGTGAAGCCAAAAAGAGGTTCGGTCGGGCGGCGGCGTTACCTTTCCGATCACGTGGTGCGCACCAAGATTCTCATATTCATGGCCGCTGGTGCAAACGAACAACAGATTGTGTTGGGTACATGCCCCGACCGCCCAAGCAGCAAGGGCGAGCCAGATCGCAATTCCAGGTCCGCGCTCGCCAACGCATGCCGTCCATCCTGAACGGGGGGTGGAAACGACGATCCATGGTCGGTCGCCTCGGCTGTATCGGGCAATCAGGTTGCGTGCGGGCCGCAAGCCGCCTTTTCCTGTAACGGTCAGCGTCGCGGTTGATCCGCGCCGCGCGGCAGCGACTATTGCGGTAGCAAGGGCAGGGGCGAGCAAGGCCACAGGAAAGTCGAAAAGCGGCCTGTCAGCGGGGGTGTTCATCAATAGCGCTTGCTGACTGGGGCCATTGGTGATGACGATCGCTGCCTTTGCCCCGCGCGCCTGGGCATCGGCGACCATCTGGCGTGCGACCGGATCGAGTAATGTGGACCAGCGCCGATAAGGCAGGTTGATAAGTGCGATTGCGCCGGTCAAATCGACACCCTGTTCGGCAAGCCTAATTGGAGCGCTCAATCCATTCGCTGGAGTGGTTTGTACCAGTGGCTGTGCGATGAGGCGGGTCAAGGCGCCGCCAATGGTAAGATCGGCCCGGTCGAGGGTAAACCAAGGGGCAGTAAATGGCTGTTGTTCGACGCCAAAGCCAAGAGCCTGCATTCGCGTGGTCAGCCAGTCAGCGACCTGTTCGTCGCCCGGCCCACCGGTCGCCTTGTTACCTGCGCGCGCATATATTTCGATGTCCGACATCAAGGCGACGGCGGAGAAGGCGTCCGGGGTGACCACTGTTGCGGCCTGCGCCAAGCTGATGGACGATAGCGGCAAGCCGATCCCAGCAGCCAGCATGGTGCGCCGTGTGGCATTTGGTTCGTTATTTTCCACGCTAATCGGCCTTTTTACGCCCCCGAGCCAGTTTGGGTCGTCCATGTTTAGCCTGATAATCGTCGAGTGCACTCGCGAACAAATCCTGCGAAACCGCAATCAGCGCGCGAGCGGCTTGATCGGCCTCGTCGGCACGCCGCGCGACGATGTGGCGACACAGTTCCTCGTAAATAATCGCCGATCGCTTGCCAGCTTCGGCATCGTGCGATCGAATGAAGTCGTCCGTAAAGACGTTGTGCTGCCACCGCGCCAATAGAGCCAGCCGATCGAGGAGTTCAAGTGCGAGTGGGCTATTGCAGCATTTGGCAATAAAGCGACCGATACGATTTGATATTTTGAGATGTTCGAAGGTGTTTGTGGTACGTCGTGTCACATCCTTGTATTCGACAAGCCGGTGCAGCAGTTCCCGACCATCGCGATCGCTCATTTCCTTGCAAGCCAAACGGCAGACAACCCCGAACAGGGCTTTCCACAATTCATAGACTTCGGTTGCAGCGTGCTGATCGATTTCAATGACAAATGCCCCGCGCCAAGGCACGACCTTTATCAAGCCGATGCGCGAAACGTGCCGAAATGCCTCGCGCACGGGGGCATGGCTGGTGTTGAAGCGTGCTGCGATTTCGCGTTCACGTATCCAGGACCCCGGTGGGATTCGCCACGCCACGATGTCGTCGATAAGCAGTCGGGCAATGACCCGGTCCTGGGTGGACAATTCTTCCTCTGACGGTGGGGTGCCAGCCATGACTCGAGATGTTCTCCCATTGATTCAGCGCGTTTATTCATCACCACAACGGCCGGTTGGCGGTATAAGAACTGGACACCGTCGCATCGCTGCAGCATTATTATCGATAATAGTGTGACTGGCAAGGCCAGTCGTTGTCGCAAATGATGGAGGGCGAGGGATGCGGTGTTGGCACAAGCCTGGTGTGATCGCTGGCCTGATGACGGCCGCGCTGATGGGGCCGACACTGATTGCATCTGCTGAACCCGTTACGCGGGCGGCCAGCCCACAATCGGCCTTGCCGGGCTGCGCTGCTGCCATCGCCTATTCGGACATGCACCGCGGCGTTTCTGTGCTCGTCTTGCAGGACGGTGTGCCCATTTGTCAGTCCAATGACGTGTCTCGCCCCCATGAGCTGTGGTCTGGAACGAAAAGCTTCGTCGGCGTGATCGCGGCGGCGGCTGTGCAAGACGGGCTGATCCGTCTCGATGATCCGGTTGCTGATACGATTGTGGAGTGGAAGGGCGATCAGGCGCGGAGTCGGATAACGATTGCGCAGTTGCTGTCGATGACAAGCGGTCACGCCACCACCATTGGACGCCCCCTTGGCTATAGTGATGCCCTGCGGTCGCCGCTATCCGCACCGCCGGGTGAGCGGTTCCAATATGGTCCTGACAGCTTGCAGATTTTTGGCGAAGTGTTGAGGCGCAAGCTGCGGATGTCCCGCCATGACGAAACACCCCGAGACTATATTGAACGGCGCCTGTTCAAACCGCTGGGCATAACAGCCGCCGCATGGCGCAACGGCCCTGATGGGTTGCCGCTGATGCCGCAAGGCGTGATCATGTCAGCTGAACAATGGGCAAAGTTTGGCGAGTTCGTTCGTGTCGGCGGCACGATGAGCGGCCGCTATATCGTCGATAAGGAAGCCTTTGCTGCGCTATTTCGTGGAAGTGGTGCGAACCCTGCTTATGGCCTGACGTGGTGGTTAGCAGCGGCACCCCGCGTCGCCGATCCTGTTAGTGCAGCAAGCGATATCGGCAAGCACCTTGATTCCCTGCCGCGTGATCTGGTTTTTGCAGCAGGGTTTGGCGATCAGCGCTTGTATGTCATTCCGTCCAGACGGATCACAATCGTTCGGCAGGCGCAGCTTGATCTTGCTTCGTTGCGTCCGGGAGGTCAGCCGTCGAGTGATCAACGATGGTCCGACGCCCGTTTTCTGGGGCTGCTGCTGAACTGATGACAGGGATTGCGGGATCGAAAGCGGATTATGAATAATCGAACGTCATGCCTGCAATGATCGCGCAGGCGCATCACGCCCCATCAAGTCGATCTCGCGAAAATATGGTGGACGCACTTGGGCTCGAACCAAGGACCCGCTGATTAAGAGCGGAG
>CAZYOU010000064.1:0-16048 GCA_964649315.1 uncultured Stakelama sp. | reverse complement strand
TCCTGGTGCATGGCATTGGCTTTGCGTCGGCGATCGATCCGCAAAATGGCCGGTCGAGCACCGCGCTCGGTCAGTTCATGATGACGTTGCTCACCTTGCTGTTCCTGTCGGTCAACGGCCACCTGATGCTCGTCGAACTGGTGGTGCGCAGCTATGCGGTGCTGCCGCCGGGCTCGGCCTGGATCGCGGTAGAGCGGCTGCGCGATATTGCCATTTTCGGCGGCTATGCCTTTTCAGCCGGGTTCCTGCTCGCGTTGCCGGTCGGGTTTTTGCTGCTGTGTCTCAACTTGGTCGTCGGCATGCTCTCGCGCTCGGCGCCCGCGCTCAATCTGTTCGCGGTCGGCCTGCCGATGAGCCTCGCGGTCGGCGTCATCGCGCTGGCGATCGCCTTCCCGGCGATGGGCGATTACATGATCGTGATCATTCAGGAAGGCCTGGCTGCCGCTGAACATCTGGTGATCGGCTGATGGCAGACGAGTTCGGCGAAAAGACAGAAGCACCAACACCCAAGCGCAAGCAAAAGGCGTTTGATGATGGCCAGGTGCTGCGATCGCGCGAGTTTGCGACGGCGCTGGTGGTGCTCGCCGGGTGCGGCTGGCTCGCGATCTTCGGCCCCGCCTTGATGGCGGCGTGCAAAGCGCTGATGGTGACGAGTTTCTCGTTCGGATCGGGTGATATCGATGATTTTCAGCCGATGCGATCGCTGTCGATCGCAGGCTGGCAAATCGCCCCGCCGATGATTGCGATGTTTGTGATTACGCTGATCGCGGCGGTCTTCAGCCAGGCGGGGCTTGGCGCGCTGACCTTCAACGGCAAGCTGATGGCGCCCAAGGCGAGCCGGATCAATCCGGCCTCGGGGCTGAAGCGCATCTTCGGGCCGCAGGGCTGGATCGAGCTCGGCAAGTCGCTGCTCAAGGTGATCCTGCTCGGCACGATCGGCTATTACATGCTGTGGCACGTCTCCACCCAGTCGATCGGGCTGGCGTCGTCGGATATCGAGCGCAGCGTCGGCGCGCTTGGGTCCATGCTCACCGGCACCCTGTTTGCGATGGCAGCAGGGCTGGTGGTGATTGCGGGTATCGACCTGCCGATCCAGATCATCCAACTGCTGCAGAAACTGCGGATGAGCAAGCAGGAGATCAAGGACGAGCATAAGGAAAGCGAAGGCAATCCCGAGAACAAAGCGGCCCAGCGCCAGCGGCGGCATGATCTGGCCAAGCGCAATATGCGCAAGGCCGTTAGCGAAGCGCATGTCGTGCTCACCAACCCGACCCATTTTGCGGTGGCGCTGCGCTACGATCGCGGGCGCGATCAGGTGCCGGTGGTGGTCGCCAAAGGGCGCGGCGTGACGGCACAGGCGATCCGCGAGCTGGCAGCGGAATCGCGCGTGACGACGCTCGAATATCCGATGCTGGCACGCGCGATCTACTACACCAGTCGCGAAGGGCAGGAAGTGCGCGACGATCTCTACATGGCGATCGCAACGGTGCTGGCGTTCGTGTTCGGCATCAACACTCAGGCGGGCGGCACGCCACCACCGGTCAACGTGCCGGAAACCGCGCGGTTCGACGAGAACGGCGTCAAAATCACAACAAAAGCCTAAAGTTTGCCGCGCGTCGGCCGTTTTCCATGTGAGGGCCTAACAGGAAATCGCCATGGTCGATTCGATCGTCAATACGCTGGGGGCAGGATCGGGCATCGACCTGACTTCGCTGGTCAACGACCTGGTTAACGCGCAATTTTCGGCGAAAACCCAATCGATCAGCCGCGAATCCAACACATTGTCGGCCCAGATATCGGGCATCGCCACCGTGAAGAGCAGCATCACCGATTTTGCGGCGGGGCTGAAATCACTCGCCACGGGCGGCTTGCTGTCGACGACGCCCACCACCAGCAACGCAGCGATCGTCAAGGCATCGGCCTTGCCGGGCGCAACGCTTACGGGCCTGTCTGCCGCGATCGAGGTTCGCCAGCTTGCCCAGGCGCAATCGGTGGCGACGGCGGCCGTTGCCGACCGGACGACGCCGATCGGCACCGGCACGCTCACGCTCACCTTTGGCAGCGGTGCCGTTGCCGATGGCAGCTTTGTCGCAGGGAGTGCCGCGCCGATCGATATCGCGATCGTTGATGGCGCATCGAGCCTCGATTCGATCGCGGCTGCGATCAACGCCGCCAATGCCGGGGTGACGGCGAGCATCATCACCGACAGTTCCGGCGCACGGCTTGCACTGAAAAGCCAGACCGGCGCTGATCAGGCCTTCACCCTGACCGCAACCGAGGATGCGGGCGCGCCGGGGCTTGCCGCGCTGGCGATCACGCAATCGTCGACTGGTGCGCTGTTTGGCACCACTGCGCAGGATGCGATCGTCGCGGTTGACGGCATTCCGCTCAATCGCAGCAGCAATTCGATCAGCGATCTGGTCGACGGCGTAAAGCTCGATCTCGTCTCGGCCGCGCCGGGCACCAATGTGTCGCTTGGCACCAATGTGCCGACGGATCAGCTCAAGGCTTCCGTCAATGATCTGGTCGCAGCGTTCAACGATCTCCAGCGCCTAGTGAAGCAGCAAACCGATGCGACCACGGGCGCGTTGTTCAACGATTCAGCGACCCGCCAGTTGCAGCAGTCGCTCCGCCGTTTCACCCTTACCGAACTGGCGACACCAACCGAAACGGGCGCACCAAGCACGCTTGCCGAGATCGGCGTATCGACCAATCGCGACGGCACGCTCAGCGTGAATGCCACGCAGTTGACCGCGGCACTCACCAATTTCCCGGACGCGGTCGAGGCACTTTTCTTCAATGGAACGGGGGCGACAGGCGGGGGGATTGCCGCTGCGTTTCAGGCGATCGCGGATCAGGCGACCGACGCGACGATTGGGCTGGGGGCCAGCGAAGCGCGCTACACCAAGCGCCAGTCAAGCCTCGACGAGGCATTGGAAAAGGCGAATGCCGATAAGGAAGTCGTCCGGACGCGGCTGACGCGCCAGTTTGCGGGTTCCGATGCGCGCGTTTCGGCCTATAAATCGACCCAGTCGTTCCTGACCCAGTATTTCGCTCCCAAGCCGACCAGCTGATGCCGCATTATGCGACGACGCTCGGCCGCAATCCCGAGGCGACATACCGGCAGATCGATATTGCCGGGCGCACCGGCGAAGCCGATCCGCACCAGCTGGTCGCGCTATTGTACGACGAGCTTGGTCGCGCGCTGCGCGCCACAGCCGCGGCCATCGATAGCGGCAACCGTGCGGTCAAAAGCGACAAGACGACCCGCGCCATATCCATCCTGTTCGCGCTAGAAGCCGGGCTTGATTTCGAACGTGGCGGTGATCTGTCGAAGACTCTGGCGGGGCTGTACCGCGGCGCACGCGCCAAGGTGATCGATGCCAGCCTGGGCGATGATCCCCAACCCTTTATCGATGTGGCGACTAACATGGCACAGATTGCTCAGGCCTGGGCTGAAATCGGTCGCCGCTGAACGCGCGACCTGTAACGGGCGTTAACCATTTTCTGACCATCGCGGCTCTAGGGTCGGTGCTCGACAGAGGTGCACAACGATGGACTTGTTTTCTCGCGACGATGCGTTGCCTGCCCGTGCCCGGCGTGGCCCGGTGCGGACCATTTTGGCGGTGGATGACAGCCGCACCAACCTGAATATTCTGGGGCGTCGCCTTGGCCACCTCGGTTACCTCGTGGTGCTTTGTGACAATGGCCATGAGGCACTTGATCTCATCGCCGCGCGCGGGTTCGATCTTGTCCTGCTCGATCTGGTTATGCCGGTGATGTCGGGTATCGATGTGCTCAACGAAATCCGCGGCAGTCGCGAGACGGCGGATTTGCCAGTGATCATGCTCACCGGGCGCAGCGATGCCGCTGCCGCGGTCGATGCGCTGGCGGCTGGCGCTGATGATCATGTCGCCAAACCGTTTGATTTCGACGTGCTTGCCGCGCGCATTGACCGGGTGATCGATCGCGCGCGCCGAATTGCCGATCTGAAGCGCTCCAATGCCACGCTCGACGCGCGGATTGCGGCGCGGGCGATGGAGCTGGGTGAAGCGCGGGTTGAACTCGCCGAAACCCGCGCGGATCGGCTGCGGCTCATCGCCTCGCTTCAGGTGCTGAACGATCGCTTCGAACGGCTTAGCGGAACCAGTGACGCTGGATGAAATAGGCGGAGATCGCCAGCGCGATCACAGCGCAAACCCACACGACCCCGTCAAATGCCCAGGGTTGATCGGCATAGGGAATCCCCTTGACGTTCATGCCCAGCAAACCGGTGAGAAACGTCAGCGGTAGAAAGATCATCGCGACGATCGAGATGATCAGCGATCGTTGGTCGATCTGTTCGGCGCGCAAATCGGTGAGCGCTTCATGCATCAGCGCCGATCGTTCACGGATCGATTCAAGCTCTTCCGCCATGCGCGCGGCGCGATCGGCAGCGGCGCTCAGATGCATCCGGTCTTCATCCTGCAACCACGCGATCGGTAGCGCTGCCAGCTTTTCGATCGCGGCGCGTTGCGGCGACAGGAAACGGCGATAACCGATCGATCGCACGCGGACCTTGGTCACTTCGCGCCGCAACTGAAACACCTTGGCACCGTCCAGATCTGCCTCGCAATCGTCGAGCGCATCACCCAGATCGGCGACTTCTGGATCAAGATCGGTGGTGATCGCCACCGCGAATTCGGCGATCAGATCGCCCGGATCGCGGATCAGCCCGGTCTCGACGCTGGCGACGACCAGGTCGAGCGCGGTCAACGGGCGGCGCGCCACCGAGAATACTCGTCCCGCCACTGCCCAGATACGCACCGATGCGAGCGGATCGGACATCGACATTTCCTCGGTCGATCGGCCACGCAGGTTGAGGAAGGCGCCCTCGGCAATCTGGTCGCAGCGCGGGCGGGTCTCGGTCGCGGTCAGCGATTCGACGATATATTCCGGAATCTCGGCCTTTTCGATGAGCCAATCCTTGGCGGCATCATCGTTGGTGGACAAATGCACCCAGACGAGCGGACTGCCCAACGACGACAGGGCCTCGTCCAGCTCGAGCCGGTCGATCTCGCCGCGACACACCCGATAGGCAAAGCCGATCATGCGGGCATCTCCAGCTGGATGGTCAGGCCCGGCTTCGGCGAGGGCGGGGCAAGGCCGACAAAACGATCGGCATCGGCGCGTGCGCGGTCGAGAATCGCCGCCGGTATGTCAGCAGGATGATAGAGCCGGTCGGCCTGCGCCAGTGCACGTGCCTCCCGCACGGTCAGGTCGTCGGGATCAGCCGAGCGCAACCGGATGACGTAAAGTTCCTGCGTTGGCGCGTCGGTGTGATCGTCGAGCCAGAACCCGACATCGGGATCAATCCCGAGCGGGTCGAGCTGCCCACCCGGTGCCAACGCATTGCCCAGCGCACGTCGCCGTTCGCCGCCATCGGGCCAACGCGCGCGCATCGCCGCCCGCGCTTCGAACAGCGCATCGGCGAGCCGGCCCACATCGGCGGGCAGCATCGCTTCCAGCCGCTGGCGCAGCGCCGCCGCCAGCCCCGCCGAAACGCCGCCCGTGCCAATTGCGACCAGCACTGGCGCGCGGTCGATGATCGCCGGCACGGTGAAGTCGCACAACGCCGGCCGGTCGACTGCGTTGACGAGGATCCCGCGGCTCTTCAACCGGGCAACGGCGGCGACAGCCTCGGCTTCGTCTTCGATCGCGACGATCGCCAGCGCCGCTTGTGCCGCTTCGTCGACGATAACGGCGCCGGCGCGATCGAGCAGCCGCCGCTTGGCATCTGCCGCGTCGCCATCGCCCAGCAGGATCACCGATCGCCCCGCCAGCCGAACGAACAGCGGCAGGCTATGCAGTGTCATCGGGCAAGGTCACTGGGTCAGCCAGTCGGGCAGACGTTCGGCGGCTAGAATCGTCTCGGCGGCGATCCGGTCAGCAACGACGGCATATTTGTCGCCGCTTACCAGCACTTCGGGCACCAGCGCGCGGCTGTTATAGGTGCTTGCCATCGTCGCGCCATAGGCACCGGCGGTGCGGAATATCGCCAGATCGCCCGACACGACCCAGTCGATATCGCGCCCCATCGCAAAGGTATCGCCGCTTTCGCACACGGGCCCGGCAATATTAGCGATCATCCGTTCGCCGGTCGGGCGGACCGCGACGAAATCGTGATAGGCGTCGTACAGCGCCGGGCGAGCAAGGTCGTTCATCGCTGCATCGACAATCACATAGGGGTAGGTGACGCCCGGCTTCACCCAGATCACTTTGGTGAGGAGCACACCGGCATTGCCGGCAATGACTCGGCCGGGTTCGAACATCAATTCGACATCCCAGCCCCGCGTCACGCGCGCGACCATTGCGCCGAAATCGGCCGGGCTCGGCATCACGTCGCCCGGGCGATAGGGCACACCGAGCCCACCGCCCAGATCAACCCGGTCGATCGTATGGCCCGCTGCGCGCAGATCCGCGACCAGTCGCCCGATGCGCACAAACGCCGCCTCGAGCGGATCGAGCGTGCTGAGCTGGCTGCCGATATGGATCGCAACCCCGCGCATCCGGATACCGGGCAAGGCCGCCAGCCGGGCAAAGATCGCGGGGGCCTGATCGATCGGCACGCCGAACTTGTTCTCTGCCTTACCGGTAGAAATCTTGGCATGAGTGCCGGCATCGACATCGGGATTGACGCGCAGTGTCGCCTGCGCGGTCAGCCCCTGCGCATGCGCGATGGCGGCAAGGACCTGGCCTTCCTCCTCAAGCTCGAGATTGAACTGCCCAAGCCCAACCGACAGCGCCTGGGTCAACTCCTCGCGCGTCTTGCCGACGCCCGAAAAGACGATGTCATGCGCAGGGATTCCCGCCGACAAGGCACGTGACAGCTCGCCGCCCGACACCACATCGGCACCATAGCCTTGGTTGGCTAGCACGCGCAGCACCGCGCGGTTGGGATTGGCCTTGATCGCATAGGCCAGATGGACGCGCCCCGCGTCCTTCAGCCCGTCACGAAACACCTGCGCATGGCGTTCGAACGTCGCGGTCGAATAGACATAGACCGGGGTGCCGACTTCGGCAGCGATGGTTTCCAGCGACACGCCCTCACAGTGCAGCGCGCCATCCTTCAGGGCAAAATGATCCATCGTGTCAGCGGGTCGGCGGCAGATCGAATTCGTCGCCGCGACGCTGATCGGACGAGCGCAGCAATTCATCGCTGCGTTCAGGGCGCGCCTGGTTGGTCGATTGCATGAGTTGCGCAGGGGTCGGCGTAGCGGTGGCACCATAGGGCTTGGGCGGCAGTGCAGCACTCGGTCCGGGTTGCAACCCGTCTGCGGCACCACATCCGGCCAGCGCCAATGCTGCGACAACGATCCATTTCTTCACGCCACTTCTCCTTCACGCTGCCGACGCGCCTCGGCAATCGCCGCGCGCACCTGCACCGGGGCGGTGCCGCCCAGGCTGGTGCGGCTCGCCACCGATGCATCAACGCTCAGCACCTTATACACACGGTCATCGATCCGCGAATCGATCGCCTGCAGATCGGCGATCGCCAGCCGATCGAGCGCCACGCCCTGTTCCTCGGCCAGTTTCACAGCACGCCCGGTAACGTGATGCGCCTCGCGAAACGGCAGTCCGGCTTCTCGCACCAGCCAGTCGGCGAGATCGGTGGCGGTCGAGAAACCGGCCTCCGCGGCCGCCCGCATGCGTTCGGTGCGAAACGTGGCGCTCGCCACCATCCCGGTCATTGCCGCAATCGACAATGCGAGCAGATCATGCGCCTCGAACACCGGCGGCTTATCGTCCTGCATGTCCTTCGAATAAGCCAGCGGCAGGCCCTTCATTGTCATGACGAGGGCGGTCATGCACCCGGCGATCCGCCCCGAATGGCCGCGTACCAGCTCGGCCGCATCGGGATTGCGCTTTTGTGGCATGATCGAGCTGCCCGTCGACCATTGGTCGCTTAGCGACACGAAGCCGAAAGGTTGCGACGCCCAAAGGATGAACTCCTCGGCCAGCCGCGACAGATGCAGCGCACACTGGGTGGCCGCCATCAGATAATCGAGCGCGAAATCGCGGTCGGATACGGCATCGAGCGAATTACGCGTCGGGCCATCAAAGCCAAGCGCTGCCGCCGTCATCGCCCGATCGATCGGAAAGCCGGTGCCGGCCAATGCCGCGCTGCCGAGCGGGCACTGATTGCCGCGCGCGCGGGCGTCGGCAAAGCGGCTGCGATCCCGCGCCACCATCTCATGATAAGCCATCAGGTGATGGCCGAGCGTCACCGGCTGCGCGCTTTGCAGATGCGTAAAGCCCGGCATGACGCTTTCGGCGTGCTCGTCGGCACGCGCGATCAACGCGTCCTGAAAGGCGCCAAGTGCCGCATCGACCTGGTCAATCGCATCGCGCACCCATAACCGGAAATCGGTCGCGACCTGATCGTTGCGGCTGCGCGCGGTGTGGAGCCGCCCGGCGACCGGCCCGATCTTGTCGGCCAGCCGCGCCTCGGTCTGCATGTGAATGTCTTCGAGCACATAATCATCAGCCACACCCGTTTCGGCATAATCGGCGGCGACGGCATCGAGCCCGGCACTGATCGCCGCGGCATCGTCGGCGACGACGATCCCGGTCGCACCGAGCATCGCGACATGCGCTTTCGATGCCGCTACATCCTGCTGCCACAGCCGCTTGTCGAACGGGATCGACGCGTTTATCTCGCGCATCACTGCTGCAGGCCCTTCGGCGAAGCGCCCGCCCCACATCGCATTGGAGCTTTCCCCCGCCATGGTGCCGCGCCCGCTGATCGTATTTCTCCTGATGATGCCGGTGGTGATCGGCGGTTGCGATAGGCAATCGAGCGCGCCGGAGCAAGCAAACGCCGCCGCATCCGCGCCGCTGCCCGATGAAATGCCAGCAACCAGTGGCAAAACCCCCGCACGCCCGGAAGCCGCAGGGATTCTCGATCGCACCCACAAGGGCGAATTGGCGTCGGACCTGCAGTTCATCGATCCGTCGGGCAAGCCCGTGACGATTGCGAGCTTCGCCGGCAAGCCAGTGCTGCTGAACCTGTGGGCTACGTGGTGCGCGCCGTGCGTGGCGGAAATGCCAACGCTCGATGGCCTCGCCGATCGGCTCGACGGCAAGCTGACGGTGCTCACCGTCAGCCAGGATTTGGAGGGCGCGGCCAAGGTCGACCCTTTTTTCAAGAACGCGCAATATAAACGGCTGCAACCTTACCGTGATCCGCAGGCCGCGCTGAGCATCGCCTATCAGGCCAATTTGCCGACAACGATCCTGTTCGACGCGCAGGGCCGTGAAATCTGGCGGATGCTCGGCGGGCAGAACTGGGCGAGTGACACCGCAACCGCGCTGGTCGACGAGGCGCTTTAGGCAATGCCTTATGCTTGCCATCCAGCGATCAGTCGCTAGCTTGAGATAATGTAGTGTTCGCTACAGGAGAAAGTTATGCCTAAGCAGCGCGTTAACGGTATCGAGCTTTATTATGAAGAGACCGGGGATCCCTCTGGACCTGCGATACTGCTGATCATGGGGCTTGGCACACAGCATATCGCTTGGCCCGAACCGTTCGTGATGGCACTGACGGCCGCCGGGTACCGCGTCATTCGTTACGATAATCGCGACATTGGCGAATCGACTCATCTGCATGGCGCTTCGGCGATCAGCCCGATCACAGCAACCATCGCCGCGAAACTGGGGCTGCGTTTCCCGCTCGCTTATTCGATTGCCGATATGGCGTCAGACGCGATCGGGCTGCTTGACGCGCTAGTGATCGACCGAGCGCATATGCTGGGTGTGTCGATGGGGGGCATGATTGCTCAACGGGTCGCCCTTGCCTGGCCTCATCGGGTGCGTAGCTTGATTTCGATCATGTCATCGAGCGGGGCATCGAGGCTGCCCGGTCCGGCGCCAGAGATCCGCAAGAAGCTTATGGCACGTCCGCCGGCGAAGCCGAACCGGGAATGGGCGATCAAGAGCGGAGCGGAAGCATTGGCGCTGATTGGACACCCGGATCCCACCCGTGCGTCCGATGCATATCAACAACAGGCCGCTGCCGCTTATGATCGGGGCTATAACCCCATGGGGATGCGGCGGCAGATGCTGGCGATCATCGCCGATCGCACCCGCGCGGTCGCGCTACCGCGAATCACTGCGCCAACCTTGGTCATCCATGGTGCAGAGGATCGATTGGTGCCGATGGCGTGCAGCGAAGATATTGCCCGGCGGATTCCGGACGCCCGACTCGTCATCATCTCCGGCATGGCGCATGATCTGCCACCGTCGAAAGTGGGCGAGGTAACCGGGCTGATCATCGATCACGCCCGCATGGCTGATAAAGGCGATCGTAAGGCGTAGGCCGCCTGAACCGCCCAAAGGCCTGATTGGCCAGGAAAAATGGTGCTGCCGGTGAGGATTGAACTCACGACCTCAGCCTTACCAAGGATGCGCTCTACCACTGAGCTACGGCAGCATTTTTCCGGCGTTTCGGGCGGAAGCGCGGCTATGGTCCGACGTGCGCGTGCTTGTCAAGGCGGGGTTGGCGCGGGATAGGGGCGGCATGAGCGAAAAGGACGAGCGGGCCGAGCGGCTCGCCGCGCAACTGCGCGAGAACCTGAAGAAACGAAAAGCGCGTGCGCGGGGGGTGGTGGCCGATGCGCCGGTCAGCGCGGACGATGCGTCGTGCCCAGACCAGCGGTGATGAATAAGGCGGTCGCCTCCCCCGTTACATCGGCGGTATGCCAGCAGCCGGGCGGGTTGATCGCGTAATCGCCTGCGCCGATCGTCACTGTGGCGGTGCTGCCATCGGCCATTTCCTGGTGGAGCGTCATTGCGCCACTGACGCAGATAACGACTTCATCGCCCAGCGGGTGCATTTCCCACGACTCCCAGCTTTCGGTGAAGCGGTACATCATCACCAGCCGCCCCTCGATTCCGTCGGCGTTGTGGCGATCGCCATAACCTTCATACCACTCCATGCCCGTCAAATCGGGCTGCACGATCGCCCTGGCGCCGGGACCGAGATGGATCGGGGTGGTCAACAGCGATGGCATCGTCACGGTCTCCTGTTCAGATCGGCGCGCATTTGCCCTTCAGCCAAGCGAGATCGTCGCCGTGCAGCTGCGGCCCCAGCACCTCGAGCACGCGGGCATGATAGGCGTTGAGCCAGGCGCGTTCCGCCTCAGTCAGCATTTCGGCCACGATCAGGCTGCGCTCGATCGGGCAGAAGGTGAGCGTTTCGAAGCCGAGCATCGGCGCCTCTGCTCCGTCGATCGCGCGATCCTCGACCAGGATCAGGTTTTCGATGCGGATGCCGTATTCGCCAGCCTTGTAATAACCGGGCTCGTTGGAGATGATCATCCCCGCGCGCAGCGGCTCCGACGGGCCGCCGCCAGGATAATTGGGTTGGGCGATCCGCTGTGGCCCCTCATGCACCGACAGATACGCGCCGACGCCGTGGCCGGTGCCATGCGCATAATCGAGCCCCGCTTCCCATAAGGGTCGCCGCGCAAACGCATCGAGCTGGCCGCCATTCGTGCCGTGCGGAAACACAGCCGTCGCCAGCGCGATATGCCCCTTCAGCACGCGGGTGAACCGGTCGCGCATTTCCTCGGTCGGCGTACCGATCGGCAGCACACGGGTAACGTCCGTCGTCCCATCGGCATATTGACCTCCGGAATCGACCAGATAGAGCTGACCTAGCTCGAGCGGTGCATTCGAAGCCTCATCCACCCGGTAATGCGGGCTCGCGCCGTGCGCGCCGGTGGCGGAGATCGTGTCGAATGAGGTGTCGAGCAGCACGCCGGATGCGCGGCGGAACTCAAGGAGCTTGGCAGCACAACTCAGCTCCGTCTGCCCGCTCTTGGGGGCTTCGGCCTCGACCCAGCGCAGGAAGCGCGCGAGCGCCGCGCCGTCACGCGCCGATGCCGCGCGGTGCCCGGCAATCTCGACCGGGTTTTTCAGCGCCTTGGCGAGCACCACCGGATCGCGCTGCGCCAGCACGGTCGCGCCGCCCGCATCGAGCGCGTCGAAGATCGCGGCGACCGCGCGTTCGGGGTCGGCGGCCACCCGCTTGCCGGCATACAGCGAGAGCGCGGCGGCGAATTCGCTGCGATCATGCACGCGGATCGCGTTGCCCAGATGCTGACGCACCGCATCGGTCAGCTTTTCAGGCGCGATGAAAAGATCGGCGGTGCCGTCTGCCTGCGCGATCGTATAGGCGAGTGCGACGGGGGTGTGATCGACGTCGTTACCGCGAATGTTGAACGCCCAGGCGATCGAATCGAGTGCGGTCAGCACCACTGCATCGGCCTTGCGCGCGGCAAGCCACTCAGCAATTCCGGCGCGTTTTTCGGCCGAGGATTGCCCGGCCTGATCATCGGCATGGACCGACAGCGTGGCATTGGACGGTGCCGGGCGATCGGGCCAGACGGCATCGACCGGGTTGGTATCGACGGGCACCAGCACCGCCCCGCGCTCGGCAAGCGCGCGGCTCGCCTCGTTCACCCAGGCGCGGGTGTGGAGCCACGGATCATAGCCGATCCGCGCGCCCTGCGATGCATTCTCGGCCAGCCAGGCGGCGATGCTCGTTTGCGGCACGCCGACATAGGCCCAGTGATCGCCATCGACCTGCTGGCGCACCTGCAGCGTGTAGCGCCCATCGGTAAAGATCGCCGCCGCTTCCGGCAGCACCGCGGCGGCCCCGGCCGATCCCTGAAACCCGGTCAGCCAGGCGAGGCGCTGCGCATAGCCGCCGACATATTCGGACATATGCTCATCGGTGAGCGGCACGACAAACCCGTCGAGGCGATCGCGCTTCAATTGGTCGCGCAGCGCGCGGAGACGGTCGGCATAGCTGGACATAGGCAATCCTGAATTGCGTTGACGCGAGCATCCTACGCGGTCGCAATCGGTAAATCGAGCATCCCAAATCCGTTTGCCCTGAGCTTGTCGAAGCCTGTCCTGAGCGCCTGCCTTAGCAGGCAGTCGAAGGGGGATGTCTTTCTTGTCGACGGTCGCAAAGGAAAGCAGGGCTTCGACAAGCTCAGCCCAAACGGGAATTGGTTTCAATTTGCGCGAAAACGACTCTAGGAAAGTGGGATGAAAACCAGCACCATGCCACCGCGCGCCGATCGCCGCCAGTTCAGCTTCACCGCCCATGGCCAGACGATCGACGATCCCTATGCATGGCTGCGCGATCCCGGTTATCCCGACGTCACTGACAAGGATGTGCTCGCCTATCTGGAGGCAGAAAACGCCTATTTCGAAGGCGTGATGGCCCCGCTGAAGCCGCTGACCGACCGGCTGTATGAAGAAATGAAGGGTCGCATCAAGGAAGACGATAGCTCCGTCCCGCAAAAGGATGGCGATTGGCTCTACTGGACGGCGTTCGAAACCGGCGGCGAGTATCGCAAATGGTGGCGCAAGCCGGTCGCGGGTGGGCCGGACGAGCTGCTGCTCGATGAGCCGGCGCTGGCAGAGGGCAAGGAATATTTCCGGCTCGGCGCGCTGTCGGTCAGCAATGACGGGCGGCTAATGGCCTATGCGATCGACGATAATGGGTCCGAACGGTTCGAGGTGCGCGTCAAGGTGATCGCGACCGGCGAGCATCTGCCCGAGGTGATCCCCGGCATGCTTTCCGAAATCGTCTGGGCGGCGGATGACAGCGGGTTCCTGTACGGTCTCGCCAATGACCAGTGGCGGACGGATAATGCCCGCTTTCACCGGCTTGGCACCCCGGTCAGCGAGGATGTCGAGCTATTCAAGGAGGCAGATGAAGGATTTCGCGTCGGCGTGTCGGAAACGAGCGACCGGCTTTGGATCGTCATCGCTACCGGCGATCATGTTACCAGCGAAGTCTGGCTGGTTCCGGCAAGCGATCCGCTCGCCGCGCCGGTCTGCGTGTCGCCGCGCAAGGTCGGCCGCGAATATGATGTCGATGCACACGGCGACACGTTGTTCATCCACACCAATGACACCCACCCCAATTTCCGGCTCTGCACCGCCCCCATCAGCGATCCCGGCAATTGGACCGAGCTGATCGCTGCATCGCCCGATTTCTACATGACCGGGGTCAGCTGTTTCGCGAAGTTCTTCATCGTCGACGGGCGAGAGGCCGGGCTCGATCAGATCGAAATCCATAGCTACGACGGCGGCATCCCACGCCGGATCGAGTTCCCCGAAGCGAGCTATGACGCGGGGCTGGGCGACAATCCGGAATATGACATGAGCGTGCTTCGGCTCGGCTATGAATCGATGGTCACGCCCGGCACTGTCTATGATTACGATGTCGCCACCGGCGAGAAGACCGTGCTGAAGGTGCAGGAAATCCCATCGGGCTATGACGCAGCGAAATACGCCACCGACCGGCTCCACATCACCGCGCGCGATGGCACGCAGGTGCCGGTGTCGATCGTTTACCCCGCGGATTTTCCGAAGGACGGCAGCCGCCCGCTCTTTCTCTATGCTTACGGCGCTTATGGCTATGCGATCCCGCCGGGCTTTTCGACCGGACGGCTGAGCTTGCTCGATCGCGGTTTCGCCTATGCCATCGCGCATATCCGCGGCGGCGATGATCTGGGCCAGCAATGGTATCTCGACGGCAAGCTCGACAAGCGCACCAACACGTTCAACGATTTCGTCGATGTGGCGAAAGGGCTGATCGCGGACGGCTGGACCAGTGCGGGCAAGATCGCGATTGCGGGCCGATCGGCAGGCGGCGAGCTGATGGGTGCGGTGGTCAATTCGGACCCCGATCTATGGGGCGCGGTGATCGCCGATGTGCCGTTCGTCGATGTGCTGAGCACAATGATGGACGCCTCCCTGCCGCTCACGCCGGGCGAATGGCCCGAATGGGGCAACCCGATCGAAGACAAGGCGGCGTTCGAGCTGATCCGAAGCTATTCGCCCTATGATCAGGTGAAGGCGCAGGCCTATCCGCCGATGTTCATTAGCGGCGGGCTGAACGATCCGCGCGTCACCTATTGGGAGCCCGCCAAATGGGCCGCCAAGCTGCGGCACGAGAAAACCGACGATAACGTCCTGCTGCTCAAGACCAATATGGGCGCGGGGCATGGCGGCAAATCCGGCCGGTTCGAAAGCCTGCGCGAGTCGGCGGAAGAGCATGCGTTCGTGCTGTGGCAATTGGGGGTGGAGGGCTAGGCTTGGCGTTCACCCGCACCATCACTGCGACGCCGGCTGACATTGACGAGCTTGGCCATGTCAACAATGCGGTGTGGGTGCGCTGGATTCAGGACATGGCGACCGCGCACTGGCAGGCGGTCGCGCCTGCCGAGCATATCGCAGCCTATATCTGGGTCGTGACCCGGCATGAGATCGATTATCGCGGGAATGTGGCCGCCGGGGAGAGCGTAATCGGGGAGACTTGGGTGCCGGACAAGCCGGTCGGTGCGCGATTCAACCGCCATGTTCGCTTCACGGGTGCGGATGGCAAAGTGAAGGTGCAGGCGATAACCACCTGGGCGTTAATCGACCGCGCTAGCGGTCGGCTGGCGCGGGTGCGGGATGAGATCGCGGCGCCTTTTCTCGGGGCCTGATCGTCCAATTACAGCTACCCGCTATTGCGCAGCGCGGTCGCGATTGCGTTGATCGACAGCAATATGCCTTCGCCCACCCGCGCATCCTTTTCGCCCGCGCGGCGGCGCTTGATCAACTCGATCTGCAGCAGGTTGAGCGGCTCGATATAGGGCAAGCGCAGCCGGATCGACGCATCGAGCGCGGGGTTGTTCGCCAGCAGATGCGGCTGGCCGGTGGCGAGCAACAAGCCATCCCGGCTGCGGTGCCAGCCATCGCTGATCCGCCCGAACAGCCTATCCGCCATCGTGCGATCCTCAACCAACGTCGCATAGCGCGCGGCGATGCCCATATCGGATTTGGCGATCACCTGCTCCATATTGGCGAGCATCGCGCCAAAGAACGGCCAGCCCTGCGCCATGTCGCGCAGCAATGCCTTTTCTTCGAACGCGGCGATCGCGGTGCCGACGCCGTACCAGCCGGGCAGCATCACCCGCGCCTGCGCCCAGCTGAACAC
>CAZYOU010000063.1:0-16441 GCA_964649315.1 uncultured Stakelama sp. | reverse complement strand
TCTCGCGCATCGACATCCTGCGCGCCGTCAGCGCGAGCGAAGGCTATCAGACGCTACCCTCGGTGCGGCCCGGTGGTGAAATCCTGCTGCAAACGAGCGGCTGGCCGAGCGTCGAGCAGGTGCTGCTTCTGATCGACGGGATCGAAGCGCTCGACATCGATCCCGCCGAAGCTGCGCCTGACTATTGGCGCCATGTCCATAACCGGCTCGCCGCCGGGGACGCCCCGCGATCCTACTCCCGACAGCAGCACCGCGCCTGGCGCTTGCGACAGAGGGCCGAGCCATGACGCGCGCCGGCTACCTGCTGACGGCCACGGGCGCCGCGCTCCTGCTGATCACGCTGGCGATGGTGCACGTTGCACCGCGGCTCGTCTGGAACGCATCGGCCAGCGTCCCGGTCGGTCTCTACGAGATCGGCCCGGCGACACCGCTCGAGGTCACCGACCTTGTCGCGGTCAATGCGCCAGAGCCGCTTGCCGCCTTCCTCGCGGACCGGGGTTATCTCCCGCGCGGCGTGCCGCTCTTGAAGCGCGTTGCCGCAGTTCCCGGGCAGACGGTCTGCCGTTCGGGTGGCGACATTACCGTCGACGGAATCACCGTCGGCAATGCGCTCGACCGCGACCGTCTTGGACGCACGCTGCCTATCTGGAGCGGCTGCCACCGGATCGGCGCGAGCGAACTCTTCCTCATGAACATCGGCGTCCGGGACAGCCTGGACGGCCGCTACTTCGGGCCTCTCGCCGTCACCACCGTGATCGGCCGGGCCACGCCTCTCTACACCGACGAAGACGGCGACGGTCGCTTCGTCTGGCGCGCGCCGACGCGGTGACGGCGCAGCCATGGCCCGTTCCACCGCATCGCCAAGGAGGTTGCCATGAGTCTGATCGGAGAATTCACCCGCACCAAGAACGGCTATGGCGGCCGCATTCGCACGCTCGCCCTCGACGCCACTCTGGTGCTCGTGCCGGCGGAGCACTCCGACGCCGAGAACGCGCCCGACTATCGCGTTCACCTCGGCGACGACGCCGATGGGCCGGAAGTGGGCGCGGGATGGAAGCGCACCGGCGAGAAGGCCGGCGAGTATGTGTCGTTGCAGTTCGACGATCCGACCTTCGCGCAGCCAATCCGAGCCAACCTGTTCCAGTCGGCCGACAACAAATCAGCATGGGGTCTCTACTGGAACAGGCCGACCAAGCGCAGCGAGCGGGACTGATCGATGCGCGTCTCCCGTCGCCAGCCCGCTGCCGGACCGAAGGGGGCCGCCCGCCGACTGCCCTTCCTTCTCCTTTCCGGCCTGGCCTTTGCCGGCGCGATGCCCGCGCCGTCTCTGGCGCAGACCTCGGTCATCGAGCGACCCGCGGCAGGCTCGCCACACACACAAGCGGTCGCCGAGGCAGCGCAGCGGTTCGGCATTCCCGAGCGCTGGATCTGGGCAGTCATGCGCGTCGAGAGCGGCGGTCGTGTCCGAGCGGTTTCGCCCAAGGGCGCGATGGGACTCATGCAGATCATGCCCGCGACCTGGGCGGACCTGCGGGCGCGCCACGGTCTGGGGGCCGATCCCTTTGACCCGCGCGACAACATCCTCGCTGGTTCAGCCTATCTGCGCGAAATGCACGACCGCTACGGCGCGCCGGGCTTCCTCGCGGCCTACAATGCCGGCCCCGGGCGCTACTATGACTATCTCTCGGCTGGCCGCGCGCTGCCCGCCGAGACCATCGCCTACGTGGCCGCGATCGCGCCGTTGGTCGGCAGTGAGCCGCTCGCTGCCGGCGTCGCTGTCGAGACCGCCGACCCGCTCGCGTGGACTCGGTCTCCGTTGTTCGTCGCGCGCTCCAACGGCAACGTTGCAGCAGAACGATCGCAGCCCGATCGTCAAAGGAACGGCAGCCGAACCGCAGATCCGCAGCAACCCCCAATCGCCGCTTCGACGCAGACGGCAGGCATCTTCGTGACCCGCGCCGATGATAGGGGGCGCCCATGACAAGAAACGCACTCCGGCGCGGTGTAGCGAGTTCCCGGAAAGAGGCGGCAGGGGGTGGTTGGGGCGAAACAGACACGACCAATAGACGGCGAGATAAAAGCGGCTCGCCACTCGCGCACAAGCCATTGCTTTCGCATGGCTTTTCACGTGCCGGTTGGTCGGGGGCAGTGCCGGTTCCGGCTATTTTCCACGATATTTCAAGGACATTGACGGCACTGTCCCGCGTTCGGCCCGCCGGAGGCCGGCGATGAGCGACGGCGACAGCGACTTCCGGGTCCGGCCAGGCCGCATCGGTTCGACGCGGGTGCCGAAACCCAAGAGCTTCATCAACCAAGTCCTGCGCGCCGCCAAGCGCTCGGGGCATGTCGGCACCGGCGGCGGTCCGGGCCGCAAGGCGTCCGGCTATGGCCGTTCGAGCTTCGGGCGCGGACGGATCGCCTTCAGCCGCGCGCGGCTTTTCAGCTCGTCGCGCCGCGTCGTCGTCAAGGCGCGGATCGCCCGCCACCAGGGCCGGGCCTTTCGGTCTGCGCCGCTCAATGCTCACCTCTCTTATCTCAAGCGCGACGGCGTCACGCGCGACGGTGAAAAGGCCGTGATGTTCGATGCCGACAGCGACCGCGCCGATGACGCTGGTTTCGCCGCGCGCTCGAAGGACGACCGGCACCATTTCCGCTTCATCATCTCGCCCGAGGACGCCGCCGAGTTGACGGACCTGCGCGCCTTCACGCGCGACCTCGCGCGCCAAATGGAAGCCGACCTCGGGACCCGGCTCGATTGGGTTGCGGCCGATCACTGGAACACCGACAATCCCCACGTCCACCTGCTGGTGCGAGGCGTTGACGCCCAGGGCACCGACCTCGTCATCTCACGCGACTACATCAGCCGCGGCTTGCGATCCCGGGCCGAGGATCTCGTGTCGATCGAACTCGGCCCGAAGCCGGAGCACGAGATCAAGACGGCGCTCGAGCGCGAAATGACCGCCGAGCGCTGGACTCGCCTCGATGTCGAGATTCGCATAGCCGCCGACGAGACCGGCTTCATCGATCTTCGTCCCGAGCAATGCGGTGCCGGTGATCCCCAGACCCGCCGGCTCATGATCGGCCGGCTCCAGCACCTGGAGAAGATGGGCCTCGCGTCATCCGCCAGGCCCGGCGAGTGGATGGTCGGCCTCGACGCCGAACGCCACTTGCGCGACCTTGGGCTTCGCGGGGACATCATCAAGACCATGCACCTGGCCTTCGCCGAGCGCGGTGAAGATCGCGCTGTCGCCGACTATGTCATCGAAGGCGGCAGCGGACAGGCACCGATCATCGGGCGGCTGGTCGATCGCGGCCTGCACGACGAGTTGACGGGCGAAGCCTATGCGGTGATCGATGGCACCGATGGCCGGGCCCACCATATCCGGTTCCGCGGTGTCGAGGCCTTCGAGCATGCGCCTGCGATCGGCGGCATCGTGGAGGTTCGGCGCTTTGGCCGAGCCGATGAGCCGCGCCCGACGCTTGTTCTCGCGAGCCGGTCAGACCTCGAACTTGGCCAGCAGATCAAGGCGCCGGGGGCCACCTGGCTGGACCATCGGCTTGTGGAGGCGGACCCCATGCCGCTGTCGATGGGAGGCTTTGGGCGAGAGGTGCGCGAAGCCCTGCAGGCACGGGCCGAGCATCTCGCCGACCAAGGCCTCGGTCGACGCCAAGGCCAGCGGATCATCCTGCAACGCGACCTCCTCGCCACGCTGCGGCGGCGCGAACTGGATGCGGTTGGGGCGCGCCTCTCCGCCGAGACCGGTCTGGCGCACATGAAGCCGACCGCCGGTGATCAGGTCGCGGGCATCTATCGCCAGCGTCTCGACCTCTCCTCCGGCCGGTTCGCGATGATCGACAACGGCCTCGGCTTCCAGCTTGTACCCTGGTCCCGCGAGATCGAACGCAAGCTCGGCCAGCATGTCGCTGGCGCCGTGAAGGATGGCGGCGGCATCGAATGGGGCCTCGGCCGCAAGCGCGGGCTCGCCCTCTAGCCAGCAAGGAAGAAAGCACCGCCACCGATGTCCGCGACGAAAATCCTCTGGGGCCAAATCACCACAGTGTTCCTCATCGTGCTGCTCACGACCTGGGGCGCGACCCAATGGACCGCCTGGCGGCTCGGCTTTCAGGCGCAGCTCGGCACGCCGTGGTTCGAGCTGGCGGGTTGGCCGGTCTACTATCCACCCGCCTTCTTCTGGTGGTGGTACTTCTACGACGCTTATGCCCCGCCGATCTTTGTTGAAGGCGCCATCATCGCCGCCTCAGGCGGCTTCATCTCCATCGCCGTCGCCATAGCGATGTCGGTATGGCGTGCCCGTGAGGCGAAGAATGTGGAGACCTATGGCTCGGCCCGCTGGGCTGAACTCCGGGAGGTGAAGGCAGCGGGCCTGCTCGGACCCGATGGCGTCGTCCTGGGAAAGCTCGGCGACGACTATCTCCGGCACGATGGACCGGAGCATGTCTTGTGCTTCGCACCGACCCGATCGGGTAAGGGTGTCGGCCTCGTCGTTCCCACGCTCCTCACCTGGCCGGGCTCCGCCATCGTCCACGACATCAAGGGCGAGAACTGGCAGCTGACCGCCGGCTTCCGCGCGAGGCACGGCCGCGTCCTGCTGTTCGATCCCACCAACGCCAAGTCGGCCGCCTACAACCCGCTCCTGGAAGTGCGGCGCGGCGAGTGGGAAGTCCGCGACGTGCAGAATGTCGCCGACGTTCTCGTCGACCCCGAGGGCTCGTTCGACAAGCGCAATCACTGGGAGAAGACGAGCCATTCTTTGCTCGTCGGCGCCATCCTGCATGTGCTGTACGCGGAAGAGGAGAAGACGCTCGCCGGTGTCGCCGCCTTCCTGTCGGATCCGCGCCGTCCGATCGAGGCGACGCTGAAGGCCATGATGACGACGCCGCATCTCGGCCCTGGCGGCCCTCATCCCGTGGTGGCGTCGACGGCGCGCGAACTCCTCAACAAGAGCGACAACGAGCGCTCAGGCGTCCTGTCCACCGCCATGTCCTTTTTGGGCCTCTATCGCGACCCGGTGGTGGCGGAAGTGACGCGCCGCTGCGACTGGCGGATCGCCGACCTCATCGCCGATGAGAAGCCAGCAACGCTCTACCTCGTGGTTCCGCCATCCGACATCTCCCGGACGAAGCCGTTGATCCGGCTCGTGCTCAACCAGATCGGCCGACGCCTGACCGAGGATCTGCATGCGCGAGACCGGCGGCATCGCGTGCTGATGATGCTCGACGAGTTCCCGGCGCTCGGCCGCCTCGACTTCTTCGAGTCCGCGCTCGCCTTCATGGCGGGTTACGGCCTGAAGTCATTCCTCATCGCCCAGTCATTGAACCAGATCGAAAAGGCCTATGGCCCGAACAACGCGATCCTCGACAACTGCCATGTGCGCGTGAGCTTCGCCACCAATGACGAACGCACCGCCAAGCGCGTGAGCGACGCCCTCGGTACGGCGACCGAGATGAAGGCGATGCGGAACTATGCCGGGCATCGGCTCAGCCCGTGGCTCGGTCATCTGATGGTCTCGCGCTCAGAGACGGCGCGGCCGCTCCTCACACCCGGCGAGGTGATGCAGCTGCCGGCCACAGACGAGATCGTCATGGCCGCCGGTGTCCATCCCATCCGAGCCAAGAAGGCCCGTTACTTCGAGGATCGCCGCTTCAAGGAGCGCATCCTGCCATCGCCCGACCCGGCGAAATGCGGGCGTTCGGCCCGAAAGGACGCATGGTCCGAGTTGAAGCCGCAGCGGCCCGACGCAGTGCTCGCGGCTGAGCTCGACAAGGCGGAGGACGCTGCCAATGGCGGGCTGCGGCGCGAGCCCGAACTGCCCGACCATGTCGCGATCGCCAAGGAGACGACCGGACCTGCCGCGGCCGACGAGTTTTCCATCATGCTGGACGATGAGCCGGAAGACGCGGCGCGGCAGCGTCAGGCGCTGCGCCAGCAGATGCGCGGCGTGGCGAGACAGGTCGCGCTCGATCCCAATGACGGCATTGATCTGTGAGGCAACCATGCGCGACCGGATGAACGTTTATTTCCCGCCCGAGATGCTCCGCCAGATCGCCGATCTCGCCGACCGCAAGAAGCTCTCCCGCTCCGCGATCGTCGAAGCGGCGGTTGCGTCATTCCTGTCACCTGATGGCGCGGACAAGCGCGAGGCCGCGTTCGCGCGCCGCCTCGATCGCCTGTCGCGCCAGGTCCAGCGCTTGGAGCGCGACCTCGGCGTCACCGCAGAGACACTGGCCCTCTTCGTCCGGTTCTGGCTGACGATCACGCCTCCCTTGCCGAACGATGCTCAAGCATCAGCACAGGCCAAAGGGCGGGAACGCTACGAGGGATTCATCGAGACGCTAGGGCGGCGCCTGCAGAAGGGGCAGAGTTTCCTTCGGGAGATCCCACAAGACGTGGCCGGTGCAAATGATCCCGATCATTGAAGAGGAAATTCCACACTCAGCCGCCGCGAGAGGCCGACATAGACGCAACGTCGCGGCCTTTCAATGCAACAAATAGCGCGCTGGATGCATCAAACGCGCTTGACGCGCACCAGAAAAGGGCCTACACGCATCATCTTAATGAGACAGCGCATCGCGCCGCCAGGAATCACCAATGGACCACTTCTCGATCATTCAGGCCCTATGTCGCGCGGCAATGGCCGACGCTTCACCCGCCCTACGTAAGCAGATCGAGCGACTTCGCGACGCTTTGGCTAAGGATGGGGAGGCGAAGCAGTCCGCTGCTCTGACCAGCATCCTCACGACCGCTGATCGGACGAAGGAGCTTTCGCCAAGCCGGATCGAGCGCTCCAAGGCACAGATCTCGGGTGAGCCGCTGACGCGGAACACGCCTGTTCCGGTCGACCGTGAAACAGCCGCACCGTTGGCGGAGATTATCTTCCCGGCGGACATTCAACCGACCGCGCCGCTCTTCAACTCGACCGTCAGTCGTGCCATCGAGACAGTTATCGAAGAATGGGCCAACTTCGACGCACTATCAGAGATCGACATTCGGCCGTCCAAAACCTGCCTTGTTTACGGAGCTCCAGGGACTGGAAAGACAAGGCTGGCGCTTTGGATCGCGCAACAGCTCGATCTCCCCGTCGTGCTGGTGAAGCTGGACGGGCTCGTTTCGTCGTTCCTCGGCACGACCGCGCGCAATATCGGAAACTTGTTCGCATTCGCGAACCGTCACCGCTGCATCCTTCTACTCGACGAATTCGACGCGATCGCGAAAGTTCGTGACGATCCCCAGGAGGTTGGCGAGATCAAGCGCGTCGTAAACGCACTTCTGCAGAATCTCGATACGCGCCGCGATGTCGGCTTCACGATTGGCATCACCAATCACCCGAAACTCTTGGACACCGCCGTCTGGCGGCGTTTCGAGGTTCAGCTTGAGATTCCCAAGCCGGACTTCGAGATGCGAAAGGCAATCGCCGCGCATTTCATGCCACCAGTAAAGGCCCCGGACATCCACTTGCGCCTAATCGCATGGTTTACCGAAGGTTCGACTGGCGCTGAGATCGAGTCTCTCGTGCGCACATATAAGAAGGCCACCACCGTTCGTGAGGAGGACAAGCGCGGGCTACTCGATACGCTTCGCCAATTCGCCACGTTGAACGCGGCTCGGGTCCAAAGCGAACGCCGCGCGTTGCTATTCGACGACTCCAGCAATCTGTTTCGGGCGATGCGGGATGATCCGATCCTCGGCTTCTCAATGGCCGACATCGGTGAGATTGCCGGCAAGGACAAATCGACGGTCAGTCGTCAGCTCGGCCGCGCGGCCAAGTCTGGCGAGGCGGAGACGCTAAATGGCTAGTCCCATCCAGATCGTCCTCAATCCTGAAAACTATGAGGAAGCGCGTGACGCTGGTGGTGGAGGCGGTCGGAAGGACTTCTTCGCCCACCGCGATGCGGAATTCACCGCCCATCGCACCGCGCTGATGGACCAAATCGACACTATTGCTGGCGTTCTCAGCGCGCAAGCACAGGGCGATATCGGCTTCGTGAAGGTTATTCTTCGTCGTGAGGCTTGGGCTAAAAGCCATCGCCCGATCGCCAGCCTGTTTCGGCACGATCGTACCCCTATAGTTGGCGGCGGAGATCTCGGAGTTATGCTCGTCGAAGCCCGGCCTGGCACGCTGCGCCAGGTGGCAGCAGAGATTGCCAAGGCCGAAACCCACACCGAAATGCGCTTCAACGAGCAAAAGCAGAAGGACGAACCTTATCCGTCTGCCCGAAAGAGCGAGGTCGGTGCCATCGACCGGATCGAACTCTATGGGCCAAGTGATCGGCGCAGCTTCTCGGTCGATGAGGCTGTAGCGTGGCTCTCCAATCCGATGACGGGCAGCAGCTATCAAGTCGAGCTGTTTGACAGCCCGCCGCCGCGCTCGGAGTGGGACCGCCTCGACCCGAGCCATCGGCGCCTAGTCGAGAGCTTCGTTGCCGGCTTCGCCGCACTAGATCGCGGCCTCGCCGTCGAGCGTTTGCCGAACCGTCGCCACAAACAGCCGATCCTCTCTGTCCGACTGGATCAGTCCGGAGATCAGCCGGTTCTGCGGCTGAATGATGCCCCGGTCAGCGAACGGCGGCGCGAGCTTGCCGCATTCAATCCCGACGTGGGTCGACACCTCCGGCTGCTCGCCTTCCTTGACAGCCATCCGCTTGTGCGCCGGATCGAACTTCCTGGCATCGTCGTGCGGGCCGCAAGACCCAGCACGGCAGTCGCGCGCGCACGGCCTACCGATGTCACCATTCCCGTCCGAGACAGCCGCCGCAGTCATCCCCGGCTTGGGATCATCGACGGCGGAATCGGCGAAGCGCTGTCAGACTGGATCATCGACCGGTGGGACGTTCTCGCAGAGGAAGATACCGACCTTGCGCATGGGACGTTCATCGGCGGATTGGCCGCCCTGGGCGGCGCGCTTAACGGCGCGGAGATTTGCCCCGAGCCCGACGGCGCGGAGTTGGTCGACGTTGCAGTCTTCCCGAACGAACGCAAAGCCGGAGCCTTTGCGTCCTATTATCCCGATGGCTTGCCGCAATTCTTCGACGAAATGGAGACAGCCATTTCGGACGCTCGCGCTCGACATGGGGTGCGCGTGTTCAACATGAGCCTGAACATCCTTCAGCCTGCGGCGCCAGATCGTTACAGTCCCCACGCAGCGCGGCTTGATCAGATCGCTGAGAGCAACAACGCCATCGTTTTCATTTCAGCTGGCAACATACAACCGCAAGACCTGCGCCCTGAATGGCCTGCTGACGCCACGGCGGCGCTCGGCAACCTTGCCACCTCACGCAACGATGGTCTTCTTACGCCGGCCGAGAGCGCGCGCAACGTCGCTGTGGGAGCTCTCAACCCGCCAGGCCATGATGGATGCCTTCCGTTCGCTCCGACGCGCTACAGCCGACGTGGCCCCGGACTGCGCGCAGGTGTTAAGCCCGACTTGGCTCACATCGGAGGCGCAGGGTCCCAGCACCCTAAACTTGGCCACGGGCTCTTCTCGATCCTGCCCGACGGCACCATCGTCGATGGCTGCGGAACTAGCTATGCAGCGCCCCTTGCCGCGAAGACCGCCGCTGTCCTGGATCACGCTATTGAGGGCGAGGTCTCTCGTGAAACCCTGATCGGTCTGCTTGTTCACCATGCCGAAATGCCGACCCTTTTACAGGATAAGGCGCTGGCGCCTATCGCCAAACATATGGTCGGATTCGGAATGCCGCCTTCTGCCGATCGCATCCTGGAAACGGGCGACCACACGATTACTCTCGTTTTCGCATCGCGCATCCAACGTGACCAACAGATCAACTTCCGTTTCCAATGGCCGGCGTCACTGGTCGGCCCCGAAGGCAAGTGCCGTGGTCGCGCAAAGATCACGCTCGTCTCCACCCCCCCGCTCGACGCCCGTTTTGGATCGGAGTTCGTCCGGGTCAACATCAACGCTGTCCTCCAGCAGGAACAAGCCAATGGCGGGTGGAAAGGACGGCTTGAACCACTTTATCTCCCGTCACGGCGGGAGGCTCCTCCGATTGAGGCGGAGCGCATCGAACATGACCTCAAATGGAGCCCGGTAAAGGTCTTGGCGAAAACCTTCCCTCAGGGCGTGGGTCCCTCGTCGAACTGGCGTCTCTTCGTTGAATACTTGACGCGCGCGGGCGAGGTCATGCCCGAAGAAGGCGTGCCCTTCACAGTGATCGTGACCATCAGTGATCCAGACGCCGAGCAACCGGTTTTCAACGATATGCGTCAAAATCTGCAGGCTCTTGGCATCCAGATCGCCGATATCCGTACCGCAGCGCGTATTACTCCCCGGGTTTAACCGACGATGGGCGGCTCTTTATCGACCGCGTCATCGCATGGCTCCCGCGATCGTCAAAGCGCAGCGATCGGCGCGGTCACGGATCATGTTGGCAAACTGCTCGATAGCCGTTCGGTCCAACTCAGGGCGCGCAAGTTCCTCTGCGACGGCGGTTGCTTTCTCCAGGACGCCTTTGCTGATCTCCGCGACCCGCCTGCGCATCAGCGGCAGGCCGATACCCACGTCCGCCGCGAACGCTGCCCACCCCTTCGCGTCCAGTTCGGCAAGTGTCGCCCGCTTCCCGATCTTCATGGCGAACTTCGGCGAGAGATCGGGATAGGCAACGGTCGCAAGCAAATCATACAGCGGGGCGAGGCGTGGGCCTTCGTCGCCGTAGAGGATCGAAAAATTCTTGCCGTGTGCGTCGGCGTTCCCGGCGATCACATTGAAAATCACTGCATCGAGAAGCTTCAGCACATCGACCGCGGGCCTTGCGGCGACGCGGCGGAGCAGCGCGAAGCAATCCTTGAAGGTCGGGCCGCCTTCGCTCGCGTATTTGGTCTCCGGTGGCACGCCGAGCGCCTGGCAGAAATCCTCCTGATGGATCCGGCGCACAAAGCCATCGTCGCCAATGGCGCGATCATAGCGCTGGACCAGCAGAAATGTTCGACCCTGAACGATGCGGGCTTCTACCGGCGCGACATCGAGACCGATTGCGGCAGCAAGGAGCATCACGAACGCCTCGTTCTCGGTCGTCGCCGCGAAACGCGATATCGGGGGCTTCAGAATATGCGTCGTCGGCTGGCCCGGCGCAGGCAACGCCACTGCGCCTTCCACCAGAACCACCGGCACCTTCGATTGCGCGCCAGCGAGAGAGAGCCGCAGGCCTTCCTCGCCCGCGAGCAATGGGCGGACGGGCAGCGCGTCCAGCACCCGGATCAAGCCTGCATCGTCGAGCGGGGTTGGCCGTTGATCGGGGGCAGGAGCGGTCGGACCTTCGCCGGGCGGCAGAAGCTGGAGAGCGCCCGCCACATCGCCGCCGAGGCGATCAAGAAGGGCGAAATCATTGGCGCGCGACACGCCGAGTGCCTGAGCCGCGGCGTCGCGCTGGCTTTCCTCCGGCAAGAGACCGCCGAAAAACGGGCGGCACTCGCGACGACTGAACGGCTCCGTCCGCTTTGGCAGTGAGGCTGACAAGGGCTGCGCCGCCTCGTCGTCGAGCCAAGCCCGCGCATAGGCGAAGCCGAGTTCACCGTGCTTGTCCTGCGTCAGCTGACCCACCAGGCGCCCGTCCCACCAGATATCGAGGGTGCGCGTCATGGCTTCTGAGGATCTTTTGGCCGCGCTCCTTTGGTGTAGGGCGGCGGTGTGATATCGAGCGAGCAGCCCAGCGCTGCCAGGACCTGAAGCGTCTTGCCGATCTGCGCGGTCGGCTTGCCCGCTTCTAGATCGACGATGAAGCGCAGGCCGACGCCAGCTGCACCGGCAAGCTCGTCCTGCCGCAGGCCAGCGGCCTTGCGGGTTGTCCGGACAATGTCGCCGATCTCGGCGGTTGTTAGGTTGCGTCTGGCCATGATATTTACCGAACGGGAAAGTATCATGGATTTTGGAAGAATGTCTATAAGAATTTCCCGCTCGGGAAAGCTTGCGCCTCGGGGTAGCTCCTGGGTCTGAAATATTCCCGCTCGGGAAAACGCCCGGTCGGGAGCCTCAGATGCTGCCGCGGCTCGACGCCGGTCCGCCGATCACCTGTCTTTCTTCGCCACAGTACGATGACCCCCTGAGCGTTGTTGCAACGCTCCAATTCCTGCCTTTCTTACTCATCCCCGATCCAGGGCCGCGCATCGCGCGGGCCCGCAAGCGAACGGGGACGACGTGGCGGTCAACCATCAGCAATCGGAAGCAGCCTCACGCGGCGCACGCATGCTGCGCACCGCGCTGGGGCCTGCGGTCGCCCGATTCCTGGAAGACCCCGCGATCGTCGAGGTCATGCTCAACCCCGATGGGCGGCTCTGGGTCGACCGGCTCTCTGACGGCCTGTCCGATACGGGGGAACGACTTTCGGCCGCAGATGGCGAACGCATCATCCGCCTCGTCGCCCATCATGTCGGTGCCGAGGTGCATGACCGACGGCCGCGTGTCTCGGCCGAGCTTCCCGAAACCGGCGAGCGCTTCGAAGGCCTGCTGCCGCCGGTCGTAACGGCTCCGGTCTTCGCGATTCGCAAGCCTGCAGTCGCCGTCTTCACGCTCGACGACTATGTCGCCGCCAGCATCATGACGGCCGACCAGGCCGTCATCCTCCGGCAGGCGGTCGCAGCGCGCGCCAACATCCTCGTCGCCGGCGGAACCAGCACCGGCAAGACCACGCTGACCAATGCCCTGCTGGCCGAGGTCGCGAAGACAACCGACCGCGTCATCGTCATCGAAGACACCCGCGAACTGCAATGCCGGGCGCAGAACATCATCGCCATGCGCACCAAGGACGGCGTCGCGACCCTGTCCGACCTCGTGCGCTCCTCGCTGCGGCTACGGCCGGATCGGATACCGATCGGCGAGGTGCGTGGGTCTGAGGCGCTCGATCTCCTGAAAGCTTGGGGCACCGGCCATCCTGGCGGGATCGGGACGATCCACGCGGGCACCGCGCTCGGCGCGCTGCGCCGCCTCGAGCAGCTCATCCAGGAAGCTGTCGTCACCGTCCCCCGGGCCCTGATCGCCGAGACCATCGATCTGGTGGCCGTGCTCTCCGGCCGCGGCGCTGCGCGGCGTCTCGCCGAACTCGCCCGCGTCGAAGGGCTCGGGACGGACACCGACTACCGCCTTTCCCCCGCAACCCAGCCTCCCGACCCAAAAGGAGAACCCGCATGATCCGACATATCGCGCGCGGCCATCAGCGCCTCGCAACTGCCGCCACGGCGCTGACCCTAAGCTTTCTTCTGGCGCCCGCCGCCCACGCATCCGGCTCCTCAATGCCCTGGGAAGCGCCGCTGCAGTCCATCCTCCAGTCGATCGAGGGACCGGTCGCCAAGATTATCGCGGTGATCATCATCATCGTCACAGGCTTGACGCTGGCGTTCGGCGACACGAGCGGAGGATTTCGGCGTCTCATCCAGATCGTCTTCGGCCTGTCGATCGCCTTCGCGGCGTCCAGCTTCTTCCTGTCGTTCTTCTCATTCGGCGGCGGGGCGCTCGTCTGATGGCGGGCCTCCTGCAACATCCCGATGAGGTCGCGGGCTTCTCGGTTCCGGTCCACCGCGCGCTGACGGAGCACATCCTGCTCGGCGGCGCACCGCGCAGCATCGCCATCATGAACGGCACACTCGCCGGCGCTGTCGGTCTCGGATTGCGGCTATGGCTGGTTGGTCTTCTCATCTGGGCGATCGGCCATTTCGCCGCCGTTTGGGCAGCAAAGCGCGATCCGCTCTTTGTCGAAGTGGGCCGCCGGCATCTGCGCATTCCGGGCCATCTCTCGGTGTGAGGCGTGGCCATGATGAACCTCGCCGAATATCGCCGTACCGCGACCCGTCTCGCTGATTTCCTGCCCTGGGCGGCGCTGGTCGGCGAAGGGGTCGTGCTCAACAAGGATGGCAGCTTCCAGCGCACCGCGCGTTTTCGTGGTCCCGATCTCGACTCAGCTGTGGCCGCTGAACTGGTGGCCGTCGCCAGTCGCCTCAACAACGCCTTCCGGCGTCTGGGCTCAGGCTGGGCGATCTTCGTCGAAGCGCAGCGTCACGAAGCCGCCTCCTATCCGGCAAGCCGCTTCGCGGACGCGGCCTCCGCCCTCGTCGATGCGGAGCGCAAGGCCGACTTCGAGGAAGCGGACGCGCATTACGAGTCGAGCTACTTCCTGACCTTTCTCTATCTCCCGCCTGCCGAGGATGCCGCGCGGGCAGAGACCTGGCTCTACGAGGGTCGCCAACAGTCCGGCGTCGATCCCCATGAAGCCCTCGCCGCCTTCATTGACCGCACCAACCGCGTCCTCCAGCTTGTTGATGGCTTCATGCCGGAATGCCGGTGGCTCGATGACGCCGAGACCCTGACCTACCTGCACTCGACCGTCTCAACGAAGCGCCACCGCGTCCGCGTGCCCGAAACACCGATCTACCTCGATGCGCTTCTCGCCGATGAGCCGCTGACCGGCGGCCTCGAGCCGCGGCTCGGCGCCGCCCATCTGCGCGTACTGACGATCAACGGCTTTCCGACCGCGACGACGCCAGGGATTCTCGACGATCTCAACCGGCTCGCCTTTCCCTATCGCTGGTCCACGCGGGCGATCCTCCTCGACAAGACGGACGCCACGAAACTGCTGACGCGCATCCGACGGCAGTGGTTCGCCAAGCGCAAGTCGATCGCCGCAATCCTGAAGGAGGTAATGACCAACGAGGCCTCCGCGCTCGTCGATACGGACGCTGCGAACAAGGCGGCCGATGCCGACATGGCCTTGCAGGAGCTTGGCGCCGACTATGCCGGTCAGGCCTATGTGACCGCCACCGTCACCGTCTGGGATGCCGATCCGCGCACCGCCGACGAGAAGCTGCGCCTCGTGGAAAAGGTGATCCAGGGCCGCGACTTCACCGCGATGTCCGAGACCATCAATGCCGTCGATGCCTGGCTCGGTTCGCTGCCCGGCCATGTCTACGCCAACGTCCGGCAGCCACCGATCTCCACCCTGAACCTCGCTCACATGATTCCGCTCTCCGCGGTCTGGGCCGGGCCGGAACGGGACGAGCATTTCGGAGCGCCGCCCCTGCTTTATGGCAAGACCGAAGGCAGCACGCCGTTTCGCTTTTCGCTGCATGTCGGCGACGTCGGCCACACTCTTGTCGTCGGACCGACCGGCGCGGGCAAGTCCGTCCTGCTCGCGCTTATCGCGCTTCAGTTCCGGCGCTATCCGGGAAGCCAAGTCTTCGCCTTCGACTTTGGCGGCTCGATCCGCGCGGCCGCGCTCGCTATGGGAGGTGATTGGCACGACCTCGGTGGCAGCCTGACGGACGGCGCCGCGTCGTCGGTCTCCCTCCAGCCACTCGCACGCGTTCACGAGACCCATGAGCGTGCCTGGGCAGCCGACTGGGTCGCGGCGATCCTTGCCCGCGAGGGCGTCACGATCACGCCGGAGGTGAAGGAACATCTCTGGACCGCGCTGACCTCGCTGGCGTCCGCGCCGATCACTGAGCGCACGCTGACGGGCCTCGCCGTCCTCCTCCAGTCGAACGATCTCAAGCAAGCGCTGCGCCCCTTTTGCGTGGGCGGTGCCTACGGACGGCTGCTGGACGCCGAAGGCGAGCAGCTAGGGGATGCTGCGGTCCAGGCCTTTGAAACCGAGGGGCTGATCGGCGGCGGCGCGGCGCCGGCGGTCCTCGCCTATCTCTTCCATCGGATCGGCGACCGTCTGGATGGACGGCCAACGCTCCTGATCGTCGACGAAGGCTGGCTCGCGCTGGACGATGACGGCTTCGCGGCGCAACTGCGCGAATGGCTGAAGACGCTGCGCAAGAAGAACGCGTCCGTCGTCTTCGCCACGCAATCGCTGGCCGACATCGATGGGAGCGCGATCGCTCCGGCCATCATCGAAAGCTGCCAGACGCGCCTTTTGCTGCCGAACGAACGCGCGATCGAACCCCAGATCACCACGATCTACCGGCGCTTCGGCTTGAACGACCGTCAGATCGAGATCCTCAGCCGGGCGACACCCAAGCGCGACTATTACTGCCAGTCGCGGCGCGGCAACCGGCTGTTCGAGTTGGGGCTCTCCGAAGTCGCCCTCGCGCTTTGTGCGGCCTCCTCGAAAGCTGATCAGGCTGCCATCGAGGCGATCCTCGCCGAGCATGGCCGCGACGGCTTCCTGCCGGCCTGGCTTCGCGCCCGCGATGTCGGATGGGCCGCCGACCTCATCCCCGATCTCACCAACCTGGAGCCCAAGCCATGATGATCCGACGCTCTCGCGCGGCGCTGTTCGCCGCAACCATCCTGTCGCTGCCCGTCGCCTTCTCGCCCGTGTTCGTCACCCCGGCAGCGGCGCAATGGGTCGTTTATGATCCGACCAACTACGTCCAGAATGTCCTATCGGCCGCGCGGGCGCTCGAGCAGATCAACAACCAGATCCAGAGCCTCCAGAACGAAGCGCAGATGCTGATCAACCAGGCCCGCAA
>CAZYOU010000062.1:0-16479 GCA_964649315.1 uncultured Stakelama sp. | reverse complement strand
CGCGGAATAAGCCGCCTGGCCGATCTGGCCGTCCTCGGCGGCGACCGATGCGGTCATCACCATCGCGCCGCGCTCGCCGTCTTCACCGGGATCGAGTGTCAGCATGCCCGCCGCCGACTTGGCGACGCAGCGGAAGGTGCCGACCAGGTTGATCTGGATCAGCCAGTTGAATGCCTCGAGGCTGAAATGCTTGATGCTGCCGTCTTCCTTGGATCGGCTCGCGGTTTTCATCGCATTGCCGGTGCCGGCGCAGCAGACGAGCACGCGCTCCTGCCCATGCGCTTCGCGCGCCTTGGCGAAACCGGCATCGACCGACTCCTCGGATGTCACGTTCACTTCGCAGAAGATGCCGCCGATATCGGCCGCAACGGCCTCGCCCTTGGCGGCCTGCATGTCGAAAATGGCGACCTTCACGCCCTTGGCGGCAAGCGCGCGGGCGGTGGCCTCACCAAGGCCGGATGCGCCGCCCGTGACGACGGCTGCGACGGTGGAATCGAGTTTCATTGTTGGTTCTCCGTTGTGCTCCCGCGAAGGCGGGAGCCCAGTCTGGGTCCCCGCCTTCGCGAGGACACAAGGTTGTTGATTAAAGCCGCTCGATGATCGTGACGTTGGCGATGCCGCCGCCTTCGCACATCGTCTGCAACCCGTACCTCCCGCCGCGCGCGTGGAGCGCGTGGACGAGCGTCGCCATCAGCTTGGTGCCCGATGCGCCGAGCGGATGGCCGAGCGCGATTGCGCCGCCATTGACGTTCAGCTTGGCGTGATCGCCGCCGGTATGCTTCATCCACGCAAGTGGCACGGGCGCGAACGCCTCGTTGACTTCGTACAGGTCGATATCCTCGATCTTCATGCCCGCGCGCTGCAACGCCCGGTCGGTGGCGAACAGTGGTTCCTCGAGCATGATCACCGGGTCGCCGCCGGTTACCGTCAGGTTCACGATGCGGGCGAGGGGTGTCAGGTTATGCGCCTTCAGCGCCGCTTCGCTCACGATCATTACAGCCGAAGCACCGTCGCAGATCTGGCTGGCATTGGCGGCGGAGATCGTGCCGCCCTCCTGCAGCAGTTTCACTGAGCCGATCGATTCCATCGTCGCATCGTAACGGATGCCCTCATCGGTCTTGTGCCATTCGGTGCCGTCGGGCCCTTCGACTTCCATCGGCACGATCTCGGCAGCGAACGCGCCAGATTGGGTCGCGGCAATCGCGCGCTGGTGGCTTTCAAGCGCGAAGGCATCGAGCTGCTCGCGGTTGAAGCCGTGCTTCTTGACGATCATTTCCGCGCCCATGAACTGGGAGAACATGATGCCGGGATATTTCTCCTCCAGGCGCGGCGACTTGTAGTTGCCCATGCCTTCTTTCATGTGGAGCATCATTGTCGAGCCCATCGGCACCCGCGTCATGCTCTCCACACCGGCAGCGATGACGATATCCTGCGTGCCGGACATCACGGCTTGGGCCGCGAACTGCATCGATTGCTGCGACGACCCGCACTGGCGATCGATCGATACGGCGGGGACGCTGTCGGGCAGGTTGCGCGCGGCGAGCACCGCGTTGCGGCCGATTTGTCCGGCCTGCTGCCCGCCCTGCATCACGCAGCCCATGATCACATCGTCCACCGCTGCGCCGTCAATCCCGGTGCGTTCGATGATCGCGTCGAGCACCGCAGCAGCCATGTCGACCGGGTGAGTCCCAGCCAGTTTGCCGCCACGGCGGCCCCCGGCGGTGCGGATTGCGTCGACGATATAAGCTTCGGGCATTGCCATTCTCTCCATCAACTGACGTGATTTTGGGCGCGTTGTTGCGCAATCCGGCGATAGCGGCAAGGGTAGTTGGCACTTCGAATGTCGGAAACAGGGCGTTAGCGATGAATGTCACGGATGCCGTAGCGGCACGGCGGTCGGTTCGCGGGTTTCTGGACCGTCCGGTCGACCCTGACTTGATCGAACGACTCGCCCACAAAGCGGCGCGGGCGCCATCAGGCGGCAATTTGCAGCCCTGGCACATCGATATCGTGACGGGAGAATCGATGGCGGCGCTGAAGGCGCTGATGGCGGAGAAGCAGGCGGCGGGTCTGATGGAGGCCGCGCAGTACGACATTTACCCGCGTGAGCTGGTGGGGCCATACAAGGATCGGCGGTTTCAGGTGGGGATGGCGCTTTACGCGGCGCTGGGGATCGAGCGAAGTGACGCGGATGCTCGAAACCGCGAGTTTCGGCGCAACTTCCAGTTCTTCGGCGCACCCGCTGCCTTGTTCTGCACCGTCGATCGTCGGATGGGGCCGCCGCAGTGGAGCGACCTCGGCATGTATCTGCAAAGCTTCATGCTGCTCGCGGTCGAGGCGGGCTTGGCGACCTGCGCGCAGGAATGCTGGGCGATCTATCCAGAAACGGTCGGGGCGTTTCTGGGAACGCCGCCTGAACGCATGGTCTTTTGCGGGATGGCGATTGGCTATGAAGACACAGCAGCCCCTGCCAACGCGCTCCAAACCGAACGCGCGCCGGAGGGGGAGTGGTTGCGTGTGCTGAGGTAAGGAACGCTGACTCTAGGAATTCCCGTCACCCCGGACTTGATCCGGGGTCCCGCTTCTTTTGGGGCGGGGGAAGGATTGCCCAACTGAGCGCGGAGGCAGCGGGACCCCGGGTCAAGCCCGGGGTGACGCTTTCGGGTACAGTCGAACGCGGTTAGCCTACGCCGAAGCGCGCGACCCGCCGCCACCCCCGCCACCGCCGCCACGACCGCGTCCACCGCGTCCACGACCGCCGCCGCCCGGGCGACCCTGATTGTTGCCAGCCGGACGGCTCTGACCCTGGCCACCGGCCGGACGCGCCGCAGCCGCTACTGGGTTGGCCACGGTGCGCGGTGCGCCTGCATCAGCACTTGCCCCCGCAGGCCGCGCACGATGCGTGGCGCGCGGATGCGCTGGCTGGCGGTTGTTGCCGATGTCGCGACGCACCCGCTCGGGCGTGTCGGACACGCCGGTCGCCGCGCGTGCTGCCTTCAGGCGGGCGCCCTCGGCCACGAAATCGGCGGGCAGCTGGCGATGCTCGATCTTCTGCTTGGTCAGCTTTTCGATGTCACGCAGATAGCTCTTTTCGTCATCGGCGCAGAACGCGATGGCGATGCCCGATGCACCCGCGCGCGCTGTCCGCCCAATGCGGTGGACATATTGCTCGGCCACGTTGGGCAGCTCGAAGTTGATGACATGGCTGACGCCCGACACATCAATGCCGCGTGCGGCAATGTCGGTTGCGACCATGATCTTCACCTTGCCGGACTTGAACTCGGCCAGCGCCCGCTCGCGCTGCGGCTGGCTCTTGTTGCCGTGGATTGCGTTCGCCGCGATCCCGTTCGCGCCCAGCAGCTTCACGACCCGGTCGGCGCCATGCTTGGTGCGGGTAAAGACGAGCGCACGCTCGATCTCGGTCGTCTTGATGATGATCGTCAGCAGCGCCTGCTTTTCCGCCTGTTGGACGAAGGTGACATATTGCTCCACGCGCTCGGCCGTGCTCGAGACGGGTGTCACGGAGACGGTCACCGGATCGTCGAGGAACTTGTCGGCCAGATCGCGGATCGCCTTGGGCATGGTCGCCGAGAAAAACAGGCTCTGGCGCGTCTTCGGCAGCAGCTGGACGATGCGTTTCAGCGCGTGGATGAAGCCCAGATCAAGCATCTGATCGGCCTCATCGAGCACCAGGATTTCGATATCACCGAGCGTGATGAAACGCTGTTCGATCAGGTCGATCAAGCGGCCCGGCGTGGCGACGAGGATGTCAACGCCGTTCGCCAGCGTCGTGCGATCCTTGCTGACCGAGGTGCCGCCGAACACGGTCGCGATCGACAGCTTGGAAAAGCGCCCATAATCGCGTGCGCTCTGGGCGATCTGACTGGCGAGTTCGCGGGTTGGCGCAAGCACCAGCATGCGGCAGGCGCGCGGGCGCACCCGCTCGTTCGCTGCCACGAGGCGCTGGATCGACGGAAGCATAAAGGCGGCAGTCTTGCCGGTGCCGGTCTGCGCGATGCCGAGCAGATCGCGGCCCTGGATCAGCGGCGGGATCGCCTGGCGCTGGATGGGGGTGGATTCGGTATAGCCTTTGTCGGCAAGGGCGCGCTGCAGGGACTCGTTGAGTCCGAGATTCTGGAATGACATGGTATTCTTTCGATAAGTGCCAGCATCCCGGGCCTTTTCGGGGCGCACGGGGAGGCGGGCGGGGACATAATGTCGCGCCCCGCGTGATGTGGGAAGCTTTGGGTTAGAACCGAGGCAGAGCCGGGGCGTTACGCCCGATCACGCTGCATAATGCCTCGCTGTTTGGCGCCAATGCATGTTGCGGTGCAAAAAGTCAAGTGCTGGGGCATTACCCCCTGAGCCCAACCCGTTTGTTTCGAGCGAAGTCGAGAAACTCTCTGCAGCGGTTGTGGCATGTTTCTCGACTTCGCTCGAAACGAACGGCGAGGGATATCGTGTTGCGCAATCCCTGCCACGACCTCAGAACGAACCGGGCAAGTCCCGCTGCATCGGATCGGGCCGCTCGGGGCTCAACAATTGCTGTGCTGGCGCCCTGACCGATGATTGCCGCTGTACGCCCGATGCCAGCACCGGCGCGATCGGCGTGCAGCTTTGGCCGGCAAGATAGTTGAGCGCCGCGCGTGTCGACCCTTCCTGCGGATCGCCGAGGGGGCGGGTAAGATCGTCGGTGGCCTGGCAGCTTGCCTCGACCGCTGCAGCGAGCCCGTTGAAATAATTGCCCTGCCGGTTGGCATTCTGCGCGGTGAACGCCACTACGCGTAGCCGGTCATCACAAGCCGCTTGATCGAGCGCAATCTGGCCGACCGGTTTGCCGAAGGTGTTCGACCCGATCAGCCCGATATTCGCGCGCAGATAAGGGATCATTGCGTTCACGACGAGTTCGCTTGCCGATCCTGTCGAGCCCGTACCGATGACCGCAATTTTCATTGGGGATACCGACTGTGGCGTCGGTGCAAAGTTGCGGACCGAGTCATTTGATGCTTTTTCAGGGCGAAAAGTGGTCCGATTGAATACTTCTGACGGTGCGCGGTTGCCGCCGAGGAGGTCGCCTATCAGATCGGCGGTCGAAACGAGCCCGCCACCATTATACCGGAAATCGAGGATGACATTGGTGATCCCGGCGGCGCGAAAGCTCGCAAAGGCATCGCGCAGCGGCTGGTTCGCCGTCGAGATGAAGGTGCGCAGGTTGATGTAGCCGACCTGTCGACCGGCATCGTTGATGATCTGCGCGCCGTAACGCGACGAAACCGGAGTCAGGCTGAACTCCGCCTTTGTAACGGACACATTGCGCGTGCCGGTGCCGCTGCTGATCTGGAGCACGCGAACAGTGCCGGCCGTGTTGGGGCCAAGCGCCGTCGTAACGGCCGCGCTGCCTCCGCTCGCGATCAAAGACGAAACGGTTTGCAGATTGGCCTCATTGGTGCCGATCGCCACAATTTGCGTACCGCGATCGATCCCGGCGGCAAGGGCGGGTGCACCCTCAAAGCTCTCAGCGACAATCAGGCGCTGCGACGAATCAAACGCCAGGCGCACACCAAAGCCGGCGCTCGATCCGCTGTTGAGAAACGCATTCTCGCCGGTGATTGTGGTGAGGAAGGTGAAGAACCGATCACGGTTCTGGCCACGCGCGGTTGCCGTAAGCGCATCGACATAGGCATCGACGGTGGTGAAGGGTGTCGGATCAAGGCTCGCAGGCAATGTTTCGGGAAAGAGATACCACTCGCGCAGCTGCGCAAATGCCCAATCCTGCCGTGCTCGCAATGTGCACTGAGCCGATTGCGCGGGGGTCGGGGTTGGGGACGGGGTCGGCGCTGGGGGCACAATAGCGATGCCGCCGCCACTTGACGGCGTAGACCCGCCGCCCCCGCTGCATCCCGACATCACTGCCAGGGCGCATATCGCAGAAATAACGCGACGTCGGTCGCCCATCATCCAAAAAACTCCACCTTGTCAGGTGCTGCCGTGACACAAAAACCACATGCAACTATCACGATAATACGGGTTTTCCGCTTGTAGTGATACGCCTTTTGTACGGTTAATGGTCGAGGCACAAAAACCTAGATGGAGACGTCATTCCCAACTTTACCTTTGTTAGACGATGCTCTCGAATAGTTTTTGGCAGCGGCGTATGTATTTTCGACGTTTTAACGTTGATAAGCCTTGGGCAACGAACCTTCCTCCGGCGTTATGTAGCGTTTGAGTAGTTGGCCCTGCCGCGTTGCCAGCGGTTGCTTTACCCCGTCGATCCATACTGACAGCGCGGCGGAATCGAGTTCGAGCGGATCGCCCGACCAGATCACGACATCGCCCGCGCGACCTGGACGCAGCGAGCCGATATCGCCGCCCAGTCCAACAGCTTCTGCAGGGACAGAGCTGATCGCGGCAAAGGCAGCATTCCAATCTAGCCCGGTCGCGCCCGGCACCTTGGTCAGCGCGACCAGGTTCCCGGCATATTGCTTCTCGAGCCGCGCCTGGCGCGCTTCATTGTCGTTGATCGTGCCAATCCCGACCAGCACGCCAGCCGCCTTCATGCGTCCGACATTCGATTGTGTCGCGGCGAGCGACTCAAACGATTCGGGCAGATCGTTGAGTGCGGAGGCGATGACGGGCACCTTTGCGGCGGCGAGTTGCGTCGCGACCATCCAGCCTTCCGATGCACCGACAAAAACCATCCGCAATTGCGGCATCGCCTTTTTGATGTCGATCAACGCCATCATGTCCGACGCCCGCTCGACATGAATCAGCAGCGGCATCTTGCCCGAAACGACGGGTTCGAGCGCCTCGGCATCAGCCCGCGTCAACAACGCTTGCTTGCCCTGATCATCATAATTGCCGGGATTGCGCGCAAGGCTGCGCGCCTGGAACAGCGCATTTTTGAACATCGCCAGCGCCGCCGGACGACTGCCGCCTGCGGCGCGCGCACCACCCTCGCCATATTCCATGAACTGGAACGCGCGCGGCGTGCTGACCGGGGCCGTATCACTCCCCAGATCGATGATCGCGCCCATCCCGGCGAAAATCGACCCGCGGCTCGCCGGGGCGACGATAGCGCGGGTAACGCCTTCGGCGCGGTTCAGGGCGATCGAGCTGGTCTTTGGGTTGACCGCTGGCGCGATATCAATTGCGGCATTGAACGGGGTGCCACCGGCGCCCGAGTCATTGGTCTGGGCAACGCCGTCGACTTCGATAATGCCCATCCGGGTGAATCCCGCGACGATACCGGGCGTTACCCATTTGCCCCCGGCATCGATCACCTCGACACCAGTAGGCACGGATACCCCGGCACCCGCCGCGACAACCTTGCCGTTGCGGACGATAACGGTGCCACCCTCGATCGGGGCAGAGCCGTCGCCGATAACGAGCTTTGCGTTGGTGATCGCGACCGATTGCGCGGCGGCAGGGGTGGCGAGAAACGCCGCGGTCAGCAGGAGCAGGTGCTTCACTTCACATCTCCCGAGCCAGGCTGGCCAAGTTCGAAATCGGATACCGGGCGACGTTGGGGGTCGTTGGCGTCGTACAGCAGTGCGCCGTCGATCCAGACCTTTTCGGGCCGCGAATAGACACTGAACGGGTTGGCGTTCCACAACACGACATCCGCCATCTTGCCGGGCTTCAGGCTGCCCGTTTTGTCAGCAATGCCAAGTGCCTTGGCAGGGTTGTACGTCAGCCAGGTCCAGGCGGTCGCATCCGAAATGTCGATCCCCGCGCGCCGCCCGGCGGACAGCGCCTTGGCGACTTCCTGATTGAGCCGCTGAATGCCGTTCGCGTCGTCCGAATGGATCATCGCGCACGCGCCGGCCTTGTGCAGCAGTGGCAGGTTTTCGCTGATTGCGTCGTAGGATTCCATCTTGAACCCCCACCAGTCCGCCCACACGGCAGCGCAAGTGTCATTGCTCTTGAGCAAATCGCCGATTTTATAGGCTTCAACGGCGTGGTGGAATGCGGTGACCTTGTACCCGAACTCCTTCGCCATATCCATGACGAGCGCCATTTCATCGGCGCGGTAGCAATGGTTCTGGACCAGAATTTCGCCGGCTAGCACGCCGCGCAGCGTATCCATACCGATGTCGCGGCCGGGCATTTCGCCGCCGTCGCGCTCATATTTATCCCATTTGCGCTTATATTCGGCAGCGCGCGCCCAGGTCTGGCGGTCGACGGCGATGTTGCCCATCCGGGTCGATGGCTGTCGACCCTTGCCGCCATAAACGCGCTTGGGATTTTCGCCGCAAGCCATCTTCATGCCGTAAGGCGCGCCGGGGAACTTCATCCCCTGCGCAGTGCGCGCATAAACGTTCTTGAGGACGACGGAGCGTCCACCGAAGAGATTGGCGGAGCCCGGCAGGATTTGCAGCGTCGTGACGCCGCCATTGGCGAGCGCGCGGCTGAAGCCGGGGTCCTGTGGCCAGACGCTATGCTCTGCCCACACATCGGGGGTGACGGGGCTGGTCGCTTCATTGCCATCTGAATGCGCTTCCACACCGGGCGACGGATAATTGCCAAGATGGCTGTGGATATCGATGATACCCGGGGTCAGCGTCTTGCCGGTGCCGTCGATCACCAACGCGCCCGCGGGGGCGGCAACTGACTGGCCAACTTCGACGATCTTGCCATCAGCGAACAACGCCGATCCGCGCTCGATCTTGCCGCCTTCGCCGTCAAAAATGGTGACGTTGGTGATCAGCGTCGGCTGGCCGGGATAGGCGCGGTAAGTCGACGGAAAGGGGTTATGGTTGAACCCCTTGCCCATCCCGGGGCCGGACTTGGCCGGTGTGCTCGCCGTGCTCTTGGGCTTGGCATCGCTCGTTGTCGCGCAGGCAGAAAGCAAGGCGGTGGCCCCAAATGCCGCAAGGAGGCCGCTCGTAATCCTAGTCGTCATGCTAACCCCATTTTTGGCCTGTTGTTTAGGCCTTACGGGGCCAACATTCCGGCAATATCTGCCCGTGTCAATCACGGGCAGTCGCTTTTGATCAAGCGATTAAAGTGATCGCCCGATCAGTTCCTTCATGATCTCGTTGGTGCCGCCGTAGATCCGGCTCACGCGCGCACCGCGCCACATCCGCGCGATCGGATATTCGTTCATATAGCCAGCACCGCCATGGAGCTGCAGGCACTTGTCCATCACTTCCCACTGGAGGTCGGTGTGCCAAAGCTTGGCGGCGGCGCCCTCGGTCGGTGTCAGTTCCTTGGCGAGGTGGCGCTTGATCGCCCAGTCGAGATGCGCCCAGCCGACCTGCAGCTTGGCCTTCAGGTCAGCCAGCACGAAGCGGGTGTTCTGGAAATCGAACACCGTGCCCATGAAGGCCTTGCGATCCTTGGTAAAGGCGACGGTATCGTCGAACGCGCGCTGGGCGGATGCCTGCACACCGATCGCGATTGACAAGCGCTCCTGCGGCAGTTGGCTCATCAGATAGATGAAGCCCTTGCCTTCCTCGCCCAGGCAATTGGTCATCGGCACGCGGACATCTTCGAAGAACAGTTCCGACGTGTCAGCCGCGTCCTGCCCGATCTTGTCGAGGTTGCGGCCGCGCTTGAACCCCTCACGGTCAGCCTCGACCAAGATGATCGACATGCCCTTATAGGCGGGCTTGGCATCGGGATCAGTCTTGGCAACGACGAGGATCAGATCGGCATTCTGGCCATTGGTGATGTAGGTCTTGGAGCCATTGATGACGTAGTGATTGCCATCCTTCTTCGCGCTCGTCCGGATCGATTGAAGATCGGAACCGGTGCCCGGCTCGGTCATCGCGATCGCGGTGATCGTTTCGCCGGAAACAAGGCGCGGCAGCCACTGCTTTTTCTGTTCTTCGGAGCCGTACTGGACGATGTAATCGCAGACGATATCCGACTGGAGCGAGAAGCCCAATGGCACGCCGATATACGACACTTCCTCGTCGACGATGGCGTTGTATCCGAAATCGAGGCCAAGCCCGCCATATTCCTCGGGAACGGTCGGGCACAGCATGCCGATCGCGCCGCCCTTTTTCCAGATTTCCTTGTCGACGATTCCCGCTTCTTCCCAGTCATTCACATGCGGCACCGCTTCTTTCTGCAAAAAGCTGCGGACGGTCTGGCGGAAAGCCTCGTGATCCTCGCCATAAGCGAAGCGGCCGGGAAGCGTGTCGAGCATGTCAGTCCTCTCTTGAAACCTTTTGCCCAAACTGCGGTGGCGGGGCGACGCGGTCAATAGGGCTGTTGGGGCAAATGGCAGCGGCCTCGACACGCCGTTTCAGCGGAGTAAGGTCGGTAAAACGAAAAACGCAGGAGAGATTATGAAACTGGCCAGCCTCAAATCCGGGCGCGACGGCAAACTGATCGTCGTTTCGCCCGATCTGGCCTGGTATGCCGATGCCAGCCATATCGCGCCGACGATGCAGGCCGCGCTCGATGACTGGGATCATCTCGCGCCGGCGCTCCGCAACCTGTCGACCGATCTGGAGCATGAGGCGATCCCTATGCGGCGCTTTCACGAACATGGTGCCGCGGCACCATTGCCACGCGCATACCAATGGGCGGATGGGTCTGCCTATGTGAATCATGTCGCGCTGGTACGGCAGGCGCGTAACGCAGAGATGCCCGACAGCTTCTGGCACGATCCGCTGATGTATCAGGGCGGATCAGATGGCTTCCTGGGGCCGCGCGACGATATTCCGCTGAAGGATGAAGCCTGGGGCTGTGATCTTGAAGGCGAGGTGGTCGTGGTGACGGGCGATGTGCCGATGGGCGCAAGCCGCGAGGAGGCATTGGCGAGCATTCTGCTGATGGGGCTCACCAACGATGTCAGCTTGCGCAACCTCATCCCCGGCGAACTCGCCAAGGGCTTCGGCTTTTTCCAGTCCAAACCGGCCAGCGCTTTTTCGCCGGTATTCGTAACGCCCGATTCGCTGGGTGACTGGTGGAAAGACGGCAAACTGCACCGCAAGCTGATGATCGACCTGAACGGTAAACCGCTGGGCCGGGTCGAGGCAGGCGAAGACATGACTTTCGATTTCGGCACGCTGATCGCGCACGCCGCCAAAACGCGCGCGCTGGGAGCGGGGACGATCATCGGATCGGGCACCGTATCCAATCGCGGTGCTGATGGCGGGCCTGGGAAGCCGATTGCCGAGGGCGGGGTGGGCTATGCCTGTCTTGCCGAAGTGCGCACCGTGGAGACGATTCTAGGCGGTTCGGCGGTAACGCCGTTCCTAAAGGCTGGCGATACGGTGCGGATTTGGGCCGAAGATGATCGGCATCATCCGATTTTCGGGGTGATCGAGCAGACTGTGGTCGCGGCGTAACAACGCTCAGCGGCCGGCGCGCGGGTTCTTCCAGAATGCCCGCGCGACCAGCGCCGCGGCGACATAGACGGCATAGAGTGCCAGCGACGGCAGCAGCATCAGCGCTGATGCCGACAGCACGAGAATGCCGATCGCTGCATCGATGGCGGGAACACGAACGCTCCGGGTCTTGGCGCGGTGGATAGGCTGCGTGTACATCAGTCGGCTCCTGTCTCGGATGCATAATGCATGATCCAGGTTAACGATCCCTGACGGTGCGTGCCGGCGATTCGCGCTTGCCACCCAAGCCACTGCTGATAAATTGACATGAACAATGCCAATTCAGGAAGCGAACCGATGATCGAAGCAAAACGTACCCCCGACGAGTGCTTCAAAGACGTGCCTGATTTCGATTACCCGGTGCAGTATGTTGATGACCTGCCCGGCTACGAAGGGCTGCGCGGCGCCTATATCGATACCGGTTCGGCCGATGCCGACCGCATGTTCCTGTGCCTTCACGGCGAGCCGAGCTGGAGTTTTCTCTATCGGCGCATGATCCCGGTGTTCCTCGAAACCGGCGCGCGGGTGATCTGCCCCGATTTCCTGGGCTTTGGCCGGTCGGACAAGCCAGTGCGGCAGGAGGATTACAGCTTCGATTTTCACCGCAACTGGCTGATCGCGCTCGTCGAACGGCTTGACCTGAAAAATATAACGCTGGTGGTGCAGGATTGGGGTGGGCTGATCGGGCTGACCTTGCCGGTCGCGCCTGGCTTCGACGCGCGGATTAAGCGCTTGATCGTGATGAACACGGGAATCGGCACCGGTGCTTCACCCGGTCCTGGCTTCATGATGTGGAAGGCCTATGCCGCATCCACGCCCGATTTGCCGATCGGCGCGCTGATTGCGCGCGGCACGCCGCATCTGACGCCTGAAGAAATCGCCGCCTACGACGCGCCCTATCCCGATGCGAGCTACAAGGCAGGAGCGCAGGTTTTCCCGTCGCTGGTGCCGATCGAGCCCGATATGGCGGGCGCCGCGATCGGTCGAGAGGCTGCGGCGTTCTGGTCGCAGCGTTGGACCGGGCCTAGCTTCATGGCAGTGGGTGCTGCCGATCCGGTGCTTGGACCGACGCAGATGGAAGCGCTTCGCAAGCAGATACGGGGTTGTCCCGAGCCGATGATGATCGCCGACGGGGGCCATTTCGTCCAGGAATGGGGTGAACCAATTGCCCGTGCGGCGATTGCAGCCTTTGGTGGGCGCTGACCCCCTATTGACCCCCCATTGACCCCCTCGCCATCGGCGTTGAAATTTTATAACAAGGTGCCAATAAGCGAATCCCGGACAGGCCGGGCGTCGCATTGGAGAGATCATGGCTGGCGATTTGCCGCGTGCCAATTTGCAACCGCTGACGCTGCACGTGCCCGAGCCGAAGTTCCGGCCGGGCGATGCGGTGGATTTCGTCGATATCGACGTGCCCCCGGCGGGTAGCGCGCCGCGCCCCGATACCGCTGACCGGCCTGATAGTTTTGCGCCCTTAGCCTACACGCTGATTCGGGTGCTCGATGATGAAGGCCAGGCGGTCGGCCCCTGGAACCCGCGTTTGTCGCCCGATGCGCTCCGCAAGATGCTGCGCAGCAAGGTGCTTGTCCGCGCGTTCGACGAGCGGATGTTCCGCGCCCAGCGACAGGGCAAGACAAGCTTTTACATGAAGTGCACCGGGGAGGAGGCAATCGCCGTCGCCGCCGCGCAGGCGCTCGATTATGAGGATATGTGTTTCCCCTCTTACCGCCAACAGGGTCTGCTGATTGCGCGCGGCTGGTCGCTGGTCGACATGATGAACCAGATTTATTCGAACAAGGGCGATCGGCTCCAGGGCAAGCAGTTGCCGATCATGTATTCGGTGAAGGAAGCCGGGTTTTTCTCAATCTCTGGCAACCTCACCACGCAGTATCCGCAAGCAGTCGGTTGGGCGATGGCCAGCGCTGCCAAGGGCGATACCCGCATCGCCGCCACCTGGTGCGGCGAGGGATCGACGGCGGAGGGCGATTTCCATTCGGCGCTCACCTTTGCCAGCGTGTACCGCGCGCCGGTGATCTTCAACGTCGTCAACAATCAATGGGCGATCAGCAGCTTTTCGGGGTTCGCAGGCGCTGAGTCCACGACCTTTGCGGCCCGTGCGATCGGCTACGGCATTGCGGGCCTGCGGGTCGATGGCAATGACGCGCTCGCCGTTTATGCCGCCACCGCCTGGGCGGCAGAGCGCGCGCGGACCAACCAGGGGCCGACACTGATCGAACATTTCACCTACCGCGCCGAAGGCCATTCGACGTCGGACGATCCGGGCCAATATCGATCGGCGGGGGAACCCAACGCCTGGCCGCTCGGCGATCCGATCAAACGGCTGCGCGATCACTTGATCGCGATCGGCGAATGGGATGACGAACGCCATGCTGCGCAGGATCTGGAACTCGCCGAAATGGTGAAGGCAGCCCAGAAAGAAGCCGAAAAGAACGGCATCCTCGGCCACGGCCTCCACCAGCCGCTCGATAGTCTGTTCGACGGGGTGTTCGAGGAAATGCCCTGGCACCTGCGCGAACAGCAGGCGCAAATGATCGCCGAGGAATCCGCGAGTGGCCGACCATGGGCGGTGAAGTGATGAGCGTTACCGCAGAAAAGCCGGACGGCGGATCCACCCGCATGAACATGATCCAGGCGATCAATTCCGCCATGGACGTGATGATGGAACGCGACCCCGATATCGTCGTGATGGGGGAGGATGTCGGCTATTTCGGCGGCGTGTTCCGCGCGACCGCAGGGTTGCAGGCGAAATATGGCAAGCAGCGCGTGTTCGATACGCCGATCACCGAATGCGGCATCATTGGCGTTGCGGTGGGGATGGGGGCGTATGGCCTGCGCCCGGTGCCCGAAATCCAGTTCGCCGATTACATCTACCCGGCGCTCGACCAGCTGGTGAGCGAGGCGGCACGGCTGCGCTATCGCTCCAATGGCGAATTCACCGCGCCCATCACGGTGCGGTCGCCGTTTGGGGGCGGTATCTTCGGTGGGCAGACGCATTCGCAATCGCCCGAGGGAATTTTTACGCATGTGTCGGGCGTGAAGACGGTGATCCCGTCGACCCCCTATGACGCCAAGGGGCTGCTGATCGCCGCGATCGAGGATAATGATCCGACGATATTCTTCGAACCCAAGCGGATTTATAATGGCCCGTTCGACGGGCATTGGGACAGGCCGACGCAGAACTGGTCGCAGCACCCGGCGGGCGAAGTGCCGACCGGCTATTACAAGATCGAGTTGGGCAAAGCGAAGATCGTTCGCGCGGGCGAGGCGCTGACCGTGCTCGCATACGGCACGATGGTGCACGTGGCACTCGCGGTGATGACCGAGGCGGGGGTGGATGCCGAAGTGATCGATCTGCGAACGCTCGTGCCGCTCGATATCGAGACGATCGCCGCGTCGGTAAAGAAAACCGGGCGTTGCATGATCGTGCACGAGGCGACCCGCACGAGCGGCTTCGGCGCAGAGCTGTCCGCCCAGGTGCAGGAACGTTGCTTCTATCACCTCGAAGCACCGATCGAGCGCGTGACGGGCTTTGACACGCCCTATCCGCACAGCCTGGAATGGGCCTATTTCCCGGGGCCTGTCCGCATCGGTGAGGCCCTCAAGAAAATCATGAGGGCTTAACGCTTGTTTTTCCTACCCCGTTTGCTTCGAGCGAAGTCGAGAAGCGGGGCTAGAAGAAGTTTCTCGACTTTGCTCGAAACGAACGGACTGGGACGGACATGGCACGCTTCACCTTCAAGCTTCCCGATATCGGCGAAGGCATTTCGGAAGCCGAAATCGTCGCCTGGCACGTGCGCGTCGGCGACCGGATCGAGGAAGACCAGCAGATCGCCGACATGATGACCGACAAGGCCACCGTCGAGATGGAATCGCCGGTGTCGGGGATCGTGGTCGAACTGGCGGGCGAGGTCGGCGATCAGGTGTCGATCGGTGCTGCGCTGGTGGTTATCGAGACCGACGGCGATTTCTCGGCGGAGGAAGCGCCTGTGCTGGGGCCGGTGACGACCGAGCTGAAGGCCGCGCCGCCGAGTGCGGAGCAGGTCGAGGTGGCGGAGCAATATGGTGCGGAGAACCCGGGGGTTGGGGAGGTGGTCGAAAAGCCCTCTCCCCCACGGGGAGAGAGTTTGGGAGAGGGGCCCCCAAGCAGCGGTGCAGTGCCCGTTGCCGCCCCTCACCCCAACCCTCTCCCGCAGGGGAGAGGGAGAGGAAGGTCCTCGCCTCCCCCGCTGTCCGCGCCCGTGCGGCCGATCTCGGAATCGACCTTGCCGACGTCAAAACCGATGCCGACCGCGTCCGCCATGCCGATCTGGACGCGTATCTTCGCTATCAGTCCGCCCAGGGCTACCACGCCCCGCACGCCAGCCGCGCCCGCGCAGACGAGCCGATCAAGGTCATCGGCATGCGCCGCAAGATCGCCGAGAATATGCAGGCGGCGAAACGCAATATCCCGCACTTCACCTATGTCGACGAAATCGACGTGACCGCGCTGGAGGCGATGCGCGCCGACCTGAACGACAATCGCGGCAGCCGCCCGAAGCTCACCATGCTGCCGCTGATGATCGTCGCGATCTGCAAGGCGATCCCCGATTTCCCGATGATCAACGCGCGCTATGACGATGAAGCCGGGGTCGTAACCCGCCACGGCGCGGTCCATCTCGGCATGGCGACGCAGACCCCCGCCGGGCTGATGGTGCCCGTCATCCGCGATGCGCAGGACCGCAACGTATGGCAGTTGGCGAGCGAAATCGGCCGGCTCGCCGAAGCCGCACGCACCGGCAAGGCGAAGGTTGAGGAACTGTCCGGCTCCACGCTGACGATCACGTCGCTTGGCCCGCTTGGCGGCATCGCGACGACCCCCGTCATCAACCGCCCCGAAGTCGCGATTATCGGCCCGAACAAGATCGTTGAGCGGCCTGTGTTTCAGGGCGATGAGATCGTCCGCGCCAAGCTGATGAACCTGTCGATCAGTTGCGATCACCGCGTCGTCGATGGCTGGGACGCGGCGAGTTTCGTCCAGCTGCTCAAGAAATATCTCGAAACCCCGGTGCTGCTGTTCGCGGATTGAGGGGGGAGTGCGTAAAACGAACCAAGTCCGTTTGCCCTGAGCTTGTCGAAG
>CAZYOU010000061.1:0-16491 GCA_964649315.1 uncultured Stakelama sp. | reverse complement strand
GGGCTGCCGAACAATTCACGCTCGGTGGTCGATCGTTCGACCGACAGGCCGCCCGATGGCATGAAGGTCTCCCCACTCACCGCGCGGTCCGCCAGAAAGAACACCGTTGCCTGCGCCACATCGGTTTCGGTGGGCATCTTGCCGAGGTGCAGCTTTGACAGCACCCCGCTTCCGACCTTTTGCGCCTCGACCGCAATCTTGTCGGCGGGCAGGAAGGGCGCGGTTTCCGGCGGCGTACGCAGCAGCCAGTTGCTGTTCGCCTCTGGCGTATCGGGGCGATCCTTCCAGCCCGGTGCATCGAGGAAATAGCCCCCTTTGCGCAGTCGCGAGACGAGCGCAGCGGCGATCGCGGGGGTCAGCAGATACTGATCCCAGGTGCAGACCCCGTCGCCTTCCCGCGCGCACGCCAGCGCGAGATCGCGGATTTCGCGCGGGTTGTTGGTATCATGCGACATCCGCACTGTGTCGTTGCGCGCCAGCCGGGTCAGCAATGCCTCCACCCGCACCCCGCGCCGCAGCGCCTTGACCGCGGCGGCATGGATCGCGTTCAGCCGCTTGTTCTCCAGGATCAGCTTGCCGCGCCGCTCGAACAAGCCGGGCTTGCCGCCCGTGCCCGCCAGACGATCGCCATCGACTGGGCCGGGGGCAATTGCGTTGAACTGCACTTCCGGCCCCAGATAGCGCGACATCGCTTCCACCATCGCGCGCTGGCCCGATTTCGACACCGCATAATCGGCGCGATTGGGATAGGCGACCGCGAGATATTTCTCCCCGCCGAAATAGGAGGAGACATTGAGGATATAGCCCGATCCCTGCTTCTTCATCAGCGGCACGACATGGTGCATCAAGAAGAAATTGGAGATCAAATTGGCGTCGAGCGTATAGTTCCAGGCATCGACACTCATGTCGACGACCATGTCTTCGGCACCTGCGACCCCTGCATTGTTGATCAGATAATCGATCCGCCCAAATGCCTTCAGCGTCGCATCGACCGCGCCCTTCAGCGATTCGAAATCGCTTACGTCGACATTGGCGAGCGTCTGCACGCGGCGCTCGACCCCGGCAAAGCCGATATCTTCCAGCTCACTGACGATGCGCGCACGCGCGACCGCCAGCTCGCTTTCGCGCCGGGCGACCATCATCACCCGCGCACCTGCCAGCGCCAGCAAGCGCGCCACCTGACCGCCGATCCCTGCTGACCCGCCGGTGATCAATGCCACCTTGCCCAGATGCAGCCCGGTGATGTTCTCGCTAAAGCCCGGCATGGCTTTGCGCGCGCCCGTCGCTTCGCCAATGCTTTGCGGCACATACAGCGTGACTTCACGGATCTTGCTCTCCTTCAGCAGCACGCGCGCGGCGTGCCCGGCGGTGAAGCGCGTATTCTCCGCCTCGGCATTGCCGAACCGGACGATCTGGTTGCCCCATTCGGCCTGACGACGGCGACCATGCGTCACGTCAATCTCGGATTCGTCGCGCCAGATGCGGACAAGCTGCTCGATCGCGGCGCGCAGCATCTGGGCATAAACGTCGCCCTTGCCGTCGGTTGGGTTGGTCAGGAACACGAAGCGCGGTTCCTGGAGCAGATTGTCGTTGCGCTTCCAGTAGCGGCTCATCGTGCGGGCAAGGGCGATGCTGCCCGCCATCTCGACGTCTATGAAGCTTGCGACGTCTTCATCGCTCGCATCGACCAAATCGCCGACCAGCTCGCCGGGACCAAGCACTGGCATGAAGATCGCGCCGGTAATCGCGGTGTGATCCTTGGTATAGGCGTCGAGCGCTGCTTCCATCGCGGCGGGCTCGTTGCGATTGAAGCGGATGATCGTGAGCCGATCATCGGTGCCCTCCGCCTTGGCGCGGGCCTGTGCAATCGCAACGTCTGCCTGACGGGTCAGCCCCAGCAAGACACGCGCACCGCAGGCGATTTGGATATTCGCAATCTCCAGCGCTTCCCGCCAGCCATCGCCCGCTGCGATCAACACCGCGAGCCCTGCACCGTCCATCGATCGCATTGTCGGGCGCGACAGATAGGTGGAGCGCTGCTCCTTGCGCACCGTCATCCCGTGCGTCACTTCGAAATCATGGCCGTTATAGGCGGCCGAATCGTCGCTGCCCAGGAACACGCAAGTCGTGGCAATGTCGGTTGGCGTCGGGAAGGTCTTGGCCTTGGCATTGCCGCCGGTCGATCGTTCCAATGACATCATGTCGAAGAACTGGTTGGCGGTGGTGCCGGCGTCGTCCCCGCGCATCGTATCCATTGTCGCGAACACGCTGCGGATCCGTTCGCTTTCGATCGGGCCGGGAAACACCAAGTTCACGCGGATACCGCGCGGCCCCAGCTCAAGCGACAGTTCGCGCGAAAACGCGTTCATCGCTGCCTTGGGCACGACATAGGCGGTGCGCGCGTAATAGGGCGTGCGAGAGAAGATGGTCGATACGTTGATGATCGATCCGCCCTCCCCCATCGCGGTCGCCGCCGCGCGCGAGACGTTCCACGCAACGCCGAAGATGTTACGGATGGCCGCGCCCACCGTTTCGGTATCGGTCGATCCCGATTTCTGGAGCGCCGCCAGTTCGGCATCGTCGATCGGCAGCTGTTCAAGCGGCTGCTTCGGCCCGGCCGAGCCCGCATTATTGACGAGAATATCGATACGCCCGAACCGCTTCACAACATCGGCAATCGCATCACGCACCGATTGCGGATCGCCCCCATCGAGCGCCACCGTCGCCAGCCGATCGGCATCGACGCCCATTTCGGTGCGGATCGCCTCGGCAGCGGCTTCGGTGCGCGCGGGTGTGCGTCCCGTCATCACCACGGTCGCGCCTTCGGCCAGATAATGCCGGACGATATGCCCGCCCAGATTACCTGCCGCGCCGGTGACGACCGCAATCTTGCCCGCCAGACGCCCGCCTGCGGTTGGAGTTAGTGAGGTCTTTGTCTTGGCCATGTCACTCTCCCAGTAATCGAAACAAGATGTGCTACGGGCTTGTTATCGCGCGTAATGTGATGCGTTCAGAGCCTGGGGAGGGCGTTTCTGATCATATCGCTGATGGTCATGAAAACCGCAACGGGGCGGTATTCGTTCCGCGGGGATCAAGGATCGGGCGGTGCCGATATCCCCGCCGCCCAGGCCTCAAGCAAGGCATCGCGACTGCGCAAGCCAAGCGCGGGCAGCGCGTGGTTGACGACATAGGTCGACCCCGAATGCCGGTTTTCCCACATCGATTGATGCGCCTCGGGCAGGCCTTCCCACGGCACGACCTGCGGCTCGGTCACTTCGAGCAACCCAGCTGCAATCATGTCGTTCATCCGCGCGACTTCATAAGCATTGCACAGATGCGTGCCGAGGATCGACGCGGTGGGCATCAGGATTTTGCGCTGCCGCGTCCACACCTGCGGCGCGTAAAAAGTGAAGCGCTGCCCCGACAGATCTTCGGCAAAGATCACCCGGCCCGTGAACGGCTTCACCAGCGATGTGGAGACACCCAGCGTATCCTGCCCGGCGCGTTCGAAGATCAGGTCGGGCGCACCGCGTGGATTATCGGGCGAGCGCAGGATTTTGCCGACGGCGGTGCCGAACGGCTTCATCACCCGGTCCTGATAATCGCGGACGGCCGCCTTGAACGGCTCGATATCCTTCTTGGCATCGGGCAGGCGCGGCATCGTATCGGGCCACAGGAAATTCGCGCCCTCGCGCCGGCGGATCGCCTCCAGGCTGACGATGCCCTCGATCGCATCCTCGAGGCCTAGCGATTGCAGGAATTCGCGCTGGCCATCGGTGGTGGTAGCAACCACGCTGCGCGCGTTGAAGCGCCGTGCCGCCTCGATCATTTCGAGGCCCATTTCGTCGAGCAGATCGGTCGACCCCGGGCCGTAATAGATCAGCACCGCCTCACCACCGCGAAGCGCCGCACGGCGCAGCATTTCCTCGGGCGATGCCGTGCCGGGCTTACCCATGAAGCTGAAATGATAGCCCGATGACGCGCCATAGAATGCCAGCGTCCCGCCTTCGGCCAGCAATTGGAAACTGCGCGGAAACGCGGTTTCGCCGGCATGGCTGACGACATAATCGGCGCGCTTGCCGTCGTTCAACGCTTCATATTCGGCGATCAGCGGCGTGCCCGCTGCTTCCCAGGCGCGAGCCTCGTCGGCATCCTCGGGCACGGTCGTGAACAGCGCTGCAAAGCGCGGGTCCTTGCGGTCGATCGCGCCGACAGCACCCTGCACATCGGTGATGAACGCCGCGCGTTCGGGGTTGGAAACCAGCCCGGTGACCTGCAACCCTGTCCGCACCGAACTGCGCAATGCATCAAGCCCCGTGCCGGTCGCCGCCCCTTCGACGAACAATGTCCGCCCCGGTGCGATCTGCAATGTCGTGAACAGGCACCGCGCGATCGTGCCCAGGTTCAGCACATAGCTGCCCGCCTGTTCGAGCGTCAGATCAGGCGGAATGCTGTGCATCTGGGGTGCCTGCACCGTCAGGAACTGGGCATGGCTGCCCGTTTCGGTCTCATATCCCTGGATCGAGAAGCCGGAATACATCGGATCATTGCCGACCAATGGCGATAGTAGATCGTTCGTGCCCGAATAGACCGTCACCATATCGCCGACCTTCACTCGCCCTTGAGCGCGCGTTTCGCTGCCGAGTGCCGCGACCAGCGCGATGCCGCCCGAGCCGGTGGTCTGGACGTCCTCTTCATGGCTGTCGAACGGCGATACCGGAATGCCGGTCAGCGCCCAGATATCGTTGAAGTTCACTTCGCTGGTCAGCATGTAGAGCAAAGCTTCGTTCGGCGCAGGCTCCGGCACCTTGACGATAAGCTCGCGCTCATGCGTGGCGGGCGGGCCGAAACGCGGCGCGCCGGTCTCCGCATCACGGGTGATGCCGAACGCATATTGCCACGCGGGTATCTTGCTGACGCCGGGGAAAAACGGTGCGCCGACAGGGAGCAATTCGCCCTCTGCCTCGAGCTGCTGGCCGCGCGGTTCGTGTTCGTCGTCGATCCACACGCCGTCACGGCGGACGGGCAGTGGCGGGCTGACCTTATCCATGAACTGACGAATGCCGGTCTTGCCGCCTTCGGGATCGATGATCGCCTCGGCAAACAGCGCCGCCTCGCGCGCCAAGCCAGCGCTCATGCCTTGTTCGAGGCCAGTGCGCACCGCTTCTAGCGCTCGCGCACCCGCCGTCCCCCGCCCCGCCCAGTCTAGCTGGCGGCGAATGCGCTGCAGGAAATCATCCTCAAGTACGCTGTCGAGATTGACCGCAGCAGGCTGTTCCCACCGCTCAGTCGCGGCCTGGCGCGCCGCGAAAGCCTGCCCAAGCGGGCTCGCCGCGCCGTCCTTTACATAGGCCCGCACGGCTGCATGCGCCTCGGCGAGTGCATCGGTTGCGCCATCCACGAGCGTATCGACCAGCCCGATCGCTTCAGCCGCGACACCGTCGATGCTGCGCCCACCAAGGATCAGGTCCAGCGAATCCCGGACCCCCTCCGCACCATTTCGGTCGGCCAGCAATCGCGGCAGTCGCTGGGTGCCGCCATAGCCCGGCAGCAGACGCAGACGAATTTCGGGCTGGCCAAAGCGCGCGGTCGGCTCGGCAATGCGGTAATGGCACGCCAGCGCGAATTCCATGCCGCCGCCCAGTGCGACGCCCTGTACCGCCGCGATGCACGGCTTGCCCATTGTCTCGATCTTGCGGAACGCCAGCTGCGCATTGTTGGGCAGCACCATCGCTTCATCGAACGAATGAATTTCCTCGAGCATCTGGCGAATATCCGCGCCCGCCACGAACGATGCCGTGCCATCGCCGGTGAACACCACTGCCACCACATCATCCTTGCGTGACAGGTGATCGACCACGATCACCAGTTCGTCGATCGCGCGTTCGTTGAGCGCGTTGACCGGCGGGTTGGTGACCGTGACCGTCGCGACCCGCTTGCCCGGCGCGACGACATTGTACTGCACGAGGAAATAGCGGTTCCGTTCGAACAGAGATTGTTCTTCGGACAGCTTCTGTTTGCGCTGCCAATCGACGATCACCGTCTTGAGCTCGGTCAGTGATTCCGGATTGCGGAGTGTGGTGACGTCGCCGACATCGCCGCCCTCTACCAACGCGCGCACCATTCGGCGCATATACTTGCCGCTGCGTGTCTCCGGAAATTGCGACACTTCGATAAAATCGGCGGGCACCGCGACCGCACCCTTTTCGCTGCGGACCAGCTCGAACAAGCGGCGCTTGTCGTCCTGCGTCAGCTTGCGGCCGGCCACCGGCACAACGAACGCCAGCGGCGTCAGCCCCTTTTCGCGGTGCGGCGCGCCGACGACGAGCACATTGCCGACCGGGGAATCGGGGTCGAGCGCTTTGTCGCGCAGCACCGCGCCCTCAATCTCCTCAGTGCCCATGCGGTGGCCAGAGACGTTGATGACGTCGTCGCTGCGGCCGTGGAGCGAGAACGACCCGTCGTCATGCGCAATCGCGAAATCGCCCTGCGTATAGGCCCACACACCGCGCCAGCGCTTCCAATAGCCCTCGATCCAGCGCCCCGCATCGCCGCGCCAGTCGCCGACAACGCTGCCATCCTCGACCCGGAAGTTATCGACATCGCCCCAGATGGTCCGCGCCAGATAGGGGTAAGGCGCGGCGATCACGATTTCGCCCTTTTCGCCCATTTCCGCCTGCCGCCACGGCACGCCATCCTCGCCCGGACGGGCAAACGGCGTTGCACTCAGCGCGGCGTCGGCATCTTCAACCCACACATCGCCGATGATCCACGGCAATGGATAGGCATGCGCGTCCGCTTTTAGCGGGAAATCACCATTACCGTAGAAATGGGTCCAAGCGATGCCGCCATGTTCGGTTGCCCAATAGCTGTTGATATATTGCGGGACGACATGCTCCATCCCGAAGGCCTGCACCGAAGGCGATGTCGGTTCGGCGCAGAAGGTCGCGACCCGAAGCGCGCCCATATCATAGCGTTGCAGATCGGCGAGGTTCGACGGATCGGACATCACCGATTTCAGGAAGGTGACGCCCGCCTTGAAGATGGTGACATTATGCCGCTCGATCATCGACGCAAAACGCCCGGCATGCGGGAACACCGGCGATCCTTCGGACACGACCGTCGTCACGCGCGTGACCAGCGGCGCGCAGATCAGATAGCTCTGCCCCGTGATCCAGCCCGGATCGGCCACCACGAACAACGTGTCACCCGACCGCGCATCGAACGACACGGCCATTGTGTGGGCCACGCCCGCCGCATAGCCATGCGCGTGAACGATCCCCTTCGGCTTCCCCGTCGAGCCCGAAGTGTAGATGAAGAACATCGGGTAATCGGCATCGACCGGCAACGGCGTTGACGATGCCCAGATCGCGCGGACAAAATCCTGATTGGGCAGCGCCAGCAGTTCGGCCTGGGTGGTCACCGCGAACCCGGCGTCGCGCGCCTTGGCGAGCAATGTCTCCAGCGCGGCATCGGTCAGCTCATGACTCCACCGGTCGCGCTCCTCGCGCCAGATGATATCGGGCTGCGCGGTGTGCTTGACGACGATCACCGTTTCCACGCGCGGTGGCAGCGTGACGAGGCTGGACGCGATCGCGATCCGGACGCGCGCGGCATCGGCCGAGCTGATCCGCCCTTCCTTGCCGAGCAGAATCAGCGCGCGGCCCACCCCGCGCATCACGTCCGATCGCTCGACCGTCACTTCACCGGCGAGCGTTTCCTTCACCGTATCGCGGATTGTCGCGGCATCGGCATCGGGCAGGCCGAGATCGGTGTCTGCCAGAATGGCGAGTGCCGTCGTGACGGGCACGTAATTGTCGAGTGCGGGATCGGTGTAAGCGTTCTTGAACGCCGCGACCTGCGCATTGCGGTAACTGCCGTCCGAGGTGACAATCACCCGCGCGCCAGCGTCGCAGATCCGGTCCGACAGCGTCTTGTCGCTGAACCCGCCGAACACCGCCGTATAGACGATGCCCAACCGCTTCGCCGCTTCGGTCCAGTAAATCTGCGGCACGATGCTTGGCATGTTGAGCGCGATGCGGTCGCCCGCCTTCAGCCCGAGCGCCTCCAGTGCCAGCGCGCATTTTGCCGTCTCCAGCAGCAACTGCTTGCGCGACACGGTGAAACAATCGACCGGCGCACCGCGCCCGCCGCCGGCGGACATATCCCAGCGATCACCCTCGAAAATCAGGGCTGCTTCGTCGCCGTTGCCGCTCAGCACATGGCGATCGACTTCGCTGAACACCGCGTTGGTGCGCCCGCCAACAAACCAGCGCCAATGCGGCGGGTTGCTCGCGTCGAATGCGGTGTGCCACGGCGTGAAATCGGCTGGCAGATCGGCGCTGATCTCCGCGGCTGTCACCGCATCCCAGCCCCGCCAGCGGCCCTCATCATCCCGCATCAGCCAGGCGCCGTTCGCGCCGATCTGATCAACAAACCAGTGGATGGTGGTGGCCGCGATACTGCCATGGAACGCGCCCGAATTGTCCAGGCATGCCGCCCGCATCGTCCGCCAGTCGTCGCCAGTGCGAACAGGATTTCGGACAGCAACAGGCACGGGCGCCGACACTACAGTCGCAACTTCATTCATCAACGATTCGTCCCCGGCATACGTTCCGTCTCTGCCAAGGCAGATTAGGATATAATTACAATTTGCAACCCAATATGTTCCCGAACCTTACGTGACTAGGCCGGAAAACAAAATAAAATTACGACGCCCCGGGGAGGTTGCGACAGAAAATCACTTTAGGGTAATACCGTCGCGTCCGAACGGGTCAAGCCGCCTTCACACCGCAGCACCCAACGCAACCCAAACTGCGCGGCTCAATCGAGGCCGAGTGCTTTCAGATCCACTGATGCGGCCGCCAGTTCCGCCCGCGCCACGATTTGACGAACGGCGGCATCCAGCTTGCGAATGCTGGCATCGGCGGCGGCTTCTTCGCGTGCGTTGACCAGGAAGAAATCACTCGCCCCCGCTTCGAAACGGCGGACTTCGGCGCGTGCCATCATCTGAGCGACTTGCAGTTCCTGCTCGGCGAGTTGGCGCAACCGCTCCGTGCCGCGCACGTCGATTGCCAGCCCATCGAGTTCGGCGGTGATCTGTTCCTCGATTTGCTGACGACGGCGCTGCTGCGCATCAATCTCCGCCGTGGACTGGGCGATCCGGCCCCGCGCGACGCGCTGCTGCAGCGGCACCGAAAAATTAAGGCCGAAGATTACCTCACCGGGCGTGCGTGATCGCCCACCCTCGCCCTGAGCGCCGATATCCTGCGATGCCTCCACCTTCAGATCGAGCCGGGGCCGCAGCGCATTGCGATCGAGCGCGAGCCGGTTGTTCGCCTGTGCAATCCGCATGTCAATTTGTCGAAGATCGGGCCGCAAGGCCAGCACGACACCTTTGTCGGCAACCGCCGGGCCGATCATCGGCATTTCAGCGGGCAGCTGCGCCGGATCGGGTCGACGCGGACGGCCCTCATCATCGCGCCAGAACAGCGACAGCGTGTTCGCGGCGAGCGCCAGATCCTGTTCAGCCCGCGCCACCAGCGTCTGGCGGCGGAGCACATTCTGCTCATTCTCGGTCAGCAAAATGCGCGGCCGCGCGCCAGCCGACACTTGCCGGGCAAGACCCGACTGCCGACCCTTGGCAAGATCAAGCAGCTCACGATAGACCGTCAACCGCAAGCCGTTTGCAACCCAAAGGTTATACGCCGCAATCGCGCGTCGCTGGATGGTGATCGCGGTCAACAACCGATCGGCCTCGGCAAAATCGATATCGATCGTGGCATTGCGGCGGGCAAAGCGTCGGTCGTCGATCAACCGGTCGCGCATCAGCGAGAATAACGCACCGACTTTCACCTCACCAAGTGCGTTGGTGAAGTTCTTGTCCTCATAGATCGGGAAATCGCCGGTCGATACGCGGTAGCCGCCATAAACCTGGCCGCCCAGATTGGCGAGCGGGCGGTACACCGTTCCGCCCAACGTCTGGCCGTCGTAAAAACCTGCCGCGCGGGACGTGGCTTCTGCCGATACCACCGTGTCGAACGCCCCTTCAGCGCTCAGCAATCGCCCCTCTGCGCTGCGCACCCGCGCCACCGCCTCCTGGACCTGGGGCGCGTGGCGACGTGAGGATTCAAGCACCTCGTCAAGCGTCAGCGGCGATTGGGCGAACGCGCTTAACGGCAACAGCACCAATGCAAACACACATGCCGACAGGGTCCACTTACTTGGCATTCTCATCCTTGCCCTTGGGCCCATTAAGCTGCGTCGCGGTGCTGCCCCCGTCCTTGGCGCGGGCTTCATTATCGGCCGGCCGATCGAACTGCAGCGGGAAATCATTCAACTGCCGCCACAACTCGAACCCGGCAGAAACCGTGTCCATCAGCACCCAGCCGCGCACTTTCGCACCCAGCCGCACGAATGGCTCGCGCGGCCATGGCTGCCGGTCCGGCGCCTGCTCGACCAGAATGCGAAACAGGCCGTTGGTCGACGCCGACAAGTCGATCGCCCGCACCCGCCCGTCGAACATACCCTGCGCCACCGATGGCCAGCCACTGAACTGGATCGCCGGCCAACCTTCAAAGGCCAGTCGCACCCGCCGACCCGGCTTGATCAGCGGCACATCGCGTCCGTCGACATACAGCTCGACGATGCGCTGTGCCTCCTCGGGCGCAAAGGTGGCGAGCACATCGCCCTGCTTCACCATCGTCGCGGTATCGCCAGCGCTGATCTGCATGATGCGGCCATCGCGCGGTGCACGGATGACCTGCACCGATTGACGATTGAGGTTGACCTCAACGCGTTTCAGCGCGGCCCGGCTCGACGCAACCTTGGCCCGATAATCGGCGACCTTGATCTGTGCCGCTTCATAATCGCGCCGCGCCGCCAGCCCCTCGCGGTACAGGCCGCCAAAGCGGTTCACGTCGAGCGCCGCGGTCGACATTGCCTGTTCCGCGGCGGCAATCTCCGCCTCCACCTGCGCGCGCTCAGCGGCGAGGCGTTCGAGCAACATCGGATCATTATCGGTCACCCGCACGATCGGATCGCCGCGCTTTACGGCGCTGCCGTCAGTCACATACCATTGCTCGATCCGACCACCGACCATCGCCGTCACGTTCTGCAACCGATCGCGCGGATCGAGTGCGGTAACGCTGCCGGTGCCCGGTGCCGTCTGGACCCACGGCACATAGAGCAGCCCGACTACGGAGACGACGATCCCGAGCATGATCAGGATCGCAAAGCTGGTCAACACGCGCGGTGTCTTGATGCTGCCGAGCGTCTTGAAACGACTAAAGTGATCAGCGTGCGGTAGCATCGGTCGACTCCCCTGATGCATAGCGCAGTGCGTCGAAACCCTCACGGTCGATAGCGCGGGATTGGTTCGTTCGACCGATCCACAAATATCCGTCCAGTTCCGGGGGCTCGTCGCGATTGGTGAAATAGATGATGGTCGTCTGCCCGGGCCGCACGGCGGCAATCATGCGATTGATGTCACGCCGCGGGATGATGTCGTACAACGGCGACATCACGAGAATTTTTGGCTCTGACAGCAGCGCTGCTGCAAACTTTAGGCGCATTGTTTCCGGGGCCGAAAGCGGCCAGCCCGTTTGCGACAGCACCGTGTGTAGCCCTTCGGGCAAACGCCCGATCCGACGATCGAGCGAGACCGCACGTACCGCCGTCATCATGGCCGTGGGGGAGTCATCGGGCGATGCGAGTTTCAGATAATCGATGATCGAACTCTCCACGATCGTCGGCCGATCGAGCACGATCACGTCGCTGCGCAAATCATAGGCATCAAGCGTCGTAATGTCCGCGCCGCCCAGTGTCACGAAACCGCTTTCGGGTTGCCGATCACGTTTCAACAGCAGGGAGAAGGCACGCTGCACATCATCCTCGGCGCTCGCGATCAAGCGGCTGCCATGCGGGATCATCAGTTCGAAATGCATGTCGTCCAGCTGCACATCGGCAAATGCCAGGTCGCTTCGCGTCTGCGCAATGGCACCGGATGATCCGGGAACGTCTTGGGGGATATCGTTGAGAAGGCTAAGCTCCTCGAGTGCCGCGACCAGATCGTAAAACGCATCGATATACGGCCCCAGCTGCGCTGCCCCGTAGAAGATGCTCGACAGGATCAGCTCGGCAGCGACCAGCTGCCCGATCGATAGCTGCGACTGGATGACAAGCCAACCGCCCATCGCGAGCAGGCCAGCGCTCGCGACCGCATACAGCACCAGATACGCCGTTGTCTGCGCCAGACTATAGCGGACATGGCGGCGGTAAGCCCGGATGTAATTGGCGGTTTCGCCCTCCGACCGTTCGATCGCGAAATCGAGGTGACGGCTGGATTTGTAAAAGCCATTCGACGCGCCGACGCTTTCCAACCAGCGGGCCGTATTATATTTGGCATGGCTCAACTCGACCCGCGTCGTCATCGCGCCGCGCGACCACACCCGCCAGATCAGCCAGGTGACGAGGATGAAGATCAAGTTGAAGCCAAGGAAAAACGGGTGGTAAAATGACGTGACGACAAAGCCGACCGCTGATTGCAGCAGGATCGTGAACAGCCCGATCAGCAGTGACGGCATCGCCTTCTGGACGTTCATCACCTCAAAATAGCGGTCGAACAAATCCACCCGGCGCTCATCGCCGAAGAACGGATTGCGGGCATGAACGGCACGCAGCGTGATTTCGGCGACCATCCGCGCAAAGAAGCGCTGGCCGAACAGTTCCATGAGATAAGCGCGCATCGCGCTCATCACCGCAGACAAGAACAGCAACACGAACAGGATGGCAGCGAGGGTAAATAGCGGAGCGGGCAGCGCGGTATTCGCTACGCTGTTGATCAGCATCTGCACCGAAATCGGGGTGGCGAGCGACAACAGACTGATGCCTGCGCCATAAATGGCGACGAGCGTGAAATAGGGCTGGTCCGGCCCCAGAATCGGCCGTGCCCAACGCACAACATCGCGCATCCTGACGGAACGGTCTTTCTCGGCTGCCATCAGTCCTCCAACGTCCCGGGCGCTAGCCCACCAAAACGGCTAAATAAAGAAAAGCGGCAATAGGAACAACTCCATACATCAATGTATATCGATAGGATTATCCTATCGGTGGGATGGATCGTTCGACTTCTGCAACGATGGCGGCCAGCCGCTGATAGGCAGTGCCGCGACCAGCACGCTTGCGCCACACCATCCCCACCTCACGGTACATGGGTCGCCCCCTGATCGCTCGCACCACGACATCATCGCCGTCACGAATTTCGGACCGGATGTAGAGCGAGGGCAGCAGCGCATAGCCCATGCCCATCCCCGCCATCTGCCGGATCGCATCCAGGCTGGTACCTTCATAATCCCGCATCACCACCGCACGGACGGCGGCGGCTAAACTGAATATCTGGTCGCTCATCCGGTATTGCGGCGACATCGTGAGCAACCCGCACCCGGCCATGTCCTCCGGTTCGATCGTCGCTTTGGCATGAAGCGGATCGTCCGCCGCCATGGCGATCAGCAACTCTTCCCTGAACAACCGTTCGACGACGAAATCCTCGCTCCCGGTCGGCAGCTGGATGAGCGCCGCATCGTGCTTGCCCGTAGCCAGATCGCGCAGCAGATCTTCGGGCGCGCCTTCGCGCACATGCAATCGCAGCGTCCGATGATCGCGGTGCAGCCGGGCGACCACATGCGGCATCAGATACGGCCCCAGCGTCGGCGATACGCCGAGCCTGATTGTGCCGCTCAATCCTTCGGGATCATCCAGCGCGACTTCCTCTAGCGCGCGTACATCGGCCAGAATGCGCTGGGCGCGCTCGACGATGTCGCGACCACGCGGCGTTAGTATGGCGGTCGTGCTGCCCCGCTCGACCAGCCGAATACCGAGCCGCTCCTCGAGCAACGCAATCTGGGCGGACAAGGACGGCTGGGTGACGCCCACCTGTTCCGCTGCCCGTCGGAAATGCCCGGTCGCTGCCAGTGCGTTAAGGTAATGAAGCTGCTTCAGGGTGATGCGCGCCGCGGTCATTGCACAGCATTATGGCCGATAGCGGCCGCGCGCCAGCGCGAACGGCGTTCCACCCTGCGGTGAAACGCCGTCCCGGTGTTTTTGGCGTTAGTTCAGGTCGAAGCGATCGAGGTTCATCACCTTCGTCCACGCCGCCACAAAATCGGCAATGAACTTCGACTGGCCATCGGCGCAGGCATAGACTTCGGCCAACGCCCGCAACTGGGAATGCGACCCGAAGATCAAGTCGACGCGCGTGCCCGTCCACCTCACTTCGCCCGTGTTCCGGTCGCGCCCTTCAAACACCTCGTCCTCACCCGCCAGCGGGGCCCAGATCGTGTTGATATCGAGCAGATTGACGAAGAAATCATTCGTCAGCATCCAGGGGCGCTTGGTGAACACACCATGCGCTGCTTGGCCGGTATTGGCGTTCAACACGCGAAGCCCGCCTACCAGCACCGTCATCTCAGGGGCGGTCAGCGTGAGCAGCTGGGCGCGATCGACCAGCCGTTCTTCAGGCATAATGCCATCATCGGCCTTCAGATAGTTGCGGAACCCGTCTGCCGTGGGCTCAAGCGGCGCGAAGGAATGCGCATCGGTTTCCTCCTGCGACGCGTCGGTACGTCCGGGGGTGAACGGCACGGTGATGTCATGGCCAGCGCTTTTCGCCGCCTGTTCGATCGCCGCGCTGCCGGCCAGCACGATCAGATCGGCAAGCGATATCTGCTTGCCACCAGCATTCGCCGCATTGAACGCCTGCTGGATGCCCTCCAGCGCTGATAACACCGTGGCAAGCTGGGCAGGCTGGTTGACCGCCCAATCCTTTTGCGGCGCAAGGCGGATGCGGGCACCATTGGCACCACCGCGCTTGTCAGACCCGCGGAAGGTCGACGCCGAAGCCCATGCCGTCGAGACGAGCTGCGCAACCGACAGACCGGCTGCCAGAACCTTGCCCTTCAGCGTCGCCACATCCTGTGCATCGATCAGTGGATGCGTCACCGGCGGCACCGGATCCTGCCAGATCAGCACTTCTTCTGGCACAAGTGGACCGAGGTACAAGGGGCGTGGCCCCATGTCGCGGTGGGTGAGCTTGTACCACGCCCGCGCAAAGGCATCGGCGAATTCGTGCGGGTTCTGGTGGAAACGGCGCGAGATCTTCTCATAGGCCGGGTCCATCCGCATCGCCATGTCGGCCGTCGTCATCATCGGCGCGTGGCGGCGCGAAGGATCATGCGCATCGGGCACCGTGCCCTGTGCTTCGGCATTTTTTGGGGTCCATTGCTGGGCACCGGCCGGGCTGTGCGTCAATTCCCATTCATTGCCGAACAGCGTGTCGAAATAGCTGTTGTCCCAAGTGATCGGGGTCGCGGTCCATGCGCCTTCGATGCCGCTGGTGATGGTATCAACGCCGACGCCACTGCCCATGGTGTTGATCCAGCCAAGGCCCATCGCCTCCAGCGGGGCGCCTTCGGGTTCGGGGCCGACATATTTGCCCGGATCACCCGCGCCGTGCGCCTTGCCGAAGGTGTGGCCGCCAGCAACCAGCGCGACGGTTTCTTCGTCGTTCATGGCCATGCGGGCAAAGGTCTCACGGATATCATGACCGGACCCCAACGGATCGGGGCGGCCATTCGGACCTTCCGGGTTGACGTAGATCAGCCCCATCTGCACCGCGCCCAGCGGGTTGGCGAGTTCACGCTCACCGCTATAGCGCTGATCCTCGAGCCATTTGCCCTCTGGCCCCCAATAGATATCTTCTTCGGGCTCCCACACATCGGCGCGGCCACCGGCAAAGCCAAAGGTCTTGAAGCCCATGGACTCGAGCGCGACGTTGCCGGCCAGGATCATCAGATCGGCCCAGCTGAGCTTGCGGCCATATTTCTGCTTGATCGGCCACAGCAGACGGCGGGCCTTGTCGAGATTGCCGTTATCCGGCCAGCTGTTGAGCGGCGCGAAACGCTGTGTGCCCGACCCTGCACCGCCGCGACCATCGGCGATGCGATAGGTGCCGGCGCTGTGCCAGGCCATGCGAATGAAGAACGGACCATAATGACCGTAATCCGCTGGCCACCAGGGCTGCGAATCGGTCATCAGTGCGTGCAGATCGGTAACCACCGCTTCGAGATCGAGCGTCTTGAATTCGGCCGCATAATCAAAATCTGCGCCCATCGGGTCGGACTTTGACGAATGCTGGCTCAGCATGCCGAGATGAAGCTGGTTCGGCCACCAATCCCGGTTCGACATGCCCCAAATCTTGGCGCGATCATGATCGGTCTTTGCGACCGGGCAATGTCCTTCATTTCCCATATCAGCTCCTCCTCAGGCGATTTTGTTCTTTCGCTCGCGATACAACCTAAGGCCTGCCCGCAGGGCGTCCAATCGATTTCATGATATTGAGTTATAGAGAGACCGATTGGAACGAGAGCGCACCGGGGAAGGGGCACAAGTGGTTATCGCCCCATCATTTTCTCTAGGCCCTCACTCCCACTCGAT
>CAZYOU010000060.1:0-16496 GCA_964649315.1 uncultured Stakelama sp. | reverse complement strand
GAGGACACCGCCTGCATCATCTACACCAGCGGCACCGGCGGCGCACCGCGCGGGGTGATGCAGCATCACGGCGCGATCCTGCACAACGTCAATGGCTGCTGCACCGTGATTTCAGAGGATTTCGGCTGGGAGGAAGAGGTTTTCCTGTCCTTCCTGCCGCTCAGCCACGCCTATGAACATACCGGCGGCCAGCATTTCCCGATCGGGCTCGGCGCGCAGATTTACTACGCCGAAGGGCTCGACAAGCTTGCCTCCAATATCGAGGAAACCCGCCCGACCTTGATGGTCGTCGTGCCCCGCCTGTTCGAAGTGCTGCGCGCGCGGATGCTCAAGACAATCGAGAAACAGGGCAAGCTGTCCAACTATCTGCTCGATCAGGCCCTCGCGATCGGCGGGCGCGAGCATGTCGGGAAAAAGGGTCTGCTTGACGGGCCAATGAACCTGCTGCTCGGGGCCACGCTCCGCCCCAAGGTGTCGAAACGGTTCGGCGGGCGGATCAAGGCGATGGTTTCGGGCGGTGCACCGCTCAACCCCGAAATCGGCGTGTTCTTCCAGTCGCTCGGCCTCACCTTCCTGCAGGGCTATGGCCAGACCGAGGCTGCCCCGGTCATCTCGTGCAACCGGCCCAAGGTCGGGCTGAAGATGGATACCGTCGGCCCGCCGCTTGCCAATACCGAGGTGCGGATTGCGGAGGACGGCGAAATTCTGGTGCGCGGCGAACTCGTCATGCACGGCTATTGGCGCAACCCGGAAGAAACCGCGCGGGTGCTGAAAGACGGCTGGCTCCACACTGGCGATATCGGCATCATCGACGAAAAGGGTCGGATCAAGATTACCGATCGCAAAAAGGATCTGATCATCAATGACAAGGGCGATAACGTCGCCCCGCAAAAGGTGGAGGGGATGCTGACCCTTCAGCCCGAAATCCTACAGGCGATGATCGCCGGCGACCGGCGGCCGCATATGGTCGCGGTACTGGTGCCCGATCCCGAATGGACGCAAGAATTCTGCGCGCGGTCGGGCGACAGCTGCGACTTTACGAAGCTGCGCGACAACCCCGATTACCGCGCCGCGCTGGGCGCAGCGGTCGAGCGCGTGAACAAGGACCTGTCGGTGATCGAGCGCATCCGCCGCTTCATCATTGCCGATGAACCCTTCGCGATCGAGAATGAACAGCTGACCCCGTCGCTCAAGATCAGGCGGCATGTGCTGAAGCAGGTGTATGGCGAACGGCTCGACGCGCTGTATCGGGGGTAAGGGTGCGCCAAACAGGCGGATAAGTCTCGTATCGTCCGGTGCATCGTCATCGGTTGTAACCTGGCGATGGCAGCCGCGTATGCAGGCGGGTAACACCTGCCGGAGAACACCCCATGCGCTACGCCCGTTTCCTCGCCCTGACGCTCGCCGCCGCTGCACCCGTCGCCGCACTCACCGCAACTGCCGCCATTGCTGCGCAGCCGATTGCGGTTGGCGCCAAAGTGCCCGGCGGCTTCACCGCGACCGACACCAGCGGCAAGCCGCGCAATTTTTCGTCGATTTCAGGCAAGAACGGCGTCGTGCTCGTCTTCTTCCGTTCGGCGTCGTGGTGCCCCTATTGCCAGAAGCAATTGAAGGACATTCGTGATCTCCAGCCCGAACTCGCCAAGCGCGGCTACACGCTGGCGGCGATCAGCTATGATTCGGTCGATGCGCTCAACAAGTTCAACGCCAAGGTGCCGGTCAACTACACCTTGCTGTCAGACACCGGATCGAAGCAGATCGACGCATTCGGCTTGCGCGATCCACGCTATCCCAAGGACAGCCCGGCCTATGGTGTGCCGCTCGCCACGATCCTGGTGATCGGCAAGAACGGCGTCATCAAGCAGAAACTGTCGACCGACGACTACAAGGTCCGCGCCGATAACGCCGCCATTCTGGCGAGCGTCGACAAGGGTTGATCTGTGATCCCGGCTCGTCCTGTGGCGAGCCGGGAATGCCCTTATTTCTTTGCCGTCGCCGTCGCGGCCGGCACCACTTGCAACAGCCACGCCCCATCGGGCTTCAGATATTTCTGCGCCGTCTGCTGAAGCACTTCGGGCGTGATGCCGCGCAGATCATCCGCCAGCGAGTTGACTGCCGTAATCCGGCGCGGATCGCGCGTGCCGCTTTCCATCTTGTTCAGCCAGAACGTATTCCCGGTCGAGGCGCGCGAAATATATTGCAGATAGGGCACCAGCGTGCGGCGCAGCTCATCCTGTTCGATCGGCTTCGCCACCAGATCGGCGGCGATCTGCCGGACGAGCGTGTAGAAGAATTCCACCTTGTCGGGCGGCACCTGCCCCAGCGCGAACAACCGGCCACCGCTCGGCAACCCGACCGGCCAGTCGCTTTGCACGCTGGGGGAATAGCTGGCCCCTGCCTCGGACCGGAGCCGATCGAACAGCCGGTCACTGAAAATCTGCGCGAGCAGATCGAGCCGCCGACTATCGGTGACGCCTTCGATCCCGCCCCCCGTCGGCCAGGCGACCAGCGCCACGGCCTGATTATCGGGGCCGGTGTGCGTGAGAACGACGGGTTTGCCGGTAATCGCCGGGAACCTGACGGGCGGCACGCGCCCCACGGTCACGCGGCGCGGAGCGATCGCGCCCACCGACTTGGCAATGGCATTCACCGCCTCTTCGGTCTTGAAATCGCCGAACACCTGCACCTCGATCGGGCCTGAGGCGAGCAGCGGCGCCCATAGCTTCTTGAAATCTGCTGCAGTCGCGCTTTCGACCTGCTTGCGGGTCGGTGATACCCAGCGCGCATCGCCGCTGTGCAACAATCCTTCAAGGTCACGCGACAGCACGCCGCTGGGCGATACGTCGCTCGCATCGAACGCCGCCAGCGACACCGCCCGCGCCCGCGCAATCGGCTTGTCGTCCCAACCGGGTGCGGCCAGCTTTGCCGCGATCAGCGTCAACTGATCGGCCAGATCCTCAGGCGATGTGACGGCCGATAGCGAGAATGCGTCATCCTCCACCGCAAAGCTCAGCCCGATTCGGCGACCGACGGTCAGCTGGTCGAGTTCCTCCTGGCCAAGCTTGCCGATTCCGCTCGAGATCAGTGCGAGCGGGGCCGCCCAGGCCATCGTCGCGCGTTTCGGCGGCAGCGCATTCAACCCGCCGCCAAACCGCACCCGAACATAAACCCGGTTGGTTTCGCCGGTGTTGGGATAGAGCATGGCCTGCACGCCGTTGCTGAACGTCACCTGCTCGATATCGATCGGCGCGGTCAGTTCGCGGGCAGACTGGCGTTTCACCACCGTGCCCGGCGCGCCGAGCGGCGGCAGATCGGCGAACGTCACTTTTTTCAGCGCATCGCGTGTGGTTGCCACCCCCGACACATCGGCCTTCAGCGCCGCCTCCAGCCTGCCGACGATCGTCGGATCGGCGGTGCGCGCATTGACGACGGCGTGAGTGGCATCGCCGGTGAACACGCGTTTCGTTGATTCGAGCACCGCATCGGGATTGAAGAATCCCTTGTCGCGCGCGCCTGTCAGAATGTCGTAGGAAACCTGCGCGCTCGCGATGGTTTCGCGAATGTCGATTGCCTGCCCCATATTGTCGGCTTGCTGCACGCCCTGTTCGGCACGCGCAGTATCGACCTGCGCCTTCATCGCGGCGTCAAACTCGGTCACCTCGCGGTCGATTTCGGCCTGGGCCGGGGGCGTTGCCTGCGCATCGGCGATGACGGCGCGCACATCGCGCACGGCCTTTTCCCAATCATCGCCGATCGGCAGGATGCTGATGAAGGTGCCATTGGCGGAGCGCGACACATCGTCCAGCGAGACGCTGGCCTGAATGAAGCTGCCGCCGTTGCGCGCGCGCGTCTCCAGCCGCCGGTTGATCAGCCGGACCGCAAGCTGATCCACCATCCGCTTTTGGTTGAACAAAATCGTATCGTCGCGGTAAATCCATGGGCGCAGCACCGCCCAGGATACGATCGGCGGCAGCGACGGTTCATTGGTGACGGCAGCGACCGGCGTGTTGGGATCGGGCTTGCCGAAATCGGGCTCAGGCGGTGGTGTGCCTACCCCCTTCCAGGTCGTGAAATACTTGGCGATCAGCGCTTCGAACTGGGCTGGATCGACATCGCCTGAAATGATCACAACGGTGCGTTCGGGACGATACCAGCGATGGTGGAACGCCTGCACGCTGTCGGCGGTTGCGCCCTCCAGCGCTTTCACCGTGCCGATCGGTGATCGTTCGGCGAGCGGCTGGCCTGCAAAGAATGTCTGGCGAATGGTATCGCCAATCCGCACCTGCGCGCCGGGCTGCTCGCGCTGTTCGGCAAGCACCACGGGGCGCTCGGCGTTCAGCGCGGCGGCGGACAGGTTCGGCTGCGCGATCATGCCCGACAAAATCTTCATGCTCTCATCAAGCCCCGCCGCCGTCGCGCTGGGCAGATCGAGCTTATAGGTCGTGCCGGTCGGGGTGGTCTGGGCATTGGTATCCGAGCCGAAGGTGGTGCCTAGCCGCTGCCAGATCCGCTTTGCCTCGCCATCGGGCACATAGGCCGATCCACGAAACGTCAGATGCTCGATCAAATGGGCAAAGCCGCGTTCGCTGTCGGTTTCCATCAGCGATCCGGCATCGATCCGAACCCGGATCGCGACCTGGCCGGGCGGCACGCCGTTGCGCCGCACCGCATAGCGCACGCCATTGGGCAGCTCGCCAAAAGTCCATTCGCGATCGGGCGGAATGTCGCTGCCGCGGAACAGCCAAGGCGTGTCGTCCTTGGGCGCGACCGCTGGCGCGGCCTTGGTCGCGGCAGCCTTTTTCTGGGCAATCGCCTGAGGCTGAACGGATTGTACCGGACGCGGAACTTTTCGGGCAGCAACGGCATTTAACGCGTCCGTCGGCAAAACCGGCTGCGCGCCGATCGGCAGCGTAATTCCAACGAGGAGACCAAGGGCGACGGGACGCAAAAGCGTTCGAACAACAGGGTGCATCCCGCCGGTTTAGCCGCGTTGCCCGCCCGCCGCCAGCCACGCCCCATCCCATTTCCGTCAATAATTCGCCCAAGCCCGCATTATGCCCCGGTTTTTGCCATGATTCTGACCAATCCGCTGACTAGGTGCGGCTCCGTAACAACCCTGCAAGCGCGCTAGAAGCGGATGCCGAACCCGCTGATATTAGATGCCATTTTCTGCCCCTGCCCGATTTCCCCCACCCCATGTCCAGTACCCCGCGTAACAAGAGGCTGAAACGATCATGACCATTCAAACCAAGATCGACCGCCAATCCGCCGTCCCGCAACCACGCTTGACGGCTGCGCTTGGCGCGTCGGTCGGCGTGCCAACGGGCTTTGCGCCGCATCCCAACGCCGCCACCCCGCCGCCGATCCCGAGCAATGATGTCGATACCGGCACCGCAAGCGAACCGCGCCGCCCGCTGATCATCACCATTGGCAAGAAACTGCGCGGCACCTTTGATCGGTTGATCGGTGCGTCATCGCTGGTGCCGAATGATCCCGTGCTCGACCCAGCGTTATTCCCCTGGACGCAGACGCTGCGCGACCATTGGGAGGCAATTCGGGACGAAGCCGTCGCGGTTGCGCTGCAAGGCAATGCCGCCCCCTCGCTCGTCACCATCTCGCCCGATCATAAGGGGATTGCCGAGGTCGAGAGTTGGAAATCATTCTTCCTGCACGGCTATGGCTATGCGATCCCGGAAAACATCGCCCGCTGCCCCAACACGGCACGGGCAATTGCGGGCATTCCGGGCCTGAACAGCGCGTTCTTCTCGATCCTTGCGCCGGGCACGCACATCCCCGATCACCGCGGCGTTACCAAGGCGCTCATTACCTGCCATCTCGGCCTGATCGTGCCGAAGGACGGTGATGTGCGCATGCGCGTGGCCGATCAGATCGTCCGCTGGGGCGAAGGCGACATGCTGGTGTTCGACGATACCTATCGCCACGAAGTGTGGAACGACAGCAACGCGACCCGCGTCGTCCTGCTGATCCATATCGAGCGTCCGCTCCGCCAGCCGGGCAAATGGTTTGCCGATCTGTTCATGGGCTTCGTCCGCCGCTCCGCCTTTGTCCAGGAAGCGCGCAGCAACATCCACGCCTGGAACGCGGCGATGAAGCGGCTGGATGGGTGAGGATAAACGCAATCGCTGATTGGGTTGCCCGCCTTCCCCCTTTTAGCGACGTCCCAGATTTACTTCGGCATCAGTCCACCATCTGACGCCGGTTATTTCTGGGTGAGCGCGCAGAATGTGATCGATTGCAGATGCCAGTCGTTCGATTACATCGCTGGTAGGGATACGTTTGAACCACCGGCGAATATCAGGCTTTGACGGTTCGATAAAACATAGGTGCCCGTCAGAATACTCTTTGTAATGGCCACAGCCGATCCATAGCGGAAAAGCCAAATGGCGTAACCGCACAATCCAGCCCCAGTCTTCAGGCACGATGATCTCGATTTCGTAACCGAGCCTTGGAAGCTGCGCTGCAAGGAACCGCGCCACGGCCTCGCCGTGCGGGCCGCCGTTAGTAACATCGACGTCTAGTAATGCCCGAGATCGGAACTCGACATGGCTTCTCATTACTGAACACTACATTTCCTGTCGGCTGCTTTCCAGTTACCCCCACGACCCGAGAAAACAATAAAGCGCGTTTTACCGTCGCCAAACCCCGCTGCCAAATCACCCATCTTGATCCGGCGGCCAATGCAGCCCACATGACGTCCATGCTAATCGAAACCGAAACAACGCCGAATCCGGCCACGCTGAAATTCCTTCCCGGCCGGACGGTCATGGAAGCAGGCACGCGCGATTTTGCGAGCCCGGAAGAGGCGGAAGCTTCGCCCCTGGCCGAAGCGCTCTTCACGCTGGGCGACGTCACCGGCGTCTTCTTCGGCCGCGACTTCATCTCGGTCACCGCCGCACCGGGCGTATACTGGCACGCGCTGAAATCGGACGTTCTCGGCATTTTGCTCGATCACTTTGCGGGCGGAATGCCCCTGTTCAAGCCCGGCTCGGCGGCCGGCATCGCGGTGCCGATGGAAAATGGCCATGCCGATGATCCGGCCGACGCGGATATCATTGTGCAGATTCAGGACCTGATCGAGACGCGCATTCGCCCCGCGGTCGCCAATGATGGCGGCGACATCATCTATCAGGGTTTCGACAAGGGTAAGGTCTATCTGAAAATGCAGGGCGCCTGTGCCGGTTGCCCGTCGTCCACAGCGACGCTGAAAAACGGCATCGAGCAGCTGCTGAAATATTATGTGCCCGAAGTAACCGAGGTTCGCGCGGTCTGATCCGCAGGGGCCATCCGTTCATTGCAATAATCGGAAAAGAAATCCCATGGCAGAAATACTGTCCGATGCCGCGCTCGACACGATCTTTCGGGATGCCCGCAGCTATAACGGCTATACCGACGCGCCGGTGACGGCGGATGATTGCCGCGCGATCTGGGACCTGATGAAATGGGGGCCAACCTCTGCCAATCAGATGCCTGCACGTCTGGTGTGGTGCGCGAGCGACGACGCCAAGGCAAAGCTCGCCGCGTGCGCGAGCGGCACCAACGGGCCGAAGATCTTGAGCGCACCGGTCACCGTCATTCTCGCCAATGATGAGAATTTCCACGAGAACCTGCCCGAGTTGTTCCCGCATACCAATGCCAAGGCATGGTTCGACGGTAACGAGCCACTCCGCCAGCTCTCCGCGATGCGCAACGGCACGCTGCAGGGCGCCTACTTCATCATCGCCGCCCGTGCGCTCGGTTTCGATACCGGGCCGATGTCGGGCTTTGACAACGCTGCCGTCGACGCTGCGTTCTTTGCCGATACCCCGCATATCAAGTCGAACTTCATCTCGACGCTTGGCGTCGGTGATCCCGCGACGATCTTTGATCGCTTGCCGCGCCCGCCATTCGATCGGTTCAACCGCTTCGCCTGACGCCCCCTTTTGCAATCGGCGCGCATGCCGCTAAGCGAGCGCGATGCGCATTCTGGTTATCGATACCGCAACCGCCGCTTGTTCGGTCGCCCTGATCGAAGGCGATCGGGTCATCGCGGCGCTGCATGATCAGATTGGGCGCGGCCATGCCGAACGCCTCGTGTCGATGATCGCCGCGTTGCCAGACGGCGGTCGCGCAGACCGGATCGCGGTGGATTGCGGCCCCGGCAGCTTTACGGGCATTCGCGTGGGTGTCGCGGCAGCGCGCGGGCTCGGGCTGGGCTGGGGCATTCCCGTGAATGGTTATTCATCGCTGCCCATGCTCGCCGTGAGCCATTTCGCGACGCACCAGGCCTGCGCAGCAGTTGCGATCGTGATTGAGGGCGGGCACGGCGAAGTATTCATGCAGGGTTTTACCGCCAATCCACTTGCTGAGGCCGCGCCGATGCAGTCATTAAAGCCCGACGCGGCGATCGCGGCGCTTTGCGGGCGCGCGGCGCTGGGCAATGGCGTGCGCTTTCTCGCCGCGATCGACCCTGACCTGCCGCTGATCGATACGCTACCCGTCGCGGCGGATGCCCGCTATCTGCCGGCGCCGTTCCTGCTGCTTGAGCCCAAACCGATTTACGGCCGCGCGCCCGATGCCGTTCCTTCGATCCCCAAAACGGGTATCGCCCGATGAGCACAACGCTGAACCTGATTGCATTACGCCCCGGCACTCCGGCCGATTTGGGGACCGTCGATACGATCATGCAACGGGCGTTCGATCCGCGCTTTGGCGAGGCGTGGACCCGGGGCCAGTGCCTGGGAATACTTGCCATGCCGGGCGTGTGGCTGACGATGGCGGAACTGAATGGAGTGGACGCGGGTTTTGCCATGGCACGGGCCACGGCGGGTGAGGCTGAACTGTTGCTGCTCGCGTGCCTGCCAGAGGTGCGGCGCAAAGGCGTAGGTGGTGCGTTGTTGCGTTCCATCATAAACGAAGCACAAGACCGAGCAGCGACAAAGGTTTATCTTGAAGTTCGTCGAGGCAATGAGGCGCTGGCGCTGTACCGGTCAAATGGTTTTGTGCAAGTCGGCGAGCGACGTTCTTATTACCGTGGTCAAGCAAATCAGTTGTTTGATGCTTTGACATTTGAACGCAAGCTGGTGTGAAAACCGCAATTTCTGTAAATTGTTGCTTGCGCATTGTTACATCTGGTCCGATAGGCTCACGGCGATGCCTTTGTACGGCTTCTACCCAGTACCGAAAGGACAACCATGGATACCCATACTGAAGTTCAGGAAACCCTGATCACGCTCACCGCAGACATCGTCGCTGCCCATGTCAGCAATAACAGCGTCGCTGTTTCCGATCTGCCGGTTCTGATCGCCAATGTGCACAAGGCGCTTGCTGGCCTTGGCGGCCCTGTTATCGAACCCGAAGTAAAGCAGGAACCGGCTGTGTCGATCCGCGCATCGATCAAGCCTGACTTCATCGTTTGCCTGGAAGATGGCAAGAAGCTGAAGATGCTGAAGCGCCATCTGATGACGCATTACCAGATGACGCCGGAGCAATACCGCGCCAAGTGGAACCTGCCCGCCGATTATCCGATGGTCGCGCCGAACTACGCCGAACAGCGTCGCACGCTCGCCAAGAAGATCGGCCTCGGCACCAAGCGTCGCAAGACGACCCGCTGAGCCAGAAACACGCCCCTTCCGCGCCATTGGCGGCGGGAGGGGCACTTTCCCCTCGGCACCGTTGCCGCTACACCGGTGGCGCACGACGACAACTGACGGGTGGATGAACACGATGGCGCGCAAGATCGATCTCGAAGCGCTGTGCAACGAAAAGGGCCTTCGGATTACCGAGCAGCGCCGGGTCATCGCGCGCGTGCTGTCCGATGCTGAAGATCATCCCGATGTCGAAAAGGTTTACGAGCGCGCCTCTGCGATCGACCCCGGCATTTCGATCGCCACCGTGTACCGCACGGTTCGCCTGTTCGAAGAAGCGGGCATCCTCGACCGGCACGACTTTGGCGATGGCCGGTCACGCTATGAACCCGCGCCCGAATCGCATCACGATCACCTGATCGACGTCGAAAGCGGCCGCGTGATCGAATTCGTCGATCCCGAGCTCGAACAGCTCCAGAAGCAGATCGCGGAGCGGCTTGGCTTTCGCCTGGTCGATCACCGGATGGAGCTGTACGGCGTCGCGCTGGATCGCAAGGCGTAAGTCCCGACCTTGATCGACACGTCGTTACCCGCCGGTCATCCGATCGGCACGCCAGCGCGCGAAGCCGCTGCGCGCGGCATTCCCAGCCCCGTCCCCGTGATCGGCTGGATGCGGCTATTCTGGCGCGTGCTCGGCCTCGCACTGATCGCCGGCATATCGATTCCGTCGCATTATCTGTTTCAACTGCTGCGGCTTCCCTCGCCCTGGCCGCGCCTGTTCATGACGGTCGCCGCACGCCTTTGCGGTGCGCGGGTGGGGGTGAAGGGCGTGCCGCTGAAACGCGACGTCTTCTACATCGCCAATCATGTCAGCTGGGTCGATATCCTCGCCATCTCCAGCGCAAGCGGCACCGCCTTTGTCGCCAAGGCTGAGCTTGCCAATGCCCCGATCGTCGGCGCGCTCGCCAAGATGAACCGCACTGTGTTCGTCGAGCGCGAGGATCGGCTGGGCGTGGCGGATCAGATCAACCGGCTCCGCGACGCGCTGGCGGATAACTGGTCAGTCACGGTGTTCCCCGAAGGCACGACGACCGACGGCGTTTCGCTGCTGCCCTTCAAAACGCCGATGCTAAAAGTGCTCGAACCGCCGCCGCCCAGCGTCATGGTCCAGCCGGTGCTGCTTTGGTATGGCGGCGCAACCGGGTATGACATCGCCTGGCTCGGCGTGGAGAGTGGCCGTGACAATGCCGTCCGCGTGCTGTCACGAAACGGCAGCTTCAAGGTGATCGTGGAATTTCTGGAACCCTTCCACCCGCGCGACTACCCGGGGCGCAAGGCAATCGCGGCGGAAAGCAGACGACGCATCGAGGAAGCGCTCGCCGCCCGGGTCGGTGAACCGCTGATGCCGTTCCGCGGACATGACTGGTGGGAGAAAAGCGCGGCGGATAGGCCCATCGCGGCGGAATCTTGAGACATACTGGAGGGAGTCGTTCGCGCAGAGGCGCAGAGGACGCAGAGATGCTTCGCACCGACGGCGCGAAGCGCTCTAAATTCACTTGGCGGTGATTGATCGGTTACACCGATTTGCTTCCCACGCTCCATCTTCTTCTCTGCGCCCTCTGCGCCTCTGCGCGAACAAAATCCCTCATTTGTCGCGCCCGCCCCGCCCCGCTATAGCCGCGCCGATGAAGCCAGCCCCCAAAACCTATCACGTCAAATCCTTCGGCTGCCAGATGAACGTCTATGATGGCGATCGGATGGGCGAGCTGATGGCCGCCCAAGGGCTGACCGCGACCGATGATCAGTTCGCCGCCGATCTCGTCATCCTCAACACCTGCCACATCCGCGAACGCGCCACCGAAAAGGTCTATTCGGACATCGGCCGCATCCGCAAACACGGGGATAACCCGATGATCGCGATCGCCGGCTGCGTCGCCCAGGCCGAGGGTGAAGAGATCGTCCGCCGCGCGAAAGTCGACGTCGTCGTCGGCCCGCAAGCCTATCACAACCTGCCCGATCTCGTCGCGCGCGCGAGCCGGGGCGAGTCAGCGCTCGACACCGACATGCCCGTCGACATGAAGTTCGGCCACCTCCCCGCCCGCCGCCGCGTGCCGCCCAGCGCCTTCCTGACGGTGCAGGAGGGATGCGACAAATTCTGCACCTATTGCGTTGTCCCCTATACGCGCGGTGCCGACGTCAGCCGCCCGTTCGCGGCGATTGTCGATGAAGCCAAGGCGCTGGTCGATGCGGGGGCGAAGGAAATCACGCTGCTCGGCCAGAATGTGAACGCCTGGGACGATGCCGGAAAGGGCCTGCACGACCTGATCGCCGCGCTCGACAAAATCGAGGGGCTCGCCCGTATCCGCTACACGACGAGCCACCCCAACGACATGGCCGACGGCCTGATCGCCGCGCACCGCGACATCGAAAAGCTCATGCCGTTCCTGCACCTGCCCGTGCAATCAGGCAGCGACCGCATCCTGAAAGCCATGAACCGCAGCCATTCGCGGGGCGGCTATCTGCGCCTGCTCGACCGCGTCCGCGAAGCCCGCCCCGATATCGCGCTGTCGGGCGATTTCATCGTCGGCTTCCCCGGCGAAACCGAAGCGGACTTCGCCGAAACGCTCAGCCTGGTCGACGCGGTCGGCTATGCTCAGGCCTATAGCTTCAAATACAGCCCCCGCCCCGGCACCCCCGCCGCCACCATGACCGACCAAGTGCCGCCGGAGGTGATGGACGACCGCCTGCAACGCCTGCAAGCCGCCCTCAACCGTGATCAGGCAGCGTTCAATGCAGCGAGCGTGGGGCGGCGGTGCAAGGTGCTGCTGGAGCGCAAAGGCAAGCTCGAAGGCCAGCTGATCGGGAAGAGCCCGTGGCTGCAATCGGTGCACCTGATGGGCGGTGCCGCGATCGGCGACCTTGTTGATGTGGAGATTGTCGAGGCGGGCGCGAATTCGGTGATGGGGGAGCGGGTTTAGCACCAATAGCAATCGGTCACTTAAGCCCGTCCCCTTCAGGAGTTCTGGCGCAGCCCCGTCCCCCGGACGGGGTCAATAGCGCCAGAACTGGGTTGGGGTGGGGGTTGTCCCCAAGCACGTCGTCTCGGTGAGACTGACAGTCCCCACCCCCTGCCCCTCCCCTTAAGGGGAGGGGTTAGGTCTGTAAGACCACCACACCCCCACCGTCACCCCGGACTTGTTCCGGGGCCCACCGTTGTATGTCAAAGTTAGCCCGGACTATTGCTTCCCGACGGATGTCCAACAAGCCCGGAATTTGGTATCTTGATACTCTGACCTAACGAAGCAATTTTGCTTTTTCTGTAGAAAATTCTTCTTCGGATAGAATGCCTTTGTCTCTGAGCTCAGCCAACTTCGTTAATTCATCAGCAATGGAACCAGCAACTGGGGCGTTCGAACGGGCCATCTTTTTTTCGACAAATTCACGAAGTCTATGAAATTCAGCATTAGCTTCTTTATCAAATTGAAGAGCATTCTCGTCTTGATTAACCTGCCCACGCCATTCGACCGAGCCTTTGATTGTAAACTGTATAAAACCTGCGAGCCAACCGCCCGCTTCTTTAAACTGCACAGCTGTTATGCTTGAATATGGTATACGCTTTTCGCCCACGAAGCCGTGATATAGCACCTTTGGAATAATTGTTACTGCATCTTCTGTGATAGAAATCGATTTCGTTTGCCCTTTTAGAGTCGTACCAACGATGCTTTCCATATCCGTTCTCCGCTTAGTGATTGGTGCAGGATCTTCAAAAAATGCAACAATTCCAAGCGTACAATAACCAACTACCTAAGATGCAGCTTGATGCGCGTCGCATTCACCCCGACAAAATTGCCTCATAATCTCGCGCACGATGTAAAACATGCAGCACGATCACCCGGTTCGCCTCTGTTCGATAGAAAACAGCATAACTCCCGAATGCCCGCCGGCGCACTCCCATTGCCTCATATCTCGGCACCAATGGAAATCGCTTCGGGAATTCGGCCAAACCTTCGCATTGTTCCCGTAATTCGCGGATGAAGGTCAGCGCACGGGCTGGATTGTCCTGCGCAATGTAATCACCGATCGATTCAAGATCGCGTTCGGCCTCCGCCGTCAGGACAACGATCATTCAGCGGCGTCGGCCAAGCCGCGATACTTCGCCTCAAGCCGGTCGAATACCACATCGGTAGACCGAGTGCGCCCCGCTGCCGCATCATCGAGCCCGCGCGCGATCGACGCATCGAGCGCGGCCAGCCGAGCTTCGCGCTCTTGTACCAACCGGACGCCCTCGCGCAGGACTTCACTTTTGGAGTTATAGCGGCCGCTTTCGACGAGTTTTGAGACGAAACCCTCAAGCTGCTGGCCTAGCTCCGCGCTTATCATGACCCGGTCTCCACTGGTCTAATTTCCTTCGTCATTGCGAGCGCAGCGAAGCAATCCAGTGCGGCGCTTTCATCGGTGGATTGCCTCGCTGCGCTCAAAATGACAGCATAAGATTTACCGCTTTATCAATAATTATCAACTCAATTTTCCCACTTTCCCCCCTGTCCTACACGGCCTCGATCTGCCAAACTCCGCAACGGATGCAGCACACCCGCCCTTCCCACGCGACCCCCGGCGAGTCCCGCCGCAGCGGCTGCGTCACCCGCACATTGATCGATCGATTTTTGAAACAGGTCGTCACTTTTATCACCTTTCACGCTTTTCGCGCCCGCCCCAACGTCCTCCATCCCGAAGGAATCGCATGAGCCGCAAGCCCGTACCCGCGCAATCCGGTGATCGCAGCCGTGCCGAGCTAACGTTTGATCGGCCGCAGTTGATGGCGCAGCTGTTCGGGGAGTTCGACAAGAACCTGTTGCTGCTCGAAAACCGGCTGGGCGTGTACATCACCGCGCGCGGCAACAAGGTGGGGCTTGAGGGTAATGCGGAAGCCGTGGCCTCCGCGCGCGATGTGCTGAACGGGCTGTACAACCGAATCATCCGCGGCGAGATCATCGATACCGGGCTGATCGAGGCGGTGATCGCGATGTCCGCCGAGCCGACGCTCCACGGCATCATCAGTGCGGAGGCCTCCGCCCCGCCCTCGATCATGATCCGCACGCGCAAGAAGACCATCGTACCGCGTACCGTGGCGCAGGCGCACTATATGCGCGAACTGCTCAACAACGACATCATCTTCGCGCTCGGGCCTGCAGGCACCGGCAAGACCTATATCGCGGTGGCGCAGGCCGTCGCGCAGCTCATCACCGGCAGCATCCAGCGGCTGATCCTGTCACGCCCCGCGGTGGAGGCGGGCGAAAAGCTCGGCTTCCTGCCCGGCGATTTGAAGGAGAAGGTCGATCCGTATCTGCGCCCGCTCTACGATGCGCTGAACGATTGCCTGCCCGCCGAACAGGTCGAGCGCCGCATCGCCTCGGGCGAAATCGAAATCGCCCCCATCGCCTTCATGCGCGGCCGCACGCTGGCAGACGCGTTCATCATCCTCGACGAGGCGCAGAACACCACGCCCGCCCAGATGAAGATGTTCCTGACCCGCTTCGGTGAAAACAGCCGCATGGTCGTGTGCGGCGATCCCAAGCAGACCGATCTACCCGGCGGCATGAACGCGAGCGGCCTGAACGACGCGGTCGGGCGGCTCGACGGCGTCGAAGGCCTGTCGATCTGCCGCTTCGGCGCGGGCGACGTCGTGCGCCACCCGATCGTCGGCCGCATTGTTGAGGCGTATGAGGGGAAGGATGCTTGACGTTCGGGATATCCTTATTACGTTCAGGGATATACCGGGAGTGCGAACATGGCGTCGCTTTACGTCAAGGACAAAGAGGCAAATGCACTGGCAGAAGAGCTGGCGCGCCGCCGTGGCATGACCAAGACTGCGGCCGTGAAAATGGCGCTGCGGCAGGAATTGGCGCGCGATGCCGAGGAACCGTCGACCGAAAGACCGCTTCTTGAAATCATGGAAGAGTTTTGGAAAGAAACTCCGCTGGGCGCACCGACCGGTCTTGATGCAGACAAGGCTTTTTACGACAGCCTCAACGACGAAGACGACGATTGACCATTCTCGCCGATGCGTCCGCGCTGGTCGCCATTGTCACCAAAGAGGCCGAGGCCCCGGAACTGATCGGTGCGCTTCAGCAGCATAACGATAGGCTGTGCTGTGCGGTCGGCAAATGGGAAGCAGCATTGGCGATCGCGCGCAAACGCACAGTGACGCTCGACCAGGCTCGTGACGCGCTCAACGACATGCTCAACCGGTTGTCGATACGATCCGTGGCGATTGACGATACGGCATATCGGCTGGCACTCGACGCGCACCGAGCCTATGGCAAGGGAACCGGCCACGCCGCCCGCTTGAACATGGGTGATTGCTTCGCCTATGCCTGCGCCAAGGCTAATGACGCGCGGTTGCTCTATAAGGGCGACGATTTTGCTGAAACGGACCTTGCATGATCGCTGTCGAAGTTCAGCACGTCGAACCTTGGCCTGACACGACCGACTGGGAATCCCTCGCCACCCGCGCTGCGACCGCTGCGCTGGGCGCCACCCCATATGGCGCACTGACCACCGCCGATGCGCTGATCGAAATCTCCGTCCGCCTCACCGACGATGCCGAAGTCCAAGCCCTCAACCGCGACTATCGGCAGAAGGACAAGCCGACCAACGTCCTGTCCTTTCCCATGGTCCAGCCCGATCTGTTGGGTACAATCGCGCAGAACAGCGATGATGGCGAAGTGCTGCTCGGCGATATCGTGCTTGCCCACGGTGTCTGCGCGGCGGAGGCGGTGGAGAAAGGCATCACGCTCCACGATCACGCCACGCATTTGATCGTGCACGGGACGCTGCATCTGCTAGGATATGATCACCAGGGGCAGGCCGAGGCCGATGCGATGGAGCAGATCGAACGCGATGTGCTGGCCA
>CAZYOU010000059.1:0-16849 GCA_964649315.1 uncultured Stakelama sp. | reverse complement strand
CGAGCATCGTCGGCACCAGCCAGGTGCCGCGCGCCTTGAACAGCTTGATCGTCGCATCGTCGAGGAAGGTGCCGTGATCAATCGTGTCGACGCCGGCCTCGATCGCCGCCGCCGTGCCTTCAGCAGCATGGCTGTGCGCGGCCACCTTACGGCCAAAGCTGTGGGCGGTATCGATGATCGCCTTCATCTCCTCCGGCGTCATCTGCCGCCCGAGACCACCGGCCACGTTGGAAAGCACCCCGCCGGTCGCCGCGAATTTGATCACCTGCGCGCCCAAACCGATTTGCGCGCGGACCGCGCGGCGGCAATCATCGGCGCCGTCGCAGACGTTGATCTGGTGCGCGTGGACCGCATCGGCAAAGGTTTCGCCCAGGCCATTGCCGCCATCGCCGTGCCCGCCCGTGACGGATACCATCGTGCCGGCATTGACGATCGTCGGCCCCTCGATCTCGCCTGCCGCGATGCCGTCGCGCAGCGCGCGGATGCCGCGCGGATCGCCGCCCAGATCGCGTACCGTGGTGAACCCGGCGAGCAGATCGGCGCGCGCATTCTTCTGCGCCTCGACCATGTCGTCGAACCGGTCGCGCGTGAGTTCCCCCAGCCGCGCGTTCAGTGGATCACCAGCGATGCCCCAAAGATGGACGTGCATGTCAATCAACCCGGGCAGGACGAACCGGTCCTTCAGGTCAATCAGCGTCGCACCGGCGTCGGGCGCGGCAAAGCCATCGCGCACTTCCACCACCTTGCCGTCGCGGATGATGACGGTGGCGTTGTCGCGCGGGGGCTGGCCGGGCCGGTCGAGGAGTTTGCCCGCGTGGATATAGGTGGTTTTTGGGGCGGGCGCTGGGGCAGGTGTCGATTGGGCAGTGGCAGTCGCTGCGCCGATTAACGCGGCTGCGCCAACGCCCAGGTTCAACAGAAATTTCGCGCGCATAGCATTCACCTCAATATGGTTTTGGTCAGCCTATCGGGGAATGGCCGCAGGTCAAACATCGCAGTCGGTCAGGCGTTCTTCGCGACGCTTTCCTGCATACGCGCGAGCTGCGCGGGGGTAGCCTCGGCCTGATGCCCTGCCTTCCAGTCGGCATAGGGCATCCCGTAAACCAGTTCGCGGCCCGCCGCCTTGTCGAGTGCGCCGTCGCTGGCTTCCGCCACCCAGTCGCCCAGGCAATTGCGGCAGAATCCCGCCAGCCCCATCAGATCGACATTCTGCGCATCTGTGCGGTGGCGCAAATGTGCAACCAATCGACGAAAGGCAGCGGCTGCCACCGCGTCATCCAGGTCTTCGATCGTCCGCATACCAATACTCCTCGGTTGATCCTGTGCAGATAGGGGTTAGAGCCCAGACCGGCAAAGCCTTAAGGAACGCTAACATGAGCAAGGCAACAAGCCCGCGATTGCGCAAGGTTCGCGTGCTGGCCACGCTGGGGCCGGCCAGCAGCACGCCCGAGATGATCGAAAAGCTGTTTCTGGCGGGCGCAGACGCGTTCCGCATCAACATGAGCCATGGCGATCAGGCCTCCAAAATCCCGCTGATCGAGGCGATCCGCAAGCTGGAAAAGCGTACCGGACGGCCATCGACGATCCTCGCCGATCTGCAGGGGCCAAAACTACGCATCGGCAAATTTGCCGAGGGCAAGGTGACGCTTGCGACCGGGCAGGCATTCCGGCTCGACCGCGATCCTGCGCCGGGGGACCAAAGCCGTGTCGAGCTGCCGCACCGCGAAATCTTCATCGCGATCGAAACCGGCGCGCGATTGCTGCTCGACGATGGCAAGCTGGTACTGCGCGTGACCGATCACGGTGATGACTGGATCGAGACCAAGGTCGTCGTCGGCGGGCCGCTATCGAACAGCAAGGGGCTGAATGTGCCCGATGTGGTGGTGCCGATGGCTGCACTTACCGACAAGGATCGCCGCGACCTGGCCTTCGCGCTCGACCAAAAGGTCGATTGGATCGCGTTGTCGTTCGTCCAGCGGCCCGAGGATTTGAGCGAGGCGCGGTTGCTGATTCAGGGTCGTGCCGCGCTGCTCGCCAAGATCGAGAAGCCATCAGCGATTGACCGGCTGGAGGAGATTGTCGAGCAATGCGACGGCGTCATGGTCGCGCGCGGCGATTTGGGGGTCGAGCTGCCGCCCGAATCGGTGCCGCCGCTGCAAAAACGCATTGTTGAGGTATCGCGGCGGCTGGGTCGCCCGGTGGTGGTGGCGACGCAGATGCTCGAATCGATGATCACCGCCCCCTCCCCCACCCGCGCGGAAGTGTCCGACGTGGCAACCGCCGTTTATGACGGCGCCGATGCGATCATGCTGTCAGCGGAGAGCGCTGCTGGCGCCTGGCCGATCGAATCGGTCGCGATGATGAATGCGATTGCCGAAGCAGTCGAACGCGACCCGATGTATGGCGAGCGCGTCCACTTTACGATTACCCGCCCGGATCCGACCACCGCGGACGCGCTGGCCGAGGCCGCCACGACGATCACCAAAACGGCGGGCGCATCGGCGATCATCTGCTTCACGATATCGGGATCCACCGCGCGGCGCATTGCCCGTGAACGCCCATCGGTGCCGATCCTGGTGCTAACCCCCAACCCCGAAACCGCGCGGCGGATGGGGCTGTTATGGGGCACCCATGCCGTCCACACCCGCGATGTGGTGTCGTTCGAGGATATGGTCGCCAAGGCAAAGCGGATGGCGCTGCGCCACCACCTCGCCAAGGCGGGCGACCGGGTGATCGTGATGGCCGGCGTTCCGTTCGGCACACCGGGATCGACCAATGTGCTGCATGTAGTGCGGATTACCGGGGACGAGCTGAAAAACTACAAGGGCTGAGCGAACACGGGGACCGCGGCTCAGTAGGGCGGTGCCTGACGCGCGCGCTGCGCCTTGGCAGCATCGGCCCACCAATGCAGATCAGCTGCAAAACGCGGGAAGGCCTTGTCCAGCGCCTCGGCGACCGGGCCGCTGGGTTCACCGGCATCATCGAATGCCTGGCCAATCGGGCCGACCGCAAGCGCGCTCGAAATGACGACCATGCCCATTTCGGACAGGGTCGGGTGCCACGCCAGATTGGCGCGCACCCCCATCAACCGCCCCGCCGAATAGCTGGCGATCGGGGCCGGACGCCAAAACCATTCCTCAAGGAAATGATCGGTCAGATTCTTCAGGCCGGGCTGAACGCCCCAGTTATACTCGCCGGTCACGAATACGAACCCGTCCGCCGCGCGGATCTTGGCCGCAAGCTCGGCCATGGCGGTTGGTGCCTCGCTGGGGGCATATTCCTTGAACATCCGATCGAGCATCGGCAGGCCGATCGCTTGGGCATCAATCAGCTCTGCGGCATCGCCCTGCGCCTTGAGCTTCCGCACGATGTAATTGGCCAGCCTGATGCCCTGCCGGTCGCGGCGATAAGACCCGTAAAGGACGAGAATCGATCGGGACATCTGATGGTCACCCTCTGAATATGATCGCACCAACGATGAACGCACCCTTTGGCGCGATCCAGCCAATTCGGCCCCGAGGCGTTGGGAGGTGCTTTGGCTGGGGCGAGCGCAGCAACATTGCGCATAAACGCGTCGAGCGCCCGATCGCTATCGATCAGGCGCTCACACCGGAACCTGGAGTTCCATACGAACAGGGTAGGGCGGCACCGTCAGGCGATGCCGATTGGCCGTCGGCCGGGCGTCGGCTTTTGAGGATTAGCGTTGCTAATCCGCTGCCTCAGCCCTGGCGTGCCTTGAACCGGCGGTTCGTCTTGTTGATGACATAGGTGCGACCACGGCGACGGATCACGCGGTTATCGCGGTGACGGCCCTTGAGCGACTTCAGGCTATTGCGGATCTTCATGATCGATTCGCTTCTCGTAAATCAGGTGAGCTGGAAAGCAGCGGCGCGTATAGGTCGGCTGGCGCCAAGTCAAGCAATCAGGCCTCGCAAGCGCCCCATTTGAACCCCATATCGCCTGTGGGGCGTTGATCCATCAACCAAACGGGGACGTCGGAGCCTGATATGCGATTGACGACACCTGCAGCGATTATCGCGATTGCCCTTGCCACACCCGCCACATCGGCGCTGGCGACACCGGTAAAGGTAACGCGTTTTCACCTGAACACACCAATCACGCCTGCGCCCATTTCGATTCAGGGCGGCACTGGCAGCGATCCACAAAGCCTCGAGCAACAGCAATTTGCGGGTGCGGTGGCGACCGAGCTGAACCGGATCGGCTTCACGCCCGAGGCCGCCGATGCGCCCGCCCCGTTGCTGGTGACGGTCACCTTCTCCCGACAGGAAGAAAATCAAACGGCAGCGCGCCCGCCGATCTCGATCGGGCTTGGCGGTGGCTCCTTCGGTGGCGGGCTAGGCGGCGGGGCGAGCGTCGGCTTCGGCGTCGGCAAACGCGCGACGCGGACGATCTACACCTCCACCCTGTCGGTGCAGCTGCGCCAGCGCAGTGACGGCGCGGCTATCTGGGAAGGGCGTGCGGTGATGACTGGCAATGCCAAGGCAAAGGATGCCCAGCCCGGCGTAATGGGCCAGAAAATGGCGCAGGCGCTGTTCCGGGGCTTCCCCGGTGAATCCGGGCGCACTATCACGGTGAAATGAGCATCAGCATCACCGCTGCCTTTGATGGCGGCAATATCCACGTCCTGCGGATGGACGACAATGCCGCCGATCTGGAAATCGTGAAGGACCGCGACTCCGATTTCTACCAGTGGTTCTATTTCCGCGTGGCCGGCGCAAAGGGCCAAACGCTGACGCTGCGGATCATGAATGCGGGGGGCTCTGCCTATCCGATGGGGTGGCCCGGCTACCGCGCGCGGGTGAGCGATGATCGCGAGACCTGGTTGCTTGCCGACGCCACGGATTATGCCGACGGCGTGCTGACGATTACCCATAAGGCAGCGGGCGACCTGATCTGGTTCGCTTACTTCGCGCCCTACACGATCGAGCGGCACAATGCGTTGATCGCGCGCTATGCCGGGATGGACGGGGTGACGCACCGCGAACTCGGCCAGTCGATCGATGGGCAGCCGATCGATTGCCTGACGATCGGCAACGGCCCCAAGCCAGTCTGGCTCTATGCGCGCCAGCACCCCGGCGAGACCATGGCGGAATATTGGATGGAGGGCGCGCTGGAACGGCTGACCGACAGCGCCGATCCGGTGACTGCGGCGCTGCTCGCCAAGGCGACGTTCCACATCGTGCCCAATGCCAATCCTGACGGCTCCTCACGCGGTCATCTGCGCACCAATGCGGTGGGCGTGAACCTGAACCGCGAATGGGCGATGCCGACCCCGGAAAAAAGCCCCGAGGTGCTCGCGATCCGCAGTGCGATGGATGCAACCGGCGTGGTGTTCGCGATGGATGTCCACGGCGACGAGGCAATCCCTGCCAATTTCATCGCCGGGTTCGAGGGCATTCCCAACTGGACCGACGCGCAGGGCGACAAATTCTACGCCTTTCGCGATGCGCTGGCCGCGCATACCCCCGATTTCCAGACCAAGCTCGGCTATCACAAGGCGGCACCGGGCAAGGCGAACCTCACCATGTCGACCAACCAGCTCGCCAACCGCTTCGGCGCAGTGGCGATGACACTGGAAATGCCGTTCAAAGACCATGACGAGAACCCCGATCCCGTCCACGGCTGGTCGCCGGACCGGTGCCGGAAACTGGCGCATAGCTGCCTTGAGGTGCTCGCGACCAAGATCGACGGGTATTAACGAAAGCAAGGTACCCGTTCGTCCCGAGCATCGTCGAGGGACGTGCCGCACGCGCTGCGCAGGGTGTCTCGACTTCGCTCGACACGAACGGTAGGGGCCGCAAAAATCGGAGCTGATATCTAATGCATACCCTCGTCCTGATCCGCCATGGCCAGTCGGCCTGGAACCTTGAGAACCGCTTCACCGGCTGGTGGGATGTGGACGTGACCGCCAAGGGCGTCGAGGAAGCACGCGCGGCGGGGCGGCTGATGGCCGACAAGGGCCTCGATTTCGACCAGTGCTTCACGTCGCTGCAATCGCGCGCGATCAAGACGCTGAACCTCGCGCTGGAGGAAATGGGGCGGCTGTGGTTGCCTGTGGAAAAGAACTGGCAGCTTAACGAGCGCCATTATGGCGCCCTGACCGGGCTCGACAAGGCCGAAACTGCGGCAAAACACGGCGACGAGCAGGTGAAAACCTGGCGGCGCAGCTTCGACATTCCCCCGCCGCCGCTGGAGCCGGGCAGCCCCTATGATCTGTCGGGCGATCGCCGCTATGCCGGGATTACCGTGCCGGCGAGCGAAAGTCTGAAAGACACAATCGCGCGCGTGCTGCCCTATTGGGAGACGCGGATCGCGCCTGCGCTGAAGAGCGGCCAGCGCGTGCTGATTTCCGCGCACGGGAATTCACTCCGCGCGCTGGTAAAGCACCTGTCGGGCATTCCCGACAATAAGATCACGCACCTGGAAATCCCGACGGGGCAACCGATCGTGTATGAACTCGACGACGCGCTGAGTGCTGTCGAGCGCTATTACCTCAGCGAGCGCTGACCCCCTTCCCCTAGCGCGTGCCAGTCGCTAACCCTCGCTGATGGAACCCCCGAAGACCCCCATTGTCGGCATCATCATGGGCAGCACTTCCGATTGGGAGACAATGCGCCACGCCGCCGAGATTCTCGACGCGATGGGTGTGCCGCATGAGGCCAAGGTGGTTTCCGCACACCGCACGCCGCAACGGCTGGTCGACTATGCCACCAGCGCCGCCGATCGCGGGCTCAAGGTGATTATCGCGGGCGCGGGCGGCGCGGCGCATTTGCCCGGCATGGCCGCATCGATGACACATCTGCCGGTGCTGGGCGTGCCGGTACAGTCCAAGGCGCTTGACGGGATGGATAGCCTGCTGTCGATCGTGCAGATGCCCGCCGGGATTCCGGTGGGCACGCTCGCGATCGGCAAGGCGGGCGCGAAGAATGCCGGGCTGCTGGCAATCGCTATTCTGGCGCTCGCCGATCCGGTGCTGTCGGGCCAGCTGCAAGCCTGGCGCGCGGCGCAGACCGATAGCATCGCCACCGATCCGGCGTGAGCGGGCAATGACCCCGCTCCCTCCAGGCTCGACGATCGGTATCCTAGGCGGTGGCCAACTCGGGCGCATGCTTGCGGTGGCGGCAGCGCAGCTCGGCTATAACACCCGCGTGCTCGCCCCTGATGAGGAGGCCGTTGCCGCGCAGACCGCGTCGAGCTTTACCCGTGCCGATTACCAGAGCCGGATCGTGCTCGACGATTTCGCCGCCGCCGCCGATGTCGTCACCTATGAGTTCGAGAATATCGCGCTCGATCCGATCGAGTACCTGACCACCAAACTACCGGTGCACCCCGGGCCACTGTCGCTGGCGACGGCGCAGGATCGGGCGGCGGAGAAGAGCTTTGTCGGCGACCTTGGCGGGCGGACCGCACCGTGGCGGCTCGTTACCACGATCGACGAGCTTCGTGCCGCCATCGCCGAGATCGGCCAGCCCGCGATCCTGAAGACGCTGCGAATGGGCTATGACGGCAAGGGACAGGTGCGGATCACCACGCCAGGTGATGTCGATGCAGCGTGGGAAGCGATTGGCGGTCGCCCGGCGATCCTCGAGGGGTTCGTACAGTTCAGCCATGAATTCTCGATCATCCTCGCGCGCGGGCAGGATGGATCGATGGTCAGCTACCCGCCGCCGTGGAACGAACATGTCGACGGCATTCTCGCGCGATCATCATTGCCCGCCCCCGCCGAGATCGCACGGCAATGGGGTGAAGCGGCGGCGCTCACGGGGCGGATCGCTGAGCAACTGGGCCATGTCGGCGTGCTGGCCTGCGAGTTTTTCGTGGGCGCGGACGGGCCGGTGTTCAACGAAATGGCGCCGCGCGTGCACAATAGCGGCCACTGGACGATCGAAGGCGCGGTGACGAGCCAGTTCGAAAACCATATCCGCGCGATCTGTGGGCTACCCTTGGGCGATACCGGGCTGACGGCGGAGTCGGTCGAGATGCTCAACCTGATCGGTAACGCTGCCGATGATGCGCTGAACTATCTAAGCGTGCGCGATGCGCATCTGCACCTGTACGGCAAAAGCGTGCGGCCCGGCCGCAAGATGGGGCATGTGACCCGGCTGGTGCGGTGATATCTGTTGGCAGGTCATCACAAAAATAGCCCGTTCGTTTCGAGCGAAGTCGAGGGACGTGCCACAAGCGCTGCGCAGGGTGTCTCGACTTCGCTCGACACGAACGGGTGAGGTGTGGGTTCAAACAAACGAAAGGCCCGCCTCCGTTGCCGGAGGCGGGCCTCGTTTGGATCGATAAGGGTAAGCCCGAAGCCTTAGCCGCGCGTGCCCGTCATCGGGAAGCTGCCGAACGCGCCGGCACCGACAGTGCCGGTAATCGTGTCGCCATCGATCGTGGCTTCACAGGTCAGCGTCATCGGCATCGGGACGGTCATCTGCATCGTCCACTTGATGGTGTTGCCATCCACGGTGCCGTCAGTGATGTCGACCGAGCCCATCTGGCCCGAGCTGGTGCCCGTCCAGGTGTTACCGTTGCTGTTGACGGTGACGACAGCGGCATTGTCGCCGAGCGGCGATTTAACAACGGTGTTCCAGGTGCCATCGATATTGGCCATGATCATATCTCCTGCGTGATCGGTTATTATTTCGCGCTCGCGACGGACGCGGCGGTGATCACCTCAACCGGCAAGCCAAGGCTGTCAAGCTGCGGGCGCACCACCTTGGCGTCTCCCACCACGACCCAGACGAACTTGTTCGGGTCGATCGCCTTGCGTGCCGCAGCGTCAAGCGCCGATGGCGTCATCGCGCGATATTTTTGCGTGATGGTCGCATAGTAATCGTCCGGGCGCTTATACTGGTCGTTGAGCAGCATCGCGCTCAGCACCGCACCTGCGGTTTCGAAATTCCCGGCCAGCTCGCGAGTCGCGCCGTTGATGGTCCGCTCGAACTCGTTCTGGGTGATGCCCTTGGGCCCCAGAAACTCCTTCAGGTCGACCATGAGCGAGGCAATCGACTCGCCCGTCTTGTCGGCCTGAACGGGCGCGTTGATCCGGTAAGTCACGGCGTTTTCGGTCCGCCCAAAACCGCCGCCCGCCCCGTAGGACCAGTGCTTGGTCTCGCGCAGATCCATGTTGATGCGCGACAGGAAGTCACCGCCAAGCACATCATTGGCAACTTCGGCATCGAGCAAATCGTCGCTGCCCTTCAGCGGCGTCAGCTGCCCGGCCGCGATCAGCGACTGGGGCGAGTCGGGACGATCGACGAGGACGATACGCGGCGAAGATTGCACCGCGCCGACGCTGAAATCCTTCACGCCCGGCGTACCCGTTCCGGTCCAGTCGCCGAACCGTGCGTCGAGCATCGTCTTCACCTGGCTCAGCGGCAAATCGCTGACGACGAAGATCTTCGCCTTTTCCGGGCGCAGCCAGGCCTGTTTGAACGCGATCAGATCATCACGCGTCAGCTTGGCGACCGCTGCCGGATCGCCGCCGCCTGCAGCCGTCTTGGCATAAGGCGATGCTGCGCCGTAAACCAGCTTCGGCAGCACGCGCCCGGCCAGCCCCTGCGGGTTGGTCAGCTCCTGCTGGATGCCCGCCAGCTGGGTGTTGCGCAGCCGCGCGACTTCGTCTTCGCGGAAGGCGGGATTGCGGACGACATCGGCAAACAGATCGAGCCCGCCAGCCAGATTGGCGCTGGGGAAGGATGCGCTGAGGAAGGTCCGGTCGGCACTGGTGCCATCCCCGAAGCTGACGCCGAGCCGCTCGCGCTCCTCCGCAATCGCGATCGAATCGCGGGACGTGGTGCCTTCGTCGAGCAGCGACAGCGTCAGCTGCTGCACGCCGAGCTTGTCGGCGGGATCAGCGGTTGCGCCGGCGTCGAAGCTGATCTGCGCCCGCGTGATCGGCACGGCATCGCGCTGTGCGTAGATTAGCTCAATCCCGTTGCGCAGGCGGGTGCGCTCTACCTTGGGGAAGACCAGATTGGCAACCGCACCCACCGTTGGCGCGGCAGCGCGGGTGCCCATTGGTGGCTGTTCGGGCGCGGCCGGGGCAGGCTTGGGCGCCGCCGCGACATCGCCGGTCGCTTCGCGCGGCCCATTTTCCACCGACACCGCATAGACCGGCCGCGACAGCCATTTCTGCGCGGTTGCCTGCACCCCGGCAGGGGTTTGTGCCGCGAGATCGGCAAGCTGCTTCTTGAAGAATACCGGATCGTTCGAGAACAGCTCACCCGAGGCCAGTGCGACGGCCTTGCCGCCGAAACCGCCCACCGATTCGAGGCCAGCGATGCGCCGCGTCACGCTGGACGTGACCGTGCGCTGAAGTTCATCGGCGGTTGGGCCGGTTTTCAGGAAATCGGCGATCACTTCGTCAAGCCGCTTGTTCGCCAGCGCAACGTCGACGCCGGGGCGGACGACCATCACCACCTGAAACACGCCCGCCTGCGACTGGGCCGAGAAGCCCGCACTTGCCTGCACCGCCAGCTTTTCCTTGCGGACAAGCACATTGGCGAGGCGCGAGCTCGACAGGCCGCCGAGCACCGACGCCGCTGCCGTCAGGCTCGCCGCATCCGGATCATTCAGACCGGGCACAGTCCACAGCCGGGTAACGAGCGTTGCGGCGACGCGATCCTTGATCACATCGGCCTTGGGCGCGTCGAGCGTCGGGATCGTCACCTCGGGCAGCTTCGTGTCGGGGCCGCGCGGGATGCCACCGAAATATTTGGTCACCATCGCCTTGGCGGTCTTCACATCGACATCACCCGCCAGCACCAGCACGGCGTTGTTGGGACCATAATGATTACGGAACCAGCCCTTCACATCATCAAGGCTGGCGGCATCGAGATCGGCGAGCGAACCGATGACCGTGTGGCCATAGGGATGGCCTTCAGGATAAAGCCCCCCGAAAATCTTGTACTGCAGCAAGCCGTATGGCTGGTTGTCGCCCTGGCGCTTTTCGTTCTGCACCACGCCGCGCTGCTCATCGAGCACGGCCTGCGTCACCGCGCCGAGCAGATAGCCCATGCGGTCGCTTTCAAGGTACAGCGCCTTTTCCAGTGCGGGCGTCGGCACGGTTTCGAAATAATTGGTGCGATCGAAATTGGTCGTGCCGTTCAGGTCAGTCGCACCGACCTGCTTCAGCGGTTCGAAGAAATCGCCGGGGGCATTTTCTGACCCGTTGAACATCAGATGTTCGAACAAATGCGCAAAACCCGTGCGGCCCTTGGGCTCGAATTTCGACCCGATATTATACCAGACCGAAACAGCGACGACGGGTGCCTTGCGATCGGTATGGACGATGACGCGCAAGCCATTGGGCAGGGTGAAGCGCTCATAGGGCACGTCCACCTTTTTGATGAGCGACGCGACCGGTGCGGGCTTGGCGGTGGTGGCGGCGGGTGTCTGGGCGCTTGCGGCGACGGGCATCATCAAGGCGAGCAAGGCGACGCTCGACAGCACGGTGGACCTGGATTTCATGGGGGGCATCCTTTGTTGAAAGCGATTTTTATCGATGTATATCATGCGATTATTGGCTGGCAATCAGGGTCGGTAGGCACGTTCCTGATGCTTGGCGAGATCAGTGGGGTCGAACCAGACGGGCTTGGTCTTGTGCGCAACGAACAAGGGCATCTGATCGGTATAATGTTTCGAGTCAGGGCGCGTGGTGGCGGCGCCATAGGGCTGAATCGAGGTCGAGCTGACCTTGCCTGCCTTGTCCCAGGCGATGAACATGATGAAGCTGTCGCCATGTTTCACGACCAGGCGACCATCGGATGCCTCGTCCCAGTTTGACGTCGCGCGCAGCACATCCGGCCCGCCATCCATCGGCAAGTCAACCTTGCCCTGCCGCAGCCGCAGCGCGGTGCCGAGCGGCGGATCGAGCGTGCCGAAATGCTTGATCAGATATTCCGCGGCGATTTTCAGCTCGTCGCGCGCCACCGGCCAGGGCTTGCGCGGGTAATGGATGCGGTTGCCGCTGCGTAGCAGCATTACCGCCAGCGCATCGCCCTTGCCCTTGCCGTCATAACTCCAGTCCCATTGCCGCATCAGATCACGCGCCTGGGTGAGCAACTTGTCACCCTTGGGGTCGACCGCCGCAATCTCGTTGAACCAGCGCGCCGCCCAGCCGACCCGGCTGATCGCGGTATCATATTTGATCCGCTCAAGATCCTCCGCGGTGATCGACGTATCGGCCCCCATCAGTTCGATCGAGCGTGTGCCGCGATTGGTGGTGTCGGTCTCAATCCCCAGCAGGGGTGAGAAATCCTTTGGGTCGAGTTCCGATCCGATGCCCGCCGCCTGAAATGGCGTGTTGTTGGCGTTGGTGAGGAAACCCGATGCCGGGTTGATGTTGCGCGGAATATTCGCCCAGGGGACGGTGCCGCTATCGAGATTGCGCGACGTGTCGCCCGGGAGCACCTTGGCGTAATCGAAGCCCGGTTTGCGCTTCAGGAACGCGGCATTATAGAAATGGGCGATGTTGCCCGCCGCATCGGCATAGAGGAAATTCGTCGCGGGCACCGCCTGTTTCGCCAGCACCGCCTGCCATTCGGCGAAATCTCGCGCCTTGTTCAGCCGGTAATATTCCTCGACCATGCCGAGCTGTTCGGGGGCGGCGTAATGGATCGCAAATGCCCCCTCGGCATTCTTGATCACCGGGCCGTGGACGGAGCGATAGGCCATGCGCGGCACCGGCAGCACGAACGGCCCCCACAGCTTCACGCGCAACCATACGCGCTGCTGTTCGAGCGGCAGCCATTTGCCGTCGAACCGATACTGGGTGCCATCGTCGTTGAGCACCAGCTTGTAGATATCGATGAGATCGGGACGGTTGACGGTGTTCGTCCAGCCAAGCGTCTTGTTATGGCCGAGCAGCGGATAGGGCGCACCGGGGAAGGTTGCGCCGGCAAAATCCCAGCCTGCCTTTGAATGGACCACCAGTTCATACCAGGCGACGCCGCCGCGATAGGGCTGGTGCGCGTTCGACACGAGGCGGGTGAAGCCGTCAGCCGACCGCTTCGGCGCGACGATGAAGGCGTTTGAGCCGTTGAGATTGCCTTCATTGTCATCACGCACGGCGACCTTCTGCCCGGCGGCGGGGAGCGGTGCGATGTCCGGCGAATCGGGGGTTGGCCCGGCATTTTCGATTGGCAGCGGCTTGTTGCCCACCAGCGCGCCAAGCACGGCATCGAGGCCGAAGAAAAACGGCGATCGCAGCACGAACCCGGCGGCGATATCCTGGCCATTGACCGGGAACAGGTTACGCAGGCGGACTTCTTCGGGGTGTTTCTCCGCAAAGCGGTTAAGCCCGGCAGCATAGCCGTCGAGCAGCGCCCGCACATCGGCGGGCTGCTTCATATAATCGCGCGTCACCGTTTCGCGCGCACGCACCAATCGCAGCGCAAAATCGACGCCAGCCCCTGCCTGACCGTTGAGCGCGCCGAACCGACCGCGCGTCATCGCGATCACGTCCTGCAGGGTCGTGAAATCATCCTCGGCATGGGCATAGGCGATGCCGTAACCGACATCGGCATCGGTAGTGCCGAAGATGTGCGGTACGCCAAAATTGTCGCGAACGATGCGAACGTCATAGCTGCGGGCGGGCGGCGGCGGGGCGGCGGTTGCCGCCAGCGGCTCCCAGATCGCCAGTCCGATCGCCACCACTATGACGAACACGAGAACGCCTGCGCCCAGGCGCCCCAAGAACTTCCGCATCCACCACCCCAGTCTCTATTTGCAACGAGCTTAGCGGCGATAATCGCCGGAAGCGAGGGCGTTTTCTGGACGGATCCGACGAAGCCTTGTGTTGCAGATTAGCAACACTACATCATGCCCATACCGCATCCGGGCTAGGGACGGCGACAAGGATTGGGACTGGGCATGAACCTCGAGAAATTCACTGATCGCGCCAAGGGTTTTCTGCAAAGCGCGCAGACCGTGGCGATCCGCATGAGCCATCAGCGGATCGGGCCGGAACATCTGTTGAAGGCGTTGCTCGAGGATGAGCAGGGGCTGGCATCGGGCCTGATCACGGCGGCGGGCGGTACCCCTTCCATTGCGTTACGCGAGATCGATGCGGCGCTCGCCAAGGTGCCCGCGGTATCAGGTTCGGGCGCGCAGCAGGCGCCGGGGTTGGATAATGACGCGGTGCGCATCCTCGATCAGGCCGAGCAGGTCGCGCAGAAAGCCGGTGACAGCTATGTCACCGTCGAACGGCTGCTCGTGGCGCTTGCGCTGTCGCTCAACACCGTGGCGGGCAAGGCGATCAAGGACGCAGGCGCCACGCCCGAGGGGCTGAACGGCGCGATCAATGATCTGCGCAAGGGCCGCACCGCCGACACAGCTGGTGCGGAAGGAAGCTTTGACGCGCTGAAGAAATTCGCGCGCGACCTGACGCAAGCGGCGCGCGACGGCAAGCTCGACCCCGTGATCGGCCGCGACGAGGAAATCCGCCGCACCGTCCAGATCCTTGCGCGCCGGACCAAGAACAATCCCGTGCTCATCGGCGAGCCCGGCGTCGGCAAGACCGCGATCGCCGAAGGCCTTGCGCTGCGGATCGCCAACGGCGACGTCCCCGACAGCCTCAAGGACCGCCGTCTGCTCGCGCTCGACATGGGCGCGCTGATCGCGGGCGCCAAATATCGCGGCGAGTTCGAGGAGCGCCTCAAGGGCGTGCTCGACGAAGTGAAGTCGGCCGAGGGCGAGATTATCCTGTTCATCGACGAGATGCACACGCTGGTCGGCGCGGGCAAGTCGGACGGCGCGATGGACGCGTCGAACCTGCTCAAGCCCGCGCTCGCGCGCGGCGAGCTCCACTGCATCGGCGCGACGACCCTCGACGAATATCGCAAATATGTCGAAAAGGATCCCGCGTTGCAGCGGCGTTTCCAGCCGGTGTTCGTCGGCGAGCCGACGGTCGAGGACACGATCTCGATCCTGCGCGGCCTCAAGGAGAAGTACGAGCTGCATCACGGCGTGCGCATCACCGACGGCGCGATCGTGGCGGCGGCGACGCTCTCCAACCGCTACATCACCGAGCGCTTCCTGCCCGACAAGGCGATCGACCTGGTCGACGAGGCGGCGGCGCGGCTGCGCATGGCGGTGGACTCGAAGCCCGAGGCGATCGACGAGCTCGACCGCCGCATCGTCCAGCTCAAGATCGAGCGCGAGGCGCTGAAGCGCGAGCCCGACGCGGCGTCGCGCGACCGCCTGCAGAAGCTCGAGGGCGAGCTCGCCAAGCTCGAATCCGAATCGGCGGAGCTCACGCTGCAGTGGCGCAGCGAGAAGGAAGGCATCGCCGGCGCGCAGAAGCTCAAGGAACAGCTCGACCACGCGCGCAACGAGATGGAAGCGGCGCAGCGCCGCGGCGACCTCACGCGCGCAAGCGAGCTCAAGTACGCGACCATCCCCGACCTCGAGCGCAAGATCGCGGCGGCGCAGAGCACCGCGCAGAACCGCATGCTCAACGAGGAGGTGACGGAGCAGGACATCGCCGGCGTCGTGTCGCGCTGGACCGGCATCCCGGTCGACAAGATGCTCGCGGGCGAGCGCGAGAAGCTCCTGCGCATGGAGGAGCAGATCAAGACCCGCGTGGTCGGCCAGGACGAGGCGGTCTCCGCCGTGTCCGAGGCGGTGCGCCGCGCGCGCGCCGGCCTGCAGGACCCGCATCGCCCGATCGGCTCGTTCCTGTTCCTCGGCCCCACGGGCGTGGGCAAGACCGAGCTCGCGAAGGCGCTCGCCGCCTTCCTGTTCGACGACGACCAGGCGCTGATCCGCATCGACATGTCGGAGTACATGGAGAAGCACTCGGTCGCGCGGCTCATTGGTGCGCCTCCTGGATACGTCGGCTACGAGGAAGGCGGCAGCCTCACCGAGGCGGTGCGGCGCCGGCCCTACCAGGTGATCCTGTTCGACGAGATCGAGAAGGCGCATCCGGACGTGTTCAACGTGCTGCTGCAGGTGCTCGACGACGGGCGCCTGACCGACGGGCAGGGCCGCACGGTCGACTTCCGCAACACGCTGATCGTGCTGACATCGAACCTGGGCAGCGACGTGCTCGCGGCGGCGCCCGAGGGGGACATCCCCGGCGCGGTGCGCGACCAGGTGATGGAAGTCGTGCGCGCGGCGTTCCGGCCGGAGTTCCTGAACCGGCTGGACGAGATCCTGCTGTTCCGGCGGCTCAGCCGCGGCGACATGGCCGGCATCGTCGACATCCAGCTCGAGCGCGTGAAGAAGCTGCTGGTGGATCGCAAGATCGCCCTGGCGCTCGATCCCGCGGCGCGGGCATGGCTCGCCGAGCGCGGCTACGATCCGGTCTATGGCGCCCGGCCCTTGAAGCGGGTGATCCAGCGCGAGCTGCAGAACCAGCTCGCCTCGATGATCCTCGAGGGCAAGGTGCAGGACGGCCAGACCGTGCGCGTGAGCGTGGAGGCCGCCGGCCTCGCGCTCGAGGTCGCCGGCGAGGAGAAGCCGCAGCGCGACAAGGCGCAGCGCAAGCGGGCGTAGCGGACGGCCCAGCCCGCTGGTTGCGGCGGGGGCCCGCGGCTCAGGCTGCGGACGCCGGCCGCATCGGCACGTGGCCCGGCTCGCCCGCGACGCGCGTGAGCCAGGCGCGCACGCTCGGATAGGCTGCGAGGTCGATGTCCGCCTCGGGCGCGACATGCGTGTAGGCGTAGAGCGCGATATCGGCGATCGAATAGCGCCGGTCGACGAAGAACGGCGCCGCGGCGAGGTGGGTTTCCATGACGCGTAGCGCCTGGTGGCCGCGCTCGATGCGGCCCGGCAGCTCGGCCGCGCGCGGGTGGTCGCGGCCGAGATGGCGGATGATGTAGCGCGG
>CAZYOU010000058.1:0-17046 GCA_964649315.1 uncultured Stakelama sp. | reverse complement strand
TACAGACCCTCTGACATTCTCGCCCTGTGTTCGGTCAACCCATCAGTCGCTGGCGTGGAGCACCTTTTCCGGCCGCCCGACATCATCGAGCGGTGTCGTGTTTTCGATTTCAAGCAGCGGTTTGATGTGCCCGTCGCGAATGTCGTACACCCAACCGTGCAGGAACACTTCCTGCTGGCGAGCCCATGCGGCCTGGATCAACTTGGTCTTGGCGAGCTTGATCAGCTGATCGCGAACATTCACCTCGACCAGTCGGTTGACCCGGGTTTCATCGTCCGCCTGACCGATCACTTCGTCTTCATGGGCGTGGAGCACGGCGCGCGCGTTGCTCAGCCACGCATCGACGGCACCCTCGGTCCCGCCAGCCAGCGTCGCCTGCAACCCGCCGCAGCCATAATGGCCACAGACGATGATGTGGCGCACCGCCAGCACATCGACGGCATATTGCAGCACCGACATCAGGTTCAGGTCATCCTCGTTCACCAGATTGGCGACGTTGCGGTGGATGAACATGCCGCCGGGGGGCGTCATCGTCATTTGTTCGGGGCTCACGCGACTGTCGGAACAGCCGATCCACAAAAAGTCGGGCTTTTGCCCGGCGATTTGCCGCGTGAAGAATTCGGGGTTCTCGTCGGTCAGTTCCTTGGCCCATGCCTTATTGGCCAGCAGCAGCTGCTTGTAATGTCTCATGCGAAACGAACCCCATAGGATGGCGCATTGATCATCGGTGCGGTCCGTTCGGCGATATCGCCGCGCACATGAACGTCGATGTTGCGGTAAACCGCGCCTTTGATGAAGGCGTTGATGATGTCGATATTGTCGAGATCGACATAGTTAGTCGATGACAGATCAATCACCAGCACGGCGCCGTCGGGCACCTTGTTCAACGCCTGTTGCAGCTCATATTTGTGGATGAAATACAGATTGCGGCGCGCCCGCAGCAGGCAATCCTCGCCATCGACCGCAAAGGTGATCGCGGGTCGGAAATTGCGGGCCACGACGAACACGAAGCCGACAGCAAGCCCCACCATGATGCCGATCAGAAGATCGGTGAACATGATCGCCGTGATCGTGACGACGAAGGGAATGAACTGCGTCAGGCCCTGTTTCCAGCGCTCGATGAACAGCGCGGGATTGGTCAACTTGTATCCGGTATGGATCAAGACGGCTGCCAGCGCAGACAGCGGGATCAGGTTGAGCACCGTTGGGATCAGGGCGACTGACAGCAACAACCAAAGCCCGTGCATGATCGTCGACGATTTGCTCTCTGCACCGGCCATCACGTTTGCGGATGAGCGCACGATCACGGAGGTGACGGGCAAGCCGCCGATCAGCCCGGAAACCACGTTGCCGCTGCCCTGAGCAAGCAATTCCCAGTTCTTATCGGTTGTGCGGCGGCGGGGATCGAGCTCGTCGACCGCTTTCACACTCAACAGCGATTCGAGACTCGCAACTATCGCGAGTGTGACCGCCGTGGTCCACAGCACTGCGGTGCCGATCTGGGAAAAATCGGGATAGGTGAACAGGCCGATAAAGCCATCAAATCCGTCGGCAATCGGCACCTGCACCAGATGTTTCGCGCCAAGTGCCCATTCGGGATAAAAGGCGGCGAACAATGCGTTGCCGACAACGCCCATCACAACGACAACGAGCGGTCCGGGCAGCAGTTTGAAGGGCCCCTTTTTGGGCTTCACCTTGTCCCACACGAACAGGAAGAGGATGCAGGTGGCACCGATGATAGCGGCACCAGGGGTCAATCGTTCCGTCAAGCTGATCCAAAGCGACGACAGGGTATTGCCCCCATCTGCCTCAATAAAATTCTCGCTGCCCTCGAACTCCTTTTCATAGCCGACGGCGAAGGGTACCTGCTTCAGGATTAGGATCAGCCCGATTGCGGCCAGCATCCCGGTAATCACGGATGACGGCACAAATTCGCTCAAGATGCCCGCGCGCGAGATCGAGAAAGCGATCTGCAGCACCCCGGCGATGACCACCGCAGCGAGGAACACCTGATAGCTTGGCAGACGCTGGATCGCTTCGAAAACGATGACCGTCAATCCGGCGGCAGGACCGCTGACGGACAGGGGCGAACGCGATATCGCGCCGACAACGATGCCGCCTACAATCCCTGCGATAAGCCCGGAAAACAGCGGTGCGCCGGATGCGAGGGCAACGCCAAGGCAAAGTGGTAGCGCCACCAGGGCAACGACAATCGAGGCTGGCAGATCGGATCGCCAGGCGGTTAACATCGAAACAGGTTTAGTCATGGGACTCCCGCGTCATCGAGGATGCATCATCGCTGTCGACTGACTGTTATAGCCTATGGGGGCGTGGCAGAAAGCGCGGAACCCCACAAAATGTTTCAAATCATTGCCCATCCGTGTCGCTTTGGCAATTAGCCGTAGCGTATGCGACGTTCATCGCACCCCCAACCAAAGCCCTCATGGCAATCCGGACGATAGTTGCTTAAGTGAGCGTCATGGCTCGATCGACACGCTCTGTAGACTGGGGATTTCCGCGCTGGCGTGGCTATGGCAGCGGGCGTGAGGCGACGCAGGTCCGTCTGTGTGATCGCCATGGCTGCACGGAACCGGGCAATTGCCCCGCGCCGAAATCACCCAACAGCCCGGAACGCTGGTATTTCTGCCAAATGCACGCCGGTGAATATAATCGTGGGTGGAATTATTTCGAAGGGCTTACCGCGGAGGAAGCTGCCGCCCGCGAGGCCGAGGAGACCCGAGATACATCGGGCTACACCGAATCCCGTCACAATAGCTGGGCCGGGCCGGGCGACGGCACACGATCCCGCGACGAGATGCGCGCGCTCGATCTGTTCGAGCTTGAGCCCGATGCCGATTTCGAGGCGGTACGGGTGGCGTGGCGCAAGATGGCCAAGGCAAACCATCCCGATGTCCGCCCCGGTGACAAGGATGCGGCCGCGCGTTTTCAGGCGATTCAGGCGGCCTATGATGTGCTGCGTGTTGCCGAGGAAAATCGGCAATGGCGCGGACCTGAGTGAAACACCTCGTCAAGTCCAACTGGTCAACCGCGCTGCTGGTGTGCGCAAAGTGCTCGAAACGGATCGACGGTGGTTTTGGCAAAAAGGGCAAGGAGTCGCTCGCCAAAGCGCTGCGTCAGCAACTGGGCGTCAAACGCTTCCGCAAAAGCAGTGTTGGTGTGGTGGAGGTGAAATGCCTCGGGGTTTGCCCGCGCGGTGCGGTGACGCTGGTCGATGCCCGCGATCCGGGTAATTGGCGGCTCGTTCAGGCTGGCGCCGATCTGGCGGTTCTGGCCGATACGCTTGGTCTGGCAGATGCGAGCCCCAGGCCTTAGCTGCCCGAGTAGCGCGCCGCTGTCTCACGGATCAGGGCAATCATGTTCGGAATACCCTGGGTCCGGTTTGAACTCAGCTGATTTTTCAGATCGAACGGCGCCAGCGCCCCTTCGATATCGACGGTCGTGATCAGCGCAGGGGCCGCATCCTGCACTGTTGTCAGCACCAGCGCGATGATGCCTTTGGTAATCGCAGCATTGCTGTCTGCCAGGAAATGCAGCGTGCCATCGTCGCGGCGCATCGGGTAAACCCAAACCGATGCGGAGCACCCTCGCACCAGTGTCGCCTCGGTCTTCAACGCATCGGGCATAGGCTCCAGCGCTCGGCCCAGATCGATCAGCAGGCGATACCGATCATCGGCATCTAGAAATTCATATTCTTCGTGAAGCTCGGTCAGGCTGGTCATGCCAGCCCCGCTAGCGGGATGGACCTTAGAGGTCCACCCCGGCGGCGATCGCTTCGAGCTTGCGGATGCGTTCTTTCAGATCGGCGATTTCGATGCGGGCGCTGGCACTGGGGCCTTGCACCGCGGGCAGGGACTGGTGCTCACCGCGCGTCAGCTCCTGCTGCTTGAGCGATAGCCAACCACGCCAGCCTGCCAGGGTAGCAAAGGTTATCATCGCCAGCCCGGCAAGCGTCGCTGCTGCCAGCGTCACATAAATAGTGGGGTCCATGATAGGTGCTCCTTAGCGATTGTCGCGCAGCTTCTCGATCTCGCGATCGAGGCGGGCGCTCTGGTTTTCGTCAGTCGCGAGCCGTTCCAGCACCGCGATCCGGTCATTCAATCGTGCCACCTCGTCACGCAGGCGGCGGGCATCGGGGTCGCGGGCTGCCCAAGGGCCGGCCGCCTGTGCCTCATATCGGGCACGCAACACGCGGGCGCCCATGACCGCAACGGTGATGATGACGAGGGCGGTCAAGAAACTCATGTACGTCACTCCCTGTAGAGCGTTGTTTTAGGTGACCGTCGTTTCGCGGAGGGCCTCGATCTCTGAGGCCAGAACGGTACCGCGATCGGTAACGATCCGTTCGAGCACACGCACCCGCTGCTCCAGGTTCTCCACCTGTCTTACCAATTCTTGGTCGCGCGAGGTCAGTTCTTTGATCTTTACGTCTTTTGACGCATCCTCAAGACGCAGAGATGCGAGCATTTTTTCTTTCGCATCTTCTTCAGCTTGCCGTTTAACTTTCTTGAAATTGGCGTCCACCGTGTACCAAATCATAAATATTATTGTTAAGATAATTAAACCAACAACAAGATATTCTTTGGTCATGATAAAACCTCTTAGTTCGTCCGGTCGATACGGAGCGCCTCGATCTCCTCGGCGATATCGATGCCGCGATCCGTCGTGATCCGCTCCAGCACCCGGACGCGCTGTTCGAGCCGCTCGGTCTGTGCCGCATATTGCGCGGCCTTTTCGGCGATCAGGCTCGCTTCGGTCTCGATCTGCTTTTCGCGAAGCGCAAGCCAGGGCTGGACAATCTGTTTCGCGATGACCGCCACGATCGGGATCATGAGCGCGAGAATGGGAACGAAAACGCCGTAATTCATGATTCCGTCCCTTAATTCGGTTGACGACGCAGTGCTTCAATCTCGGTGTGGAGACTCAGTGAACCGTCCGTGACGATCCGCTCCACATTGGCCAATCGGTCTTTTATCGAGCCGAGTTCGGCACGCAGCTGCGCATTTTCCTGGCTCAGCAGCTTGATCCGTTCGATCGATTCCTGGTCGGTCTTGGGATAGATTGCTTGGCCCCATTGCCCATCCAATGGGTAGCCGTGGCGGATGCGCATCCAGGTGGTGAGGACCCACCCGATCATGCCTGCCACGCCAACTACCGCAATCGCCGGGGCAAAGGTCTGAAAGAAAATCATCTTATCCATGGTCTTTCCCCTTGCTCGCGGGTTCAGCGCAGCGCGTCGATGTCACGGGCGATGCGATCGGCAGGGTCGGTCGCGATCCTTTCGAGCACCGCAATCCGCTCCTCGAGGCGCGAAATCTGGCCGGTCAGGCGCTGGTTTTCGCTCGACAGCAGGTTGATCGCGCGTTCGGCCTCAGGATCGTCGAGATCCCGGATCACCTTGCCGCCGAAATCATCGGTTAGCGGATAGCCGTGCTTGGCTCTGATCCACGTCGTGATGACCCAGCCCACGGTCGACATCAGCACGATAACGACGATGAATGTTTGTGTGTTGCTCATTGAAAAAGCCCTCCCTCTTCAACCGTGGATCGGATCAGCGCAGGCTGTCGATCTCATCGGCAAGGCGCGTGTTGCGGCTGGTATAGGCGGTTTCGATATCGGCGAGCCGACGATCGATGTCGCGGAACTTGGAGCGGACGTCGCGGGTGCTGCGCGCCGGGTTGGAACGAACGCCCTGCCAGAATTTCTGGTCTTCGATGGTTTCATACAAGCCACTGGGCTTCGGGTTCGCCATCCAGGCGATCATCCAATAGGCGATCAGCGTCCAGGGGAAGCCCCCAGCGAGCGTCAGGATAACCGTGCCGACACGGACCCAGATGACTTCCACCCCGGTGTAATCGGCGATCCCCGAACAAACGCCCAGCCATTTGCTGTTCTGCTTGTCGAGATAGAATTTGGTGCGGCTGGCGCTCATCTCAATTCCTCCGTGTGATGTCGTAGTCGAGGGCTTCGGGCATATTGGCGCTGCCCAGCTTCCACTCGGGATGATCCGCGGCGATGATCCGTTCGATCGTGTTGAGCCGATCTTCCAGGCGACGCGCAGTATAGTGCATTTCGTCGAGCAATTTTTCGTCCTCGCCCGTCAGCGCACCGGTCTTCTTCCACTGTGTAACGTAATGGAGGACCAGCCACGGCAACCCGATGAACAGGATGCTGATGACGATGGCGACCGTCATGAATTCTTCCATGTCAGTTCGCCTTGCCGATGCGGGCCTTCAGCGCGGCGAGGTCGGCGTCGACCTTCTCGCTTGACTTCAGCTCGGCGATTTCTTCCTCGAGCGTCTTGGGCGGTGCGCCAAGGCTGAGCGCATCGGCGCGGCCTTCGGCGAAATCGACCCGACGTTCCATGATCTCGAAGCGCGAGAACGCATCCTGCACCTTGGGGCCGGCATAGGCTTCGCGCATCTTCACCCGGTTATGGGCTGATTCCAGACGCGTCGTGATCGAGTTCTGGCGGGTGCGCGCTTCACGCAGCTTGTTCTGCAGCTTGGTGATGTCTTCCTCGGCACTGCGCAGCGTATCGTCGAGCAGCCCGATTTCGGCGCTCAGCTGATCGGCCATGTCAACGGCCTTCTGGCGTTCGACAAGGGCCGCCTTGGCCAGGTCTTCGCGATCCTTCGACAGCGCCAGTTCGGCCTTTTCGGTCCAGCTGTCCTGCAGCTTTTCCAGCTTGGCGATGTGGCGACGCATCTCCTTTTGATCAGCGATCGTGCGGGCAGCGGATGCGCGCACCTCAACCAGCGTTTCCTCCATTTCGAGGATGATCATGCGGATCATCTTCGCGGGGTCTTCGGCCTTGTCGAGCAGATCGGTGACGTTGGCGGCGATGATGTCTCGGGTTCGCGAAAAAATGCCCATGGTGGAACTCCTGACTGTTACTGAAGGAAGGCGAGATAAAGCGCCGGGGTGCAACCGAACGGCCACACCCCGGCCAGGGGCGTCATCTGAGCGATCAGGCAACGGGGGCATCGGCAACCAGGGTCGCTGTCTGCGCCGACTGGAGCGTTGCGGGTGCAATCGCGCCCATCACGCAAGTCGCGCTGAACACAACGGCGAGCACCATGGCGGTGATGTTGCGAAGGGCAGCGGTCGATTGGCTGGTGGTATTCATCGTATTTCTTCCTGATCTGTTTTCTGTCTTTCTGCCTGTTTGGCAGTTGCAACCAGTACAGCAGGAAGCGTGCCAGTTTTGAAAATGGCCGATTTGCGCCATTTATGAACCTAAGCTGTCAATTTGCGCCAATTGCCACTTGCCAAGGTTTGGGATTTTACGCCAAGTCTTTGGCCATGGAGCGGACATCACAAGTCATCGGGCAATCGGGCGTCTTCCTAGACGTGCTCGAACGCGCCAGCCGAGCGGCTGCGCTTGATCGACCGGTCCTCGTGATTGGTGAACGTGGGACGGGCAAGGAGCTGGTGGCGGAGCGTCTCCACCGGCTAAGCCCACGCTGGGATCAGCCGCTTGTGATCATGAACTGTGCGGCACTGCCCGAAACGCTGATCGAAGCCGAATTGTTCGGGCATGAGGCGGGTGCCTTTACCGGCGCGACAAAGGCCCGGGCAGGGCGGTTCGAGGAAGCGCATGGCGGTACGTTGTTTCTCGACGAGCTCGGCACGCTCTCCATGGCCGCGCAGGATCGGCTGCTCCGCGCGGTGGAATATGGTGAAGTCACGCGCATCGGATCGTCGCGCCCGATCCGGGTCGATGTCCGCATCGTCGCTGCCACCAACGAACATTTGCCCGACAAGGTGGATCGCCACCAGTTTCGCGCCGATCTGCTTGATCGCCTTTCGTTCGAAGTGGTCACCTTACCGCCGCTGCGAGCGCGGGCAGGGGATGTGATGGTGCTCGCCGAGCATTTCGGCCGGCGCATGGCATCGGAACTTGGCTGGGAAGACTGGCCTGGCTTCACGCCGGCTGCCACCGAAGTGCTGGTGAGTTATTCGTGGCCGGGCAATGTGCGCGAATTACGCAATGTCGTGGGGCGCGCCGTTTATCGCTGTGAACGGCAGGGGCCGATCGACGAAATCCAGTTCGATCCTTTCCAATCGCCTTATGCCCCGGTCAGCGCCTCCCGCGCGCCGCAACTGGCCGCGCCTGTACGAAGCGATGTGGTGGATGCCGATGCCCACCCCGACGAACCGCTCGCCGCTTGCGAAGCCGATGGCCCGTCCGATTTCAAATCGCTGGTTGCCCGGTTCGAACATGACCTGCTGGCAAAGGCAATGGCCGAACATCGCTTCAACCAGCGCGCGACCGCCGAAGCGCTGGGGCTTAGCTATGATCAGCTCCGTCACGCGTTGCGGCGGCATGACCTTCTGCCCGGATAGATTATGCGACGAATCGGTTGCGTAATCGTGCGCCCAGACCCAATTGAACAGCGTTAGTATATTTCCGGCACGCGCCCCTTCGCGTGGCCATTAACTGGAGACTATCCGATGGCTTTCGAACTTCCAGCACTGCCCTACGCCAAGGACGCCCTTGCGCCCGTGATGTCCGAAGAGACCTTCGATTTTCACCACGGCAAGCATCACAAGGCCTATGTCGACAAGACCAACGGCATGCTCGTTGCGCACGGCCTGGAAAATGCCAAGCTGAGCGACGTCATCAAATACGCCAAAGACAAGGGCGAGAAGGGCCTGTTTAACAATTCGGCCCAGATCTGGAACCACACTTTTTTCTGGCAATCGCTGACGCCGAACTATGCGGCACCATCGGGTAAGCTGGCCGAAATGATCGATGCCGAGTTCGGCTCAACCGATGCTCTGGTCAAGGCACTGGTCGCTGAATCGACCAATCACTTCGCAAGCGGCTGGGGCTGGCTGGTACTGGATGGCGGCAAGCTGAAGGTGACATCGCTGCACGACGCCGACACGCCGGTCGGCTATGAAGGCATGAAGCCGCTGCTCACGATCGATGTGTGGGAGCATGCATATTACATCGATTATCGCAATGCGCGCCCCGGCTATCTCGAAGCGGTGACCGGCAAGATCCTGAACTGGGAATTCGCTGCGCAGAACCTCGATGGTGCGGGCGTTTCGCGGGCCGATCAGGGCTGATTAGCCAAAGATTGTTATTGGGAGGCTCCGCTGGTCGCGGCGGAGCCTTAACCCTCTGGCGGGATCGGTGGCGGCTTGTCGCCGGATACCTGCATACCGTGCTTCATGAGCATTGGAAGATTGGCGACCGCGAAGATCAGCGTCATCGGGATCACGCCCCATAATTTATACGCGACCCAGAAATCCCAGCTTGTGTTACGCCAGACCGCCTCGTTCAGCGCCGCCTGGGCCGCGAAAAACACCGCCCAGTTGATTGTCAGCAATCGCCACCCTTTGGGGCTTAGCCCCGGATAGGCGCTTTCCAGTACATATTGCAGCAGCGGCCGGCCGGTCACGAGGCCGAAGATCAGGACGCTCGCGAACATCAGATAAATGATCGTTGGCTTGATCTTGATGAATGTCTCGTCGTGAAAATAGATCGTCAGCCCGCCGAACACGAGGACGAGAACCCCCGACAGCCATAACATTGGGGAGATATGGCCGATCTTCCATTGCGAAACGGCCATGGCAATCCCTGTCGCGGTCATGAAGGCAACCGTGGCGGCCACCACGCGGCTGATCTGTTCGCCGCCCACCAGAAAGTTGACCGCAAAAAAGACGATCAGAGGACCGAAATCGATCGCCATGCGCAAGGCGGGATCGGGCGTTTTTGAAGTGGTCGGGCTAGCCATTTTTCGGTCTTTCCACGCCAGCAATGATCCGTGCAACCTCGTTTGCGCTGAACGGTCGCAAATCGCCGACGCCTTCGCCGATCCCGATCGCGTGGATCGGCAGCCCGAACTGCTCTGCGGCCGCCACCAGCACACCGCCACGCGCCGTCCCGTCCAGCTTGGTCATCACGAGCCCGGTCACGCCGGCGACTTCCTTGAACACCTCAATCTGCGACAGCGCATTCTGCCCGGTGGTCGCATCGAGGACGAGGATGATGTCGTGGGGGGAGGCGGGGTCGATCTTGCCGAGCATCCGCTTGATCTTGGCGAGCTCGTCCATCAGTTCACGTTTGTTCTGCAGCCGCCCGGCAGTGTCGACGATCAGCGCATCGATCCCCGTTGCCGTCGCTTTCTTGACCGCATCGAACACAATGCCCGCCGCGTCACCACCCTGTTCGCCGCGCACGATCGGCACGCCGATCCGATCGGCCCAGGTGGCTAGCTGGCCGATCGCGGCCGCGCGGAACGTATCGCCCGCCGCCAGCATCACACCGTAATCCTGTTCGGTGAACAGATGCGCCAGCTTGGCGATTGTCGTCGTTTTACCCGATCCGTTGACCCCGATGACGAGAATAACGTGCGGGCGGGGGAAGGCGCTAATTTCAATCGGCCGGGCGACTTTTTCGAGAACCTTCTCGATCTCCTCCGCCACGATCAGGCGGATGCCGAGTTCCTCCATGTTCCGCTCGAACGCGCCATCGGCCAGCCGGGCGCGGATGCGCGCAGCCGTCGTAGGGCCAAGGTCGGACGCGATCAGCGCCTCTTCGATATCATCGAGCGTCGCCGCATCGAGCCGCGCCGTGCCAAGCCCGGCCAGATTCCCAATCAGCCGGTCGGAGGTACGCTTGAAGCCGCCAAGCAGCTTTTCGTGCCATGCCGAACCGCTCATGCCGCTTCCCCAAGCAAACCCATGGTGTCGATACCGATTACCCTGACGGGCACGATGTCCCCGACACGGTTGTGAAGGCGGCTTTGAGGCGACAGGCGAAGTTCGGCGAAATTGGGGGCGTGCCCACGATCGCCAGGGCGTTCAATCAGGATCGGCTGGGTGGTGCCCACAAGCTGCTCCAGCCACATCTGCCGCCGCGCCGCCGCCCTTGCGCGCAGTTCCGCAGCGCGGTTTTTACGGACATCGCCGGGCACCGGCGGCATCCGCGCCGCCGGGGTGCCGACGCGCGGCGAGTAGGGAAAGATGTGCGCGTGCACGATATCGCAATCGTTGATCAGCGCGGCGGTGTTTGCAAACATGGCATCGGTTTCTGTCGGGAAGCCGGCAATAAGATCGGCACCGATCGCCAAGTCGACACGGGCCTTTTTCAGCCGCTCGACGATCCGGACGGCATCGCTGCGGCTATGGCGACGCCGCATCCGTTTCAACACCATGTCATCACCCGCTTGGAGCGATAAATGCAGGTGCGGCATGATCCGCGCTTCACCGGTGATCAGATCGAACAGGCGGTCGTCAATCTCGATGGAATCAAGCGATGAAAGTCGCAGCCGCGCGAGCCCGGGCACGTGCGCCAGAATCGCCTCGACTAATGTCGCGAGGGTCGGTTCACCTGGCAAATCGAGGCCATAGCTGGTCAAATCGACGCCCGTCAGTACCACTTCACGATACCCGCGCTCGACCAGTCCACTGATCCGGTCGATCACGGCTTCTATGGCAACAGATCGGCTGTTCCCACGTCCATAGGGGATGATGCAGAAGGTGCAGCGATGATCGCAGCCATTCTGCACCTCGACAAAGGCGCGGGCGTGCGAATCGAAACTCGTGGCAAGATGTGGCGCAGTCGTGCGCACCGCCATGATGTCGCCAACGACGACAGGGTCGCTTGCCCGCCATATTGTGGGATCGAGTTTTTCCGCATTGCCGATGACGCGCGATACCTCAGGCATTGCTGCAAAGCCCTGAGGATCGATTTGGGCCGCGCAACCGGTGACGACGATGTCGATACCTGGCCGCGCGCGGGCTGCGCGCCTGATGGCGGCGCGCGTTTCGCTGACGGCGTTGTTGGTGACTGCACAGCTGTTGACGATCACCATATCGCGCGCCGCGTTGATGGCGCGCATCGCCTCGCCCTCCGCCAAATTCAGGCGACAGCCGAGATTGATGATTTCAGGGGCGGTGGCGGGCATCGCCGCCGATCTAGGCAACGCACCGCGCGAAGTCCACCGGGGAGGGCGCGTTAGCCGGTTTGCCGCGCGCTATCCGGCGCGACCGTGGTTGGCTCGGTAGGCGCAGATTTCGCGATCGCAGGGCGCAGCAACCGCTTTTCCGCGAGCAAACGGCGCGCATTGGCGGCATTGAGCGGTCGGCCGTACAGATAGCCTTGGCCCTTGCTGCATCCCATCGCCCGCAACCGTTCTTCAATCGCGGCATCCTCAATGCCTTCAGCGGTAATTGGCAGGTTCAAGCTCTCACCCAGCCGTACAATCGCGTTCACGATCGCCGCGCTTTCGGCATTCACATTAATCGATCCGACAAAGCTGCAATCGATCTTTATACGGTCGAACGGCAGTGCGCGCAGGTGCTTAAGCGAACTATAGCCCGTGCCGAAATCGTCGAGCACGATCCGAATACCGAGGTTTTTGAGGCTGCCGATGATCGATTGGGCAAGCGTCAGGTTTTCGAACAGCGCGACTTCGGTGATTTCCACCTCGAGCCTGCTCGCGGGAAAGCCCGTTTCGGTGAGTACTTTAAGGATTTTCTGCGCGAGCCAAGGATCTTTCAGCTGCAGCGGCGAAATATTCACCGACAGCGTCAGCCCCGGCTCCCAATCCTTGGCCTGCATGAAGGCCTGCCGCATGACGGATAGGGACAAATCACTGATCAGCCCGGTATCCTCGGCGATGGAGATGAACCGATCAGGCGGGATGAGCCCGCGGGTCGGATGCTCCCACCGCGCAAGGACTTCAAAGCCGAACAGGCGCCCGGTCGTCAGGTCGATCTGCTGCTCGAAATAAGGAACGATTTCCTGACGGGGAATGGCGGTACGCAAACCGACTTCAAGCTCATTGCGTGCTTTCAGCTCTAGTTCCATCGACTCGTCGAACCAGGCGAACCGATTTCGGCCCGCATTCTTGGCGGCGTACATCGCAATATCGGCGCTGCGCATCAGAGCATCGATGCTGATGCAACCCGCGTCTGAACGCGCGATGCCAATCGAAACGCTGATGTGCAGCTGCAGCCCATCCGATACAAATGGCTGCGCAATACGCGACACGAGCCGCTCGGCAATGCGCTCGATCGTATCGGGGTGCGCCGGATCGAACATGAAGGCGCAGGCAAATTCATCGCCGCCCAGCCGTGCCATCAACGATACCGACGGCATGGCCAGCGCGATCTCATCAGATATCAGCCGCAACAGGCCGTCGCCCGTGGCATGGCCGTGCATGTCATTGATCGTTTTGAAGTGATCGAGATCGAGCATCAGCAGCGCAAGCGCCTTTTCGCGGCGCGCCGCCTGCGCGAGCATCGCAGCGCCATCCTCCGACAGCGATCGTCGGTTAAGGAAGCCTGTCAGTGGATCACGCGCCGCTAGCAATTGCGCGCGTTCTTCAGCAGCCGTCCGAATTTCGACCTCGCGTTGCAATTCGGTATGCCGCCGCCAACCGAACAGGATCAGCGCGACATTCAGCAACAGGGCGATAACAAGCGTTCGATCGGTCGGATCGCCATCGGCGAAATAATAACGCATCGCACTGGAAAGCGCAGAACTGCCGGTGCCGACGAACAGCAGGATCGCTGCAATCGTGATCGCACCACTCAGCAGATCCTGCCTTGCGGCGACCGGCTTTGGCGCGACGTCGATCGATTCTGGTGCCATGTGCCCATGTCCCCTGGTTCTCATCCGCTAGGGGTATGACGGTCGAGCGTGTAGATGGTCTTAAACCACATGGTTGCGAAAGAGTGGCGTTTCGTTTAGGGTGCGCCGTATCGCATCCTTCCAGGGCGCAACAAGAGCATGCCTAAGGGCATAAGCTGGCCGACGAGGTTTCGTCCGCCAGCTTCTTTTGCGTTTTTGGCGGGACCAGCGATCAGCAACGGAGTTTGGTGATGTTCGACAGTCTCAGCGAACGGCTTGGCGGCGTATTCGACCGTCTTCGGGGGCGCGGTGCGCTGACCGAGGCGGACGTGCGTGCAGCCATGCGCGAAGTGCGCGTCGCGCTGCTGGAAGCAGACGTGGCACTGCCGGTTGCGCGCGATTTCGTTGACAAGGTCACCGAAAAGGCGGTCGGTCAGAATGTGCTGCGCTCCGTTACGCCGGGTCAGCAAGTCGTCAAGATCGTCAACGACGCGCTCACCGAGATGCTCGGCGCGGACGAAAGCGAGCTGGCACTGGGGGTTACCCCGCCGGCCGTGATCATGATGGTCGGCCTTCAAGGGTCAGGCAAGACGACCACCACCGCCAAGATCGCCAAACGGCTCGCCAAGCGTGAAGGCAAGAAGGTGCTGATGGCGTCGCTCGACGTCAATCGCCCTGCTGCGCAGGAACAGCTCGCGACACTGGGAACCCAGACCGAAGTCGCCACGCTGCCGATCGTCGCTGGCCAACGTCCCGTGGAAATCGCCCGGCGCGCAATGCAGGCGGCTAAGCTTCAGGGCTATGACGTCCTCATGCTCGACACCGCAGGCCGCCTGCACGTCGATCAGGCGTTGATGGACGAGATGCAGGCGATCGCGGAAATCGCGTCGCCAAACGAAATCCTGCTCGTGGTCGATGCGCTGACGGGTCAGGACGCGGTTAACGTCGCGCAGAATTTCTCCGAGCAAGTGCCGCTGACGGGTGTCGTGCTGACCCGAATGGACGGCGATGCTCGCGGTGGTGCGGCCCTGTCGATGCGCGCGGTTACGGGTAAGCCTATCAAGTTCGCGGGCACCGGCGAAAAGATGGACGCCATCGAAGCGTTTCATCCGGGGCGCGTTGCGGGGCGCATCCTTGGCATGGGCGATGTCGTCAGCCTGGTCGAGCGCGCCGCGGAATCGATTCAGGTCGAAGATGCCGAGCGGATGGCTGCCAAGATGGCCAAGGGGCAGTTCGACATGGATGATCTGCGCGGCCAGCTGGCACAGATGCGCCGGATGGGCGGACTTGGTGCGCTGGCGGGCATGATCCCGGGGGCAAAAAAGGCGCAAGCCGCGATGGCCGGCGGCGGCATGGACGAACGCATTCTGCTGCGCATGGACGCGATGATCACGTCGATGACGCCGAAGGAACGGTCGAAGCCGGAAATCCTCTCCGCCAAGCGGAAGATCCGCATCGCCAAGGGCAGCGGCACGACCGTGCAGGACGTGAACAAGCTGCTGAAGATGCACCAGGAAATGTCCACCGCCATGAAGAAGATCAAGAAGATGGGCGGCATGAAGGGCATGATGGCAATGCTCGGCAAGGGCGGTATGGGCGGTGGCCTTGGCGGGCTCGGCAATGCGATTGGCGGGCCAGAGCTTGGCGATATGCTCGGCAAGTCGAGCGGTGGTTTGCCGGGGCTTGGCGGCGGCAACCCGATGGGCGGTATGCCCAAATTGCCGCCAGGTTTTGAGAATTTCATCAACAAGAAGAAATAACGGCTTCGGCCACCGATTATCTGATCAGAAAGAAGGAAATATCATGTCTCTCAGCATTCGTTTGTCGCGCGGCGGCTCCAAGAAGCGTCCTTACTACCGCGTCGTTGTTGCCGATGCGCGCAGCCCACGTGACGGCCGCTTCATCGAGAAGATCGGTACCTATAACCCGCTGCTCGCCAAGGACAGCCCGGAGCGGATCAAGCTCGACACCGATCGCGCCAAGCATTGGCTGAGCGTTGGCGCACAGCCAACCGATCGCGTTGCCCGTTTCCTCGACGTGCTCGGCGTCAAGGAGCGTCCTGCCCGTAACAACCCGAACAAGGGCAAGCCTGGCGAAAAGGCCACGGAACGTGCCGAAGAACGCGCCGAAAAGCTGAAGGCTGCGGAAGAAGCTGCTGCCGAAGCAGCCGCGGCGCCAGCGCCCGAGCCTGAGCCCGAGCTGGTTGAAGAAGTTGCTGCTGAAGAATCGCCGGTCGAGGTCGCGCCTGAGCCGGTCGCTGAAGAAGCGCCTGCAGCCGTCGTCGAAGAAGCTGCGCCCGAAGCCGCTGCTGAAACCGAAGAAAAGCCTGCCGACGCGTAATGGCTGCTGATCGCCCCGTCACGCTTGCCGTCATCATCGGCGCGCACGGCGTGACGGGGGAGGTCCGCCTGAAAGTCTTCACCGAAGACCTCGGACGGTACAAAAGCTTCAATCAGGGTCAACTGACCCTGAAATCGATACGACACGGCAGTAACGGCGCGATTGCACGAATTGCTGAAGTCACCGATCGCAACGCTGCGGAGGCCATGCGCGGCACCGAACTCACCGTGCCGCGCGCTGATCTACCCCCGCTCGGTGAGGGGGAATATTATCACACCGATCTGCTCGGTCTCGCCGTCGTTTCGACTGACGGCGAGGCGATCGGCCGCGTCGTGGCTATCGATAACTTCGGTGCAGGCGATGTCCTAGAGATCGAGCGACCCAACAAAAAACGCTTCATGGTACCGATGCGCATAGAGGCAGTGCCCGAGTGGGATGATGTACGTCTGGTGCTCGACGCGGATTTTGCAGGCGCAGTGTGACCTTCGCCGCCACGATCCTTACCCTCTATCCTGACATGTTCCCGGGGCCGCTTGGTCAGTCGATCGCTGGGAGGGCACTCTCCGAGGGGAAATGGTCCCTCGACGCGTTCAACATCCGCGACTTTGCGACCGACAAGCACCGTACTGTTGATGACACCCCAGCAGGGGGCGGGGCCGGAATGGTGCTGCGTGCTGATGTGCTTGCCACCGCCATCGACAGCGTAGCCGACGACCGTCCGATCCTGGCGATGACCCCGCGCGGCACACCGCTTACCCAATCGCGGGTTCGTTCACTCGCCGCAGGGCGAGGTTCAATCATCCTGTGCGGGCGGTTCGAGGGGTTTGACGAGCGGATTTTCGAGGCGCGGCCGATCGAGCAGATCTCGATCGGCGATTACGTGCTGTCGGGCGGCGAGATGGGCGCGCTGGTGCTGCTTGATGCTTGCATTCGGCTGCTCCCCGGCGTAATGGGCGCGGCTTCAAGCGGCGTGGACGAGAGCTTCGAAGGGGGCCTGCTCGAATATCCGCAATATACCCGACCACCATTGTGGGAAGGACGCACGATCCCCGAAGTGCTGCGATCGGGGGATCATGCGAGGATTTCGGCATGGC
>CAZYOU010000057.1:0-17436 GCA_964649315.1 uncultured Stakelama sp. | reverse complement strand
GACTTCGCTCAGCCGCTACTCAGGGCAAACGGTCGGACTGAACGAAACGGCCTGAATACCCCCACTCCGTCACCCCGGGCTCGTGCCAGGGTCCACCGCGCCCCAATCGACCGCGGCATTTGTGGAAGAGTGGGCCCCGGAACAAGTCCGGGGTGACGAGCAAGAATTAACGCAACGCCCCCGCCACCAGCTTGTGCAGCTTGTTGTGCAGCGCGTCGCTCGCCGCGAGGAATTCGTTGCGTTCCATCATCTTGTCGCCGCCGCGGAAATCGGTGACATAGCCGCCGGCTTCCTTGACCAGCAGGATGCCCGCCGCGACGTCCCAGCGGCTGAGGCTCGATTCCCAATAGCCGTCGAAACGCCCCGCCGCGACCCAGGCGAGGTCAAGCGCTGCCGAGCCGAGCCGGCGAATGCCCGCCACGCCGGGAGCGACCGCGCCGAAGATGCGGGTCCATTGTGCGAAATCGCCATGGCCGAGGAACGGGATGCCCGTCGCGATCAGTGATTCCGACAGGTCGTTGCGGGCCGACACCCGCAACCGCTGGTCGGTCAGCCACGCGCCACGCCCGCGTTCTGCCCAGAAGCTTTCGTCTGTCAGCGGCTGATAAACGAGCGCCGACACCGTATCCCAGCGGCCATCGGGGCGCGGCTCCTCGACCGCGATCGAGATCGAGAAATGCGGGATGCCGTGGAGGAAATTGGTCGTGCCATCGAGTGGATCGACCACCCAGCGCGGCTTGTTGGGATCACCGGCAATCTCGCCGCGTTCCTCCATGATGAACGCCCAGTCGGGGCGCGCGTGGTTCAGTTCCTCATAGATCGTCTGTTCGGCGCGCTTGTCGGCCATCGAGACGAAATCGGCCGGCCCTTTTCGGCTGACCTGGAGTTGCTGGACTTCGTTAAAGTCACGCCGCAGCCGCGGGGCGGCTTTGCGGGCAGCGCGTTCCATGAGGGTGAGAAGGCCGGAGTGGGAAACCATTTTAAATCCTTAGGCATTGCCGAAAGCGCCACGGGCAACAGCCCGTGTCGTCGGCCGAGCTACGCTCGCCGGCCGGGCCGGCGGAACGGACAAATAGCGACGCTATTTGTCTCGTCCGCTCGGCCTCAGTCAGCCCGCTTCACATAGGTCTGTTCGTACACATCGACCACGATCCGCGTGCCCGCGCCGATATGCGGCGGCACCATCACGCGGACGCCGTTTTCGAGAACCGCAGGCTTGTAGGACGACGATGCCGTCTGCCCCTTTACCACCGCATCAGCCTCGACAATCAGTGCTTCGATCGTATCGGGGAGTTGCACACTGATCGGGCGTTCGTCGTACAGTTCCATCACCACGTCCATCCCGTCCTGCAGGAAGGCAGCGGCATCGCCCAATATGCCCGCATCGAGCGTGATCTGGTCATAGGTCTGCTTGTCCATGAAGGTCAGCTGATCGCCTTCCCGGAACAGGAACTGAAAATCGGTGGTGTCGAGGCGCACGCGCTCGACGGTTTCGGCCGAGCGGAAGCGGACGTTGTTCTTGCGCCCGTCGATCAGGTTTTTCATTTCGACCTGCATATAGGCGCCACCCTTGCCGGGCTGAGTGTGCTGGATTTTCACCGCTTTCCAGATGCCGCCTTCATATTCGATGATGTTGCCGGGGCGAATGTCGACGCCGCTGATCTTCATGGGTGTGCCTGCAAGTTTGAAAGAGCGAAGGCGCGGGCTTTAGCGCCCGGTGCTGCTTCCGGCAAGCAGCGGATAGGGATCGACCGGCACGCCCTGCCACCAGCCATCGCCGGGGTACATGCGCGAGAGGCCGAAATGGAGGTGATAATTGCCCGCGCCGGCATTGCCGGTATCGCCGACATAGCCGATCGGATCGCCCGCCATCAGCAGCTTCCCCTCCCGCAACCCCGGTGCATAGGCGAGCAGATGGGCGTAATAATAGCTCCACTTGCCAGCGGGCGAGCGGACATAGACGGTGGTGCCGCCCGCCGGATTTTCCGCCATTTTTTCAACGCGCCCCGCGGCGGCCGCGACCACCAAGGTTCCGCGCGGGGCAGCAATATCGATCCCGTGATGTGCGCGAGTGCCGTTGCCGCGCGGATCGCCCCAGCTGCTGGCAAGCTTTGTGCGGGCCACGCCCTGCACGGGTATCACGAGCGGCCCGTCGAGCGCGATCGATGGCGACGGCGCGAACATCCCCACCGGTGCACCATGTTGCGCAAGCCGTTCCTCGCCAAACGGCGGGGCGGCAGCCTCAGCCACGGTGCGAAACCGCACGGTGTTTGCCATCAGGATAATGACAACGACCAGCAACGCTCCGGATATACTCAGCCCCCGCAACGCGCCTACTCCTGGAAAATCGCCGGCGTCCCCGGCTTGATCATCAGCGACAAACGGGCGGCATCCCAATTGGTCAGCCGGATGCAGCCATGGCTCGCCGCACGACCAATAGTGCTTGGTTCTGGGGTACCATGGATGCCGTAATGCGCCTTCGACAGATCGAGCCAGATGACACCGACCGGGCCGTTCGGGCCGGGTGGCAGCAGCGCGTCCTTCAAACTGTCTTTTACGTCCCAGAACAGATCCGGATTATAGTGAAATTCGGGATTATAGGATGCGCCCTGCATCTTCCATGTACCGATCGGTAACGGATCGCGCGTGCTACCCATTGTCGCCTGGAACTGTGCGACGAGCTTGCCCTGGGCATCGAGCACGCGGAGTACCTGATCCGATTTGTCGACCACGATCTTCACCCCCACCGGCTGGCGCGCATCGACGTTGAGCGATGACAGAGTCTTGCGCCAATGATCAGGCAGTTTGGCGTCGTAATTCCGTGACGAGGGCAGCGCATTCGGGAAACGCACAACGGTGCCCGGCACGAGTCTGGTCTGCGGGCTATTGAGCGCGATGAGCACCGCGGGAGTGGTGTGAAACATCTCGGCCAGCTTTTCGAGCGGGTTGCGATAACCGAGCGCGGGCAGCTTCGCTTGGTCGGCGGCTTTTTTGGGTAACGGATCGACGAACGGCCCTGCTAGGCCCTCCGCCGTCAGCCGCAATTCCCGCACAGGGCGCATTGCGCGGTACGCGCGCAGAGCGTTCATTGTTGGCGTATCGAGCGTGCCCGTTTCTTTGAATCCGCGCGCTTCCTGAAACCCCTTCAACGCCGCCGTCAGCGACTGGCCGGGTTTGCCATCGATCACACCGGGCGAAAAACCGAGATGGTCCAGAATCACCTGAGCATGCAGGATGGTGGTGTCGATCTTGTCCGGCGCTGGTCGATCGGCCTGCGCGTACCCGGCAGATACACCACCCGTTACAAGGCCAATCGAGCCCATCGCGAGGCAGGCTGCGACGATTGCGGTTTTGTTCAAACTATCAGGCCCCTAAACAACTTCATGACCTTAACGACTGAAACCGCTTCCGTGTCCCTCGCGCCATCACGGCGCAATTTTATCGGATCGGGCGTGGCTTGCGGAATGATGGCGCTGATGCCGGCATCGGCATCCGCAGCGTCCGCCTCTGCCGCCGGCGAATGGCGGCTCGCGATCCGCAACGTCCATACCAATGAGCGCTTTGATGCGGTTTTTGCGCGTGGTGGGCAGTTCGTTTCGGCTGGATTGGCAGAACTCAACCACGGCCTGCGTGATTGGCGCACGGGGGAAGAGGCCCCCATGGATCGTCGGTTGCTGGCCCTTCTCGTATCATTGCGCCAGTCGCTTGGGGTTGCAGGCGGCAGGCCGTTCGACCTGATTTCCGGCTATCGTTCCCCGTCTACCAACGCGGTGCTGCGATCACGCGGCGGCGCGCATACCGGCGTTGCCACCAAAAGCCAGCATATGCTGGGAAAAGCGACCGACATCCATCTGCCGAGCGTACCGCTAGAACGCCTGCGCGACGCAGCACGGGCGCTGGGCATGGGGGGTGTCGGATATTATCCGAAGGACGGCTTCGTCCATGTCGATACGGCCCGCGTGCGGCAATGGTAGGGTCTCGGAGCATGCGTCGGCTTTATCATCGCTGACTCAAACAACGATCGCTCAGGCGAACCAGCGCAATATGATCTTCAACGCGTCTATGTGCTTCGCATCAGTTCTGATTAGCGTGCTAACACTTCCGCAAACGCCCGCACCGCTGCTTCCTCGTCCCCGCCCCACACAGCGTGGGACACAGCGAGGAAATCGGCACCAGCTTCGACCAAGGGTCGGCCGTTGGCCGTGGTGATGCCGCCAATCGCCACGCAGGGGATTTCGAACATCGTCGACCACCAGCTGAGCAACACGGGCTCGGCGTGATGCTCGACGTGCTTGGTCGTGGTCGAGAAATAGCTGCCGAACGCGACATAATCAGCGCCGCGCTCGCCCGCTTCCATCGCCAGGTGGCGGCTAGCGTGGCAGGTTACACCGATCTGTGCGGCGGGGCCGAGGATCGATCGCGCCTCACGCGGATCACCATCGTCCTGGCCGAGGTGCACGCCGTCTGCGCCAAGTCGCTTCGCCAGCGAGATGCTGTCGTTGACCAAAAACGCGACGTCATGCTCGGCGCAGATTTTCTGCAGCGGTTCTGCGAGCGTTGCGGCCGCGTGCTGATCCATACCCTTCACGCGAAACTGGAACGCCGCGACTGGCCCCGCCCCCAGCGCTCGGCGAAGCCGATCGGCGAAGGCACCGCCGACGTCGAGCGGTGAAATCAGGTAAAGCTGGCAGGCTGGCCGCCGGTCGTCGCGCTGGAACTGGCTGGCAAAATCGGGGTCGAGCGGGCCGAGCGGATCGTCATCATTAATCATCGCGCGGCCCTATCGTACCTTGCCACGTGACACCAGCGGACGAGGAGATGGCTGGATATCAAAATGCAGCACATCTTCCCCCGTCCCCAATTTGGTATAGAGCGCGATTGCGGGATCATCGCCACGATCCGCTTGAACGAACACGACCCACGCCCCGCGGGTGGCAGCGATTTCCTGAAGCGCGGCGATCAATGCGGTTGCAACGCCACGTCGCCTGTGGCTTTCTGCGACGGCCAGGTCGTAGAGATAGATTTCGCTCCGCTCTTGCTCGGGCTTGGGCAAATCATAAGCGGTGATCCCGCCGACTACATCGCCGCCATCGAGCGCGACCAGCGCGATGAAACTGTCACGTGTCAGCAGCCGCTCGAGATACCCATCGGATGGCGGCACGGCACCATAGGTTGAAGTATCTTCAAACGCGTCAGCGAACACCGCCATCAACCGGCGCAGCGACCCCCCTTCGCCACTGCCAAGTTGGCGGACTATCACTGCACGACGGCGAGCAGAAACCCGTCCCATTTTTTCGCCCCTACGGTCTGAACAGCGGTTGCCGTCAACCGTGGCTCAGCAGCAACCGCTGCGAACAGGGCGCGCGTGCCGATGATGCGCGGATCGTCACTATCGGCATCGAGCACCCCGCCCTCCCGCACAACATTATCGACGATGATGGTGGTGCCGGGTCGCGACAGCGCCAGCGACGCCTGCAGATAGGCCACGTTCGATGGCTTGTCGGCATCGATGAAAATCAGATCGAACAGCTCCTCACCCCGGGCGACCATCGCGGCCAGGGTATCGATCGCTGGGCCGACACGGATATCGACCTGTTCGGCAAGCCGGGCACGCGCGACATTGGCGCGCGCTACCTCCGCATGGCCCGGTTCGAGCTCAAGCGTCACCAGTCTGCCATCGACGGGCAAGGCGCGCGCGAGGCAAATCGTGGAATAGCCGCCCAGCGTCCCGATTTCGAGGATCCGCCGTGCCCCCACCATCCGCGCGAACAGATGCAGCATCCGGCCTTGGGCGGGGGATACATCGATATCGGGCAATCCCGCCGCAGCATTCGCAGCAAGCGTCGCCGCCAACACCTGATCCTGGCCCAGCAGATGATCGGCGATAAAATCGTCGACGGCCGTCCAGGCGGGATCGGGTTCGGCGATCCGATCGACCATTTATTCCTCGTTTTTGTAGATGCTCACCAGCTTGTCGAGCATCGCAAGCGCATCGGCGCGCGGGCGCTGGAAGGTGTTGCGGCCGATGATCGAGCCGTTGCCGCCACCGTCGCGAATATCGCGCGCATCCTGATAGACCGCATCTGCGCCCTTGGCCGCGCCACCCGAAAACACCACGATCCGGCGCCCGTCAAAGCAGCTTTGGACGACATGCGCGACGCGCTTGGCCTGAGTTGAGCTATCGAAGCCCTCATAGGCCTTTTTCGCGTCTTTCTGCTCGATATGGTCGCTCGGCAGCTTCACCTTGATGATATGCGCACCGAGCAGGGCAGCTATGTGTGCGGCATAGGCCCCCACGTCGAGCGCGAGCTCGCCTTCCTTGCTCAGCTTGCCGCCACGGGGATAGGACCAGATCACAGTCGCGATGCCGACCGACTTGGCATGATCCGACATCTCGCGGATCTGCTCCATCATCGCGAACACATCGTCGGAGCCGGGATAAATGGTGAATCCGATCGCCGAACAGCCGAGCCGCAGGGCATCGTCGACACTGCCGGTGAGCGCCTGATTGATCTGCGTCGCCCAGCTGTTCGACGAATTGACCTTCAGGATCGTGGGAATTTGCCCGGCAAAGGTCGACGCACCTGCTTCGATCATGCCGAGCGGTGCGGCATAAGCCGAAAGCCCGGCGTCGATCGCGAGTTGGAAGTGGTAATGCGGATCATAGGCCGCTGGATTGACCGAAAAGCTGCGGGCGGGGCCGTGCTCAAAACCCTGATCGACTGGCAGGATGATCAGCTTGCCGGTGCCGCCGAGGCGGCCCTGCATCAGGATACGCGCCAGATTCGCCTTCACGCCGGGTGAATCGGATTCGTAATTGGCGAGAATCGCCTTCACGGTCGGCGTCATCGGTGTCCCCTTCGCTGATGTGCGGTTGCAAAGCGGCTGTTAGCGGCGCGATGGACGGGGGGCAACGCCTGCAATGATGCAAAAAGGATTGCCGTGTTCAGGCGTGCTCGGCAGCCATCTTGGCATCTTCGTTCACGGCACGACGCTCGGCGGTTTTCTCCGCGCGTGTCGCCATTTCGTCCCACGCCTTGGCAGCGCGCAGATAACGATCGCGGACGTTGTCGAGGGTAGCCAGCGCGGCATCAGCGGCGGCCTGTTCGGCGCGCTCGCGGCAAAAGGGTGCAGTGGTCGTCATCACGGCCCTCCTCGAATGGGAATTGTTCATATGAAAAAGGGGAGCCGGGCGATCGCCCTGCCCCCCTTGATCAATCAGGCTGCGGAGAGATTGACCGCAGACATTTTGCCGCGGCGATCCTGCTCCAGCTCGTAAGAAACGCGCTGTTCCTTGTCGAGCGTGCGCATGCCAGCTGCTTCAACGGCACTGATGTGCACGAAAGCGTCATTGCCGCCATCCTCGGGTGCAATGAAGCCATAGCCCTTGTCGGCATTGAAGAATTTCACGGTGCCAATCGGCATAGTCGTAGTTCCTTGAGTATATCCGGCGCCACATCGTTGTGGGTCACACCGGTTGGGGCCGATATTGAGAAGACGGCGTGTCGCCCGGCCCCGGCCGACGCGCCGAAACGGTTAGCAGAGCGTCGGCAGTGCCGGCGCCTTGCGAAAACGATAAAGCGAATGCTTTTCCGCGATCAGCCCGGCATAGCCACGCGCCAAAGCGGCATGCGCGGCGCGCGCGCTGCTTTCCTCGGCGCGCTGCGCGTTTACGAGCGAGATCTGCTCACGCCGGAAAAGATAATTAAGATCCACGAACACCGCTCCTCAGGGACTTTTACAGGGAGCGCACAGGTCTCTCAGTCACGGGAGAAGAAGATGGGGTACTCGAGTGATGGCAAAGCCCTAGCACGGCTTGGCGGGAATGTCGCATCAATAGTTACTAACCAGGATCAACTCTGAAGAAGCGCCATCACCCCCGGCAACGGCTTGCCCTCCATCCACTCCAGAAATGCGCCGCCGGCAGTCGAAACGAACGTGAAATGATCGGCCACCCCTGCTTGGTTCAGCGCAGCGACGGTATCACCCCCGCCCGCCACCGATACTAGCGATCCGCTCTGCGTCAGCGCAGCCGCTGTCCGGGCCAGCGCAATCGTCGCAGTATCGAAGGGCGGCGTCTCGAACGCACCAAGCGGGCCGTTCCACACCAAGGTCCGGCATGTTTTCAACACATCGGCCAGCGCTTCGGTCGCGGCTGGGCCGATATCGAGAATCATCTCGTTGCCCGCCACTTCATGGACATTTACCGTCCGCACCGGCGGATTGGCACGGAATTCCTCGGCAACCACCACGTCATACGGCAAGTGAATCGTGCAGTTTGCACGCTCGGCAGCGGTGAAAATCGCCTCTACGGTCGCGATAAGATCATGCTCGCAGAGCGACTTGCCGACATCGACCCCGCGCGCGGCGAGAAAGGTGTTGGCCATACCGCCGCCGATAATCAGATGATCGACCTTGTCGACCAAATGGGTCAGAACGTCGAGCTTCGATGATACCTTCGCACCACCCACCACGGCGGCGACCGGATGCTCGGGGTTACCGAGCGCCTTTTCGAGCGCGTCGAGCTCGGCTTCCATCGCCCGTCCCGCAAAGGCCGGCAGCACATGCGCCAGTCCCTCGGTCGAAGCATGGGCGCGGTGTGCGGCGGAGAAGGCATCGTTGACGTAGAGATCACCCAGCGCAGCAAAGCGGCTTATAGTGGCCGGGTCGTTCTTTTCCTCACCGCCGAAAAAGCGGGTATTCTCCAGGACCGCGATGTCCCCGGGGGCGAGCCTCGCAACCGCGGCTGCATCGCCCTCCCAATCGACATAATGCACCGGGCGGCCAAGCACATCGGCATAGGCTGAAGTTACCTGCGACAGCGAAAACTCGGCACTCGGCACCTTTGGGCGGCCGAAATGCGCGAGAACGAGAACGATCGCGCCGCGATCGGCCAGTTCGGCCACAGTCGGCACGGTCGCAAGCAACCGGGTGTCGTCGCTCACCACGCCATCGGCCATTGGCACGTTAAGGTCTTCGCGGACGAGCACGCGCTTGCCGTTGATATCACCCATATCGTCGAGCGTCCGAAACCCCTTCAACCGACCGTCTCCATCACCGTCTCAACCACGATCGCATCGCCAATGGCGATCTTTCCACCGCTCAACACCCGCGTGCACACCCCGCCGCGCCAATCGACACTAAGCGCAGCCTGTAGGCCGGGTGCCAGCGCATCCATGCGATCGCAAGGAGCGCATTCAACCATCACCATCAGCCGAACATCGCCGATCCGCAGCACGGTGCCGGGCAGCTGCGGCAAATCGAGCCCATCGACCAATATGTTCGCGCGCCGTGCCGACCAGGGGAGATCGGCGCCGACCGACGCCGTCGCTGCATCCCAGTCGGCACGTTCCATCAGCGTTACCTGCCGACGATTGCGACCGCCTGGCTTGAACCGGCCCTTACAATCACCCTCGACGCCCAGTTCGGGCGTGATCGTCACCCGATCCAGCACTTCCATCGATGCGCGCGGACGGGCGTGGCGCGCAAGCCCGGCGATCACGCCGTTTGCCATGTCAGAGGAACGCTGCCATCGCCTTGGCGGTATCGACCATGCGGTTCGAAAAACCCCATTCATTGTCGTACCAGCTGACGACGCGCACCAGCTTGCCGTCGATCACCGCGGTCTCGAGGCTGTCGATCGTCGACGATGCCTGATCGTGCATCAGATCGATCGAGACGAGCGGTTCGTCGGTATAAGCGAGAATGCCCTTCAGCGGCCCGCTTTCTGATGCGGCCTTCAGGATCGCGTTGACCTCTTCCCTGGTCGTGTCGCGACCGGGCGTGAAGGTCAGGTCGACCAGGGAGACGTCAGGCACCGGCACGCGGATCGCCGAGCCGTCAAGCTTGCCCTTCAGTTCAGGCAGTACCTCGCCCACGGCACGAGCGGCACCCGTCGTAGTCGGGATGATGGACATGGCGGCAGCGCGCGCGCGACGCGGGTCGCTGTGCACCTGATCGAGGATCTTCTGATCGTTGGTGTAGGCGTGCACCGTCGTCATCAGCCCGCGTTCGATACCAATCGCGTCGTTCAACACCTTGGCGACCGGCGCGAGGCAGTTGGTGGTGCAGGATGCGTTGGAGACGATCACGTGATCACCCGTCAGCTTGTCATGGTTCACGCCGAAGACGACCGTGATGTCCGCGCCCTTTGCGGGTGCGGAGATGAGGACGCGCTTGGCACCCGCATCGAGGTGCTTCTGCCCGCCTTCACGATCAGCGAAGAAACCCGTGCACTCGAGCACCAGATCGACACCGAGTTCCTTGTGCGGCAGCTTGGCGGGATCACGCTCTGCGGTCACGCGGATGCGCTTGCCGTCGATCACCAGATCTGTCCCATCCGCTTCGACCGTGCCGGGATATTTGCCGTGCACGCTATCGCGCAGGAACAGTCGGGCGTTTGACTTGGCATCGGCCAGATCGTTGATCGCGACCAGTTCCAGGTCCCCAGAAGCATTGGCGCCGCCTTGTTCAAGCATCGCCCGGGCGACGAGGCGCCCAATCCGCCCGAAACCGTTGATCGCTACCTTGATCGTCATCGAAATAACTCCGTCAATTCTGTAGTTTGGTCATGATCTGTGGGACGATCGCGTCTGCCGTCAGTCCGAAATGCGCGTAAAGTGCGTCGATCGGCGCGGAGGCACCGAAGTTGTCGATGCCGAACCGCAGCCCGCCGTCCCCAGTGTAGCGTTCCCAGCCCAGCGTTGTTCCCGCCTCGATTGAAACGCGCAGGACATCGGCCGGCAGCACATCAGCGCGGTATGCCGCATCCTGTGCATCGAAGCGCGACCAACACGGCATCGATATGACATCCGCACCGATCCCCTGCGCTTCGAGTGCTGCGGCGACCGCAACAGCGATCTGCACTTCGGAGCCCGTGGCGATCACCACCACCTGCCGCGCGGCAACGGCCGACCGCAGCCGATAAGCGCCCTTCGCGCTCAGCATGTCGCCGCCTTCGCGGAGCTGCTGCAAATTCTGACGGGTCAGCGCGAGCAAGCCCGGGCCATCCTGTTTTGCGAGCGCCAGCGCCCAGCATTCCGCCGTCTCCACCGCATCGGCGGGGCGATACACATCGAGATTGGGGATCATCCGCAGGCTCATGACATGCTCGATTGGCTGGTGCGTCGGGCCATCCTCGCCGAGCCCGATCGAATCATGCGTCATCACGTAAATCGCGCGGGTGCGCTGCAATGCCGAGAGACGGATCGCGGGGCGGGCATAGTCCGAGAACACCAGGAACGTGCCGCCATAGGGGATCACCCCGCCATGCAGCGCCATGCCGTTCATCGCCGCCGCCATACCGAATTCGCGGATACCATAGTAAACATAGCGCCCGGCATAGTTATCGCGCGTCAGCGGCGCCTGCACCTTGGCTTTGGTGTTGTTCGACCCCGTCAGATCGGCTGATCCGCCGACCAGCTCGGGCATGGCCGCCGCCAGCCCTTCGAGCACCAACTCGGATGCTTTGCGCGTGGCGACCGAGGCGGGCATCTTGTCCCAGGTGGAAAACGCCCAACCAGTCGCATCCTCAAGATCAACCACACCGGCAATGCGGCGACTAAATTCGTCTCGATCAGAGTGACTTTCCAGCCGTTTTGCCCATTCTGCCTGAACTTCGGCACCACGTGCACCAAATGCGGCCCAAGCGGCCTTGATCTCCGCCGGAACCTCAAACGGCGCATGCGGCCAACCCAGCGTCTCGCGCGCCGCCGCCACTTCGGCACCGCCCAAGGCAGCACCGTGTGTCGCCGAAGTCCCCTGTTTGTTGGGGGCACCCTTGCCGATGATCGTCTGGCAGCGGATCAGCGATGGGCGTGGATCGGCAATCGCTTCTTCGATCGCACGGGCGACATCATCAACATCATGGCCGTCACACTCGGCGACATGCCAGCCCGATGCGCGGTAGCGTGCCGGGATATCTTCGCTCGATGACAGGCTCACCGCCCCGTCGATCGTGATCTTGTTATCGTCCCACAGCACATTGAGCCGACCCAGGCCAAGATGTCCTGCAAGCCCCACCGCCTCGTGGTTCACGCCTTCCATCAGACAGCCGTCGCCCGCGATCACCCAGGTACGGTGATCGACCAGATCATCACCGAAGGTCGCGTTCAGGTGCCGCTCGGCCAACGCCATGCCTACCGCCATCGCGAGGCCCTGCCCCAGCGGTCCGGTGGTGCATTCGACTCCGGCCAGTTCGAAATTCTCGGGATGGCCCGCGCAGGGGCTACCCAGCTTACGGAAGTTGCGGATGTCGTCGATCGTCGGCTGGGCATAACCGGTCAGGTGGAGCAGCGAATAGATCAGCATTGATCCATGCCCTGCCGACAGAACGAAGCGATCACGATCGGGCCAGCGCGGGTCTGCCGGGTTGAACTTCAGATAGCGTGTGAACAACACCGTCGCTGCATCGGCCATGCCCATTGGCATGCCGGGATGCCCCGAATTGGCGGCTTCCACGGCATCCATCGACAGCGCGCGAATGGCATTGGCGAGATCAGTCGGCGTAACGCCCATCGGATTCTTCCCGGATTGCCGGCATGCGCCCAAAACGCAGCAAAAACCGGCGAGTGAACAATGACGCGCGTCTTTGCGGTGGCAGCGGCGCGCCGTCAACCGTCAGATCGATTCGCGGCTTGCCGTGTCGTGCCGTCCTGCTACCGTATCATCATGGTCGACATGCACACCAAGTCGGCAGCCGATCGCATTGATCGTGCGCTTGCCCGTATCGAGGCGGCCCTTGCTGACCGCTCCCTTCACGATGACAGTCTTGCAAAACGCCATGCTGCGTTACGGCAGACGATGACGGAGGCGGTGCGCGTGCTTGACGACGTTCTCACTGATCGGGCCGACTAATGGCCGAAGTCGTCCTGTCGATCGGCAATCGCCAGCACCGAATCGCTTGCCGCGACGGCAGTGAGGATCAATTCCGACGGATTGCCACCAAGCTCGATGCGCGTTGGGCAGCGGCGGAGCGCGCCTCGGGGGGCATGAATACCGAACGTTCGATGCTTTATGTAGCGCTGATGCTTGCCGATGCGCTTGACGAGGCCGAGCAGCGTGTGGGCGCACCCGCCAGCCCTGCGCCCGTCGCGGCGTCGGCTGAAGCAATCCCAACGCCCGATCTGGAGCGATTGGCTGATCGGCTGGAGGCGATTGCCGCCGCCCTTGAGAAACCGGGCGAAAGCGCCTAAATAAAAAAGCGGCGGGTACTGCCCGGTACGAGCTTCACGAACATCCCTGAGGCGATTATTCTTCCTAGGGGGCTGTCCCTTCGCGGATCCTGGTCCGAGAACATGGTCCCCACCTGACGTTACTGGCGTCAGAGGATATTCAGGCAAACGGCCATGGTGGTCCCGCCACTCCTCCCGGCCGGGAGAGCGAAATGCCTTCCAACGACTCGCAGACTGCGGTAAGCGAACACAAGATCGCACTGCGCGACCGAATGCGCCGCGAACGGCTCATCTACGCCGGCGTCGCACCCCCCATCATCCCGCCAGGCGCGTTTCTTGATCTGCTGCATCACCCTGGCGTCATCGCCAGCTATGTCGCGATACCGGGCGAGGCCGATCCGACGCTGCTTGCCACCGCTGCGTACGACCGCGGCTGGACGATTGCCCTGCCCCATGTCACCGATCGGACCAAGCCGATGCGCTTTCTGGCCTGGGAACCGGGCGACGTGCTCCTGGCAGGCCCGTTCGACCTTCGCCAGCCGCCCGCAAACGCGCAGGAATTGCGCCCGGACATCGTGCTGACCCCGTTAGTCGCGTTCGATCCAAAGCTGAACCGGCTAGGCCAGGGTGCTGGCTATTATGACCGCGCCTTTGCTGCCCTTCCGGCGGTATTGAGGATCGGCATTGCCTGGTCCATTCAGGGTGTCGACGCGCTACCCGCCGATGCGTGGGATGTGCCCCTGCACGGCGTTATCGACGAATATGGCTGGAACGGACCGGAGATGACCCCATGACCCCAAGCTGGCGCAAACCGGCGGGCGCGCTGATCATGATCGCGTCGATCTTTGTCTGGGCCGTCGTCATCGCCAGCCTGTCGGAGACGATTTCCGTGTGGCCAGTGATCGCGCAAATGCTGTTCTATGCCTTTGTCGGTGTCATCTGGATCATGCCGATGAAGCCGCTGTTGCTGTGGATGGAAACGGGGCGCTGGCGCGCTTAATCGCGCCGCCATTCCATCACATGGGCATAGGGTGCCCGGTGATAGCGATCGGCCTTGGCAGGATCGCCGCCGGTCGGAGCTGGTTCGGCAAACAGGGTCAGCCGCAAGCCGGCACCGATGAGCAGCGCCATATAGGTCGATAGCGGCCTGTGCCAGTTGATGACATCGATCCCCTTCCAAGCGGCCCGCACGGGTCGCGGATCGAGATAGGCGTCGATCGGAAAATCGCGCGGACGACCCCGCCAGTCGGTGCGCCATCCCCGCCCGTCATTGGCGGTGTTGAAACTGTTCAGGTTCGCGATCAACAGCGTCCCGCCGGGGGCCAGCACACGCGCCATTTCGGCGATGGCGTCGTCGATATCGTCGATGTCGATCAGGCTGAGATAGGAGATCACAAGATCGAAGTTGCCATCGGCAAAGTCTAGCGTTTCGGCATGGCCGACCCGGTAATCAGCCTGTGGATCGCGGCGCTTTGCTTCGTCGATCAGGGAGGGCGACGGATCGATACCCGTGATGTGGGCGACATACGGTGCAATCAGCCGGCAAAAGCGGCCTTCGCCACACCCCACGTCCAGTACGTGCTGAAAGCCTTGCCCCTCGATTCGCGCCAGCATGGGCGCGTCGAGCACGTAGCGGCGTGTGAAATCACCCGCCTCACCTTGCGATGCGATCCAGGCAGCGGCGGATTTTTCCCAGGCGTCGCTCATCGTGCCCTGGTCTGCCCCGAACTATCTTGGAAAACACGCTATGGCGCGAGTGACGGGGCTCGAACCCGCGACCTCCGGCGTGACAGGCCGGCGCTCTAACCAACTGAGCTACACCCGCTTGTAAAGCGTGAGGCGCGGCAACTAGTTTAGGTGCCGGGCAGTGTCAACCATCCTCGCTGCGATCACCACAATCGGCTAAAGCGGCGGGGTACGCGCGCCCCGTTCGTCGCGGCGACGCTGATGATCGAGCGTGCCGTGTTCGAACAGGAAACCGGCGATATCAGGTTGCCCCGCCGCCCCGATCACGGTCTGCAGGATGATCAGCAATGGCACCGCGAGCAGCGCGCCCGGCGTGCCCCACACCCACCCCCAGAAGCTCAAGGAAATGAGGATCATGATCGGGTTGATTGTCAACCGATGCCCGACGATCAGCGGGGTGATCGCATTCGCTTCGATCAGATGCGCGCCGATCAGGATGAAAGCGGGCAGCAGCGCGATCCAGATGTCGGTAAAGACCATCAACCCCCCGAGCGACAGCAGCAGCGCCGCCAGGATCGGCCCGAAATACGGCACGTAATTGAGCAGCGCGACGATGCCGCCCCACATCAACGGATAGGGCATCCCCATCAGCCACAGCGCAAACGCCACGAACAGGCCGAGCGACAGGTTGATGACCGTGATCGTGCCCAGATAGGACGACGTATCGTCGACCACGTCCTGAATCACCCGGGCGGTCGCCATTGCGCCGTCAAAGCTCGACCGGCTGGTGATCGTCCGCCGCCGCAGCCGCGTCCAGCCCGACAGGAAGAAGAACACCACCAATGTGCCGAAAAAGATCTGGATGAACACCGTTGGCGCTGCACTGGCGATCAGTTCGATCAGCGAGCGCGGCGGCACGGTGGTGGCCTGTGCGACGCTCGCCATTTTCTGCGCGCCACCCGCCGCGAGCCGCATCGCGGTATCGTCGACATATTTGTTGAGGCTCGAATAGAGATCGAGCAACGGCTTGATGTTCATCTGGATCTGCCCGATCCGCTCCGGAAGCAGCCGGAAAAACTGCGCGGCGGGCACGATGATTGCCGCCAGCGCAATGTTCGCCGCGGCCAGAAAGAACAGCACGCACAGCAGCGATGCCAGCGCCGCGGGCACCCGCCGCCGCTCCAGCCATTCGAGCACCGGCACCAGCGCCACGGCGATCACCAGCGCTGCCGTCACGGGCAGGAAAAACTCTGCCCCCGCCTTCAGCGCAAAGGGCAGCGCCAGCGCCAGCCCGAGCCCGGCGATCAGCGTGAGCGCCGCGAGCAGCCGATCGCGCCGCAGCGTCGCCGCATCCACCGCCGCGCCAAGCTCCGGCAGCGGAATGCCCATCGCCCCAACCCCGCGCGCCGTTGCCGGGCGTGCCGCATCGCTCCCCCCCGCCGCTGGTGCGGGCTGATCGACTGCGGATGCTCCCATCGGGCCGGGCGTCTCTTCCATAGCGTCTCTCTAGCGGCATTCCGTTCGCTTGTAATCCCGGCTAGCGTGCCGTTTATGAGCGACTTCATCCTTGTCATCGACGAAGGCACCACCTCCACCCGGGCGATGGTGTTCGACCCCAGCGGCACATGCCTGGCCACCCATGCCGCTGAACTGACCCAGCATTATCCGCAGCCCGGTTGGGTGGAGCATGACGCCGCTGAAATCTGGGCGCGGACGCTGGCGGTGACTCGCGCCGCGATCGACGCAGTTGGCGGCGCGGACAAAATCGCGGCGATCGGCATCACCAACCAGCGTGAGACAGTGGTGTTCTGGGACAAGACGACCGGCGAGCCGCTCGCCCCCGCCATCGTCTGGCAGGATCGCCGCACGGCGAGCATCTGCCGCGAGTTGAAGGATGCGGGGCATGAGGGCGCGGTGCAGGCCAAAACCGGACTGCTGCTCGATCCCTATTTCAGCGGCAGCAAGATCGGCTGGGCGATGGCCAACTGGCCGCAGCTGGCCGAAGCGGGCGACAGGCTGGCGATCGGCACGGTCGAAAGCTGGCTCGTGTGGAAGCTTACGGGTGGTTTGCACATTACCGATGCCACCAATGCGAGCCGCACCGCGCTGATGGCGATTGGCAGCGGTGGGTGGGACGATGGGCTGATCGACCTGTTCGGCGCGCCCGCCCGCGCCTTGCCCGAGATTGTCGACTGCGCCGGGCGTTACGGCGAGACGACGCTGTTCGGCGCGGCCATCCCGATCTGCGGCATGGCGGGCGACCAGCAGGCGGCGACGATCGGCCAGTCCTGCCTTGCCCCCGGCCAGACCAAGGCGACGTTCGGCACCGGCGCGTTCATATTGACGCAGGCGGGCAGCACCCCGCCGCTGTCCCGCCACCGGCTGCTCTCCACCGTCGCGTGGCAGCTGGGCGGCAAGCGCGCCTATGCGCTTGAAGGATCGGTGTTCGTGGCGGGCAGCCTGATCAAATGGCTGCGCGATTCAGTGGGGCTGATCGGCACCGCGGCGGAGACCGAGGCGCTTGCCCGCAGCGTGGCCGATAATGGCGGGGTCTATCTGGTCCCGGCGCTATCCGGCC
>CAZYOU010000056.1:0-17549 GCA_964649315.1 uncultured Stakelama sp. | reverse complement strand
CGTCCGGGCGGACAGCAGGGGGTCGCGTTCGGCAACGGGCGCGGCCCTTTTGCGTGGTGGCCCCGGGGACTGGCTTTCCCTTGTTGGCGCCGCGTTCTAAGGCCGCACCCATGAAGCATCGGCTTAAGTCAGCGTCGGGAGCGGCGCGATGATCGAACAATCCGCGCTGGCGATGATCCTGGCTGGCGCAGCGATGGCGCTGCTGATTGGTGGCGCTGGCTGGGCATTGTTCATCGGTTTGCGCGCCAGAGCCGCAGCCGCGTCGATGATTGCCGAGAATGCCCGGCTCACCGCAATGTTCGCGACGGCACCCGCACTGGTGATGATTGTTCGGCAGGATGGCCGGATATCCATGCCCGATAGGCTCGCAGACTGGCTGGGCCTTGCCCCACCCCCGCGTGAGCTGACAGATTTGTCGCGTGATGGTGCGGGCTTGGCACCGGCGGATCTCGCTGCGCTCACCAGCGATATAGAGGCGGCGCAGAAATCGGCACGGCCCTTCGAACGGTCTGTGTCCGTCACGGGTTCGGCGCGCACGTTGATGATCAAGGGCCAGCGCGCCACGCGCGAGGTGATGGCGCCTGGCGGGGTGGTGCTGTGGGTGTTCGATGCCAGCGACAGCCAGGCCGAGATTGCGCGGCTGAGCGGGGACGCGGCGCGCTTCCGCGACGCATTCGAAGCGCTGACCGGCCTGATCGAGGCGGCGCCCCTGCCGATGTGGTATCGCGGCCCGGATTTGCGGTTGATGATGGTCAATTCGGCTTATGTCGATGCCGTCGACGGTCGCGATGGTGAGGATGTCATTGCGCGCGGGGTGGAGCTGGTCGAGGAGATTGGGGGACGCGGGCCGATCGCCAGTGCAGTGACCGCGCGTGATAGCAAGCGTCCGCAAAGTCAGGCTGTGCCCGCTACGATCAAGGGCGAACGGCGGATGCTGCGCGTGGTGGATGTGCCCTTGCCGACCGGAGGCGTTGCCGGTTTTGCGATCGATGTCGAGGATCTGGAACAGGCGCGATCAGGCATCAAGCGCTTCGGCGAAGCCCAGCGCGCACTGCTCGACCGGCTGTCGGCGGGCGTCGTGCAGTTCGCCGCAGACCGGACATTGGCGTTCTGCAATCAGCCATTTCGCCGTCTGTTTGCGATGCGCAACGAATGGCTGGTCGATCGGCCGGAATTCGACCGCGTGGTTGAGCGGATGCGCGAAGCCAATCGCTTGCCCGAAGTGCGGGATTTTCCGGGATGGAAGGCCGAACGACGGGAATGGTTCGCAGCTGCGGACAGCCAGATTGAGGAAAACTGGCTGCTACCCGGCGGTGTTCATCTGCGCGTGGTGGCACAGCCTTTGCCCGATGGCGGCTTGCTGCTGATTTTCGAGGATCGCACCGAGCAGATCCAGCTTGCCAGCGCGCGCGATACGCTGTTGCGGGTTCGCACCGCGACCTTTGACAATCTGTTCGAGGCGCTGGGTGTGTTTGCCGCCGATGGGCGGCTGCAGCTTTGGAATAACCGCTTCCGGCTCACCCTAGGGCTGGAGGAGGAGTTTCTCGCCAGCCATCCGCGCGTCGATGCGCTGGCAAAGGCCGCCGCCCCCAAGCTGGCGAGTGCGGGCAAGGCGGTGTTGATCAGTGAGCTGGTGCGCTCCGCCACGGTCGAGCGATTGCAGCGGGGCGGCAATCTTGCCTTTGCCGATGGTCGTCATTTTGAGTTCGCGGCAGTGCCGCTCCCTGATGGCAACGCACTGTTCACGATGCTCGACATTACCGATAGCCACAAAATCGAGCTCGCGCTGCGCGACCGCAACGATGCGCTGGAAGCAGCGGACCGGGTGAAGACCAATTTCGTGGCAAATATGAGCTACGAACTGCGCACGCCGCTCACCTCGATCAGTGGTTTCGCAGAAATGCTCAAGGGCGGCTATGCTGGGCAGCTGCCGGATACGGCCATCGAGTATGTCGCAGCGATCATGGAATCAGTCGAGCGTCTAGGCGGGCTGGTCGATGATGTGCTCGATCTGACTCAGAATGACGGGGTGTCAGCGCCTGCCGAACGCGCCGAGATCGACCTTGCGGTGCTGGGGCGAAAAGTCGTTGCAAAACTCGCCGGGCTAATCGATGCGCGAAAGCTCGACTTTGCGATCGAAATTGCGCCGTCTGCGGGAACGGTCGTGGGCGATGAGCGGCGACTGGCGCAGGTGATCGAGAACCTGCTGCGTCACGCGATATCGGGCACGCCCGAAGGGGGGCGCGTGCTGCTGCATGCCGATGGCAACGCTACGTCCGCACGAATCGTTGTTTCCGACAATGGCAGGGGCATGAGCGAAAAGGCGATCGCACGCGCGTTTGACCGCTTTGCCGAACCCGGACTCACCCGCAGCGGCGAACGCGCGCTCGGGCTCGGCCTGCCGCTCGCCAAGCAGTTTGTGGAGGCGCATGGCGGTACAATCGCGCTGGTGTCAGAGCGCGGGCAAGGCACGCTGATCACCGTCGAATTGCCGCGACAAGGGCGCGCGGCTGCATGAACGACGGAGCGCCGCCGATGATCCTTGCCGACGCCGGGGCGAGCGACCGGTTCGGCGCGGTGCTGGCGGCACTGGTGGAGCCCGGCGATGTCATCACGCTGGCAGGCCCGCTGGGCGTGGGCAAGACGAGCATCGCGCGCGCGCTGTTGTCGGCTTTGGGATTACCGGGTGAGGCGCCATCACCCAGCTTTGCCATTGTCCAGCCTTACGCCCCGCCTGAAACACGCCTGCCGGTACTGCATGTCGACCTGTACCGAATCGACGACCCGACGGAGATCGATGAACTGGGATTGGATGAGGGCGCGTCGGAATCGCTGCTGATCGTCGAATGGCCGGAACGGGCGCCGGTCGATTATTGGCCGCACGCGCTGGCGATCACGATCGAATTCACCGAAGACGGTGCGCGCCGCTTGACAGCGCGGGTGCCCTTGCCATGGAGGGCGAGATGGTCCCAGATATGACACCCCCGCTCGCCGCCCGCGGCTTTCTGGCAATGCATGGCTGGGGAACGGCGGATATCGTACCGCTGGCCGGGGATGCATCGTTCCGGCGCTATTTCCGGGTGGTTGATGCCGAGCGTACCGCCGTGCTCATGGATGCGCCGCCGCCGCATGAAGACCCCCGCCCATTTGTCGATATCGCGCGCTGGCTGCACGAACGCGGCTTCGCGGCGCCAGCGATCCATGCGCTTGACCTCGACAAGGGGCTCGTCCTGATCGAGGATTTCGGGGATGATCGGATGCGCGAGGCGATCGATGCCGAGCCGGCGCGCGCGCTGCCGTTATATCGGTCGGCGGTCGATATCTTGATCGGCCTGCACCGGCAGCCCCAATCGGTCCTCCCGCCCTATGACCGCGCGGTGCTCCACCGTGAGGCCAATCTGCTGACCGAATGGTATTGCCCCGCCGTGGGAATCGATGCCGATCAGCCAGGTTATAGTGCGGCATGGGATGCCGTGTTCGATGTCGCCCTGGCCGATGTGCCGGTAACAGTGCTGCGGGATTATCATGCCGAAAATCTGATGCTGATCGGCGATGGCGGGCTTGGGCTGCTCGATTTTCAGGACGCGCTGGCGGGGCACCCAGCCTATGATCTTGTCTCACTGCTGCAGGACGCCCGACGCGACGTCGAGCCGGAGATCGAACGGGCGATGCTGGCGCATTATACGGCGACGACCGGCGCGGACGCGGCATTTGACGCGGCCTATCATGTCCTTGGTGCCCAGCGGAACGCCAAGATTATCGGCATCTTCACGCGGCTGTGGCAGCGGGACGGCAAGCCGCGCTACCCGACATTGTGTCCGCGTGTGTGGCGATACCTAGAACAGGATCTCGCGCATCCCGCGCTCGCGCCCGTGGCTGCGTGGTTCGCGGCGCAGGTGCCATCGTCGCATCGTGGCGATCCAATGGCGATTGCCGGTCGATGACTGCCGTGCGCACCCTGGCGATCCGCCCCGATCCCGGCGGTGTGGTGCCGGAAACGGCGATGGTGATGGCCGCTGGACTCGGCAAGCGGATGCGCCCGCTGACTGCAACCCGCCCCAAGCCGTTGGTGGAGGTGGCCGGTAAGCCGCTGCTCGATCATGCGCTTGATCGGTTGCGCGGGGCGGGCGTGCGTCGGGCCGTGGTAAACGTCCATTATCTCGCCGATGCAGTGGAAGCCCATCTCGGTCGCAGCAACCAAGGGCTGGAGATCGTGTTTTCCGACGAGCGTGCGCAGTTGATGGAGACCGGCGGCGGACTAGTGCAGGCCCGGGCGCTGATCGGTGATGCTCCGTTCGTTACCGTCAACAGCGATAACCTGTGGGTCGACGGGCCGATCGATTCCATACGCGCGCTCGCGGCGCAGTGGGATGATGCGCGGATGGACGCGCTGTTGCTGATGGTGCCGCTCGCGCGCGCGCACTGCCATGCCGGGCGCGGGGATTTTCACCTCGATGCGATGGGGCGGATTACCGGGCGGCGGCGCCCCGGCCGACTCGCGCCGTTCGTGTGGACCGGGGTGCAGATGCTGTCGCCGCGGCTGATCGCCAATTGGCCGCCAGGGCCGTTCTCCACCAACATTTTCTGGGATCGGGCGATCGCCGCCGGGCGCGCATTCGGTATCACCCATCAGGGGCTATGGTTCGATGTTGGCACCCCCGGCGCGATCGCGAAGGCAGAGGCGATCCTGGCCGATGGTTGATCGGGCGGCGCGACCATAGTGGCCGATCGCGCGGGCCCCCAGCTGTTCACGATACCCGCGCATCGTGCCTTTGCCGATGCGCTGGCAGCAGGGCTGATCCGACGGTTCGGGCGGGATCCAATGGTCCTCGCGCGGGGCATTGTGCTGCTCCCCAATAATCGCACCAAGCGGACGATTACCGATGCGTTCGTGCGCGCCAGCGGCGGCGGGCTGCTGCTCCCCCGGCTGGTTGCGATTGGCGATGCCGAGGCAAGTGAAGCGGCGAGTGCCGCGATCGACCCGGCGGATGATGATGCCCCCGTGCCGCCTGCCATCGCACCGCTCACCCGCCAATTGATGCTGGCACGACTGGTGAGCGAGGATCGCGCGCGGTCAGGGGTGCCGATCGATGCGGCGGAAGCGGTGCGACTGGCGGGCGAACTGGCACGCACGCTCGATCAGATGCTGGTCGAGGAAGTGCCGCCGCGCGCTTTGCGCGATCTGGAAATGACAGACGAACTTTCCGATCACTGGCAGCGGGCGCTGGCGAGTTTCGAGGTCGTGCTCGATCGCTGGCCGCAGGAACTCGCCCGGATCGGCGCGATCGATCTGGCGGACCGGCGCGCGCAATTGCTTCAGCGGCTGGGGAAAAAATGGCGGGCATTGCCACCAGCTGGGTTCGTCTGCGCGGCGGGTATCACTATCGCCGCACCGGCGATTGCCCGGTTGCTGCGGATAGTGAGCGATATGCCGCAGGGGATGGTCGTCTTTCCCGGCCTTGCGACCGAGATGGACGAAGCCGAATGGCAGGCGCTGGGGCCGCATGCGCCCGATCCCAACACGGGGCAGCGCCGCCGGTCGATCGAGGCGCATCCGCAGTTTCAGCTAAAGCTGTTGCTCGACCGGATGGGTGTGAACCGCACTGAAGTGGTCACGTGGCGTGAGGGCGGGGGGCATGATGCGGGGGCGGTGCGCGGTCGCGCGGTTGCCAATGCGCTCGCCCCTGCCGAGTTCACGGGCAAATGGACCAGCCTGCCTGCCGAAGCGCGCCGCCTAAGTGATGTGCGCACCATCGAACTCGCGACTCCCGCGGCCGAGGCGCAGGCGATTGCACTCGCCCTACGCCAAGTTCTCGAAACGCCCGGCAAGACCGCGGCACTGGTGACCCCCGACCGCGCGCTGGCGCGCCGGGTGGCCGCACATTGCGCGCGATGGGGGATCGCGATTGACGACAGCGCCGGACGGCCGCTGTCGATCCTGCCATCGGGCACGCTGCTGACCGTGCTGGCAGAGGCCGCCGCCCAGGATTTTGCGCCACTTGCCCTGCTGGCGCTGTTGAAGCATCCGCTGGTCCGCTTTGGCGCGGCGCGGCTGGCCTGGCTGGAGGGTGTTCGCGCGCTTGATCTCGCGCTGCGCGGGCCGCGACCGGTGACCGGGCTCGACGGGATTAGGACGCATCTGCGGGATGGCGAAAAGCGAACAGCACCTGTCCGTCAGGCGGCTGCCGCCTGGTGGCCCGAAGCGGCAGCTTTGCTCGCGCCGATCGTCGAAATGTTCGGCAAGGGCGCGCAGCCGCTCGACCAGTTGATCGCGGCCCTGCGGGAGGCAGCGCAGTCATTGTGCGGGGACTCGATCTGGAGCGGGGTCGCGGGCCGCGCTGCGGCTGAATTGCTCGCTGATATCGAGGGACAGGCGGGATCGGGGCCTGCGCTGGTGGAGCCACAAAGCCTTGCCCCGCTGCTGCGCACATTGATGGACGATATTGCCATCCGACCGCCACAGGGCGGGCATCCGCGTCTGGCGATTTATGGGCTGATCGAGGCGCGGCTGCAGACCGCTGATCTGATGATCCTGGGGGGGCTGAACGAAGGCGTCTGGCCGGGCCAGCCAGCGCCCGACCCCTGGCTTGCGCCGCGTATCCGCACTGAATTGGGGCTGCCGGGGCTTGATCGGCGAATCGGGCTGGCGGCGCATGATCTGGCGTCGGCGCTTGGCGCGCCCGAGGTGTTGATCACCCGGTCGAGGCGCGATGCCAAATCGCCTGCCATCCCGTCGCGCTTCTGGCTTCGGCTTGAGGCGATGTCGGGCGGCCTTCCCCGCGCGTTTGATCTTGAGGGTTGGGCCATGGCCCTCGATCGGCCTGCCACGCATGACCCCGCCAATCGTCCCGAGCCTGTAGTACCGCCAGAATTGCGCCCCAAGCGGATTTCGGTGACTGAAGTTGATCGGCTGAAGGCTGATCCTTACGCCTTCTACGCGCGGCGCGTGCTTGGGTTGGAGCCGCTCGACGCGGTCGATGCCGATCCGAGTGCGGCATGGCGGGGCACGGCAGTGCACACGATCCTCGAAGCATGGGCAAAGGAAGATCGCTGCGCGCCTGACAAGCTTCACGCGCGGGCGATGGCAATGCTGGCCGACGCCCGCACCCACCCGATGATGCGCGCGCTGTGGCAGCCCCGGCTGATCGAGGCGATCGATTGGATTGTCGAGGAAATGAACAAACAGGTCGATGCTGGCCGGCAGGTGCTGATGGCCGAGGAAACCGGTGTCATCACGATCGCCGGGGTGGAATTGCGCGGCAAGGCCGACCGGATCGACCGCCTCGTCGACGGGAAGCTGGGGATTGTCGATTACAAGACCGGCAAGGCACCATCGGCCGCCGCGGTCCGCGCCGGATATAGCCTTCAACTGGGTCTGCTCGGGCTGATCGCCGAGCGAAGTGGTTTCGACGGGATTGCTGGCTTGGCGGGTGCCTTTGAATATTGGTCGCTGGCGAAACACAGTGACAAATTTGGAAAAGTAACATCCCCCGTCGATCCAGAGGGGAAGCGCGATCAAATCGTCACTGCCGATTTCACGCGGATCGCGGCTGAAAACTTCACCGCCGCATCAGCCGCCTGGTTGACCGGAAACGAACCTTTCACTGCAAAGCTCGTCCCCGAATATGCGCCTTATGCCGATTATGATCAGCTGATGCGGCGCGACGAATGGTATGGCCGCGATGCGCGATAGCGCCGCCAATCTGCCGCATCTGACGGGGAATCAGGCCCTGGCGAGTGCCCCCGACGCGCATGTCTGGCTGTCGGCCTCGGCAGGTACGGGCAAGACGCAGGTGCTTGCGGCGCGCGTATTCCGCCTGTTGCTGCGCGGTACTGATCCGGCGGCGATCCTGTGCCTTACCTTTACCAAAGCAGGCGCCGCCGAAATGGCCGGGCGGATCAGTGCGCGGCTGGCAGCGTGGGTGCGGATGCCCGAACCGGCGCTGCGCAAGGATTTGTTCGCGCTGGGTGAGGCGCATAACGATCCGTTAGTTGTGGCACGGGCGCGCACGTTATTCGCCAAGCTGCTCGATGCGCCTGGCGGCGGCATTCGCATCCAGACCATCCATGGATTTGCGCAGGGGTTGCTCGCCAGTTTTCCGGTCGAGGCGGGGCTGTCACCCGGCTTTCGGCCGATCGAAGCGCGCGAGGAGGCGGTGCTGCTGCGTGAGACGCTCGCGGGGATGCTGATCGATGCCGAAGCGCAGGGACAGGCCGGCATTATTGACGGGATTGGCGCGCTGAGCCTGCGGTTGGGGGAGGGCGGAGCGGAAGAGTTTCTCCACGCTTGTGCACGTTCGCCAGCAGCGATGGCGGCGTTGCCGAGCGGAATTGCCCCATTCATCCGCCGCGCACTCGACCTGCCGATCGGCGACATCGGTGAGGTGATTGCCGATTTGTGCGGCGACGATGAATTCGATGTCGACGCGGTGCGCCGCATTGCTGCTGCCAACCGTGTCTGGGACACCAAGACCGGCAATAATCAGGCCGATGTCGCCGAATGCTGGGTCGAAGCAACGCCTGCCGATCGTGCAACGATGCTCGATGACTTGCGTGGTGTGGTGTTCACGAAGGAAGGCGAACCGCGTGCCTATCAGAAAAAGCTTCTCGAAGCCGATTTCGACTATGCCGAACTGGCGATCGCGATCGGCGAGAAGTGTACCACGCTGATCGGCCTAATGCAGCGCGCGACGTACGGCGATTTGCTCGCCGCGGCGCTGGGGGCAGGGCGGGTTTATGCAGATGCCTATGCACGCGCCAAACGGCGGATCGGGGCGGTCGATTTCGATGATCTGATCCGCCATGTCGTCGACTTGCTTGGCCAGCCGGGTATCGGCGAATGGGTGCGCTACAAGCTCGACCAGACGACCGAGCATATTCTGGTGGATGAGGCGCAGGACACCAATCTGCGCCAATGGAAAATCGTTGAAGCAATGGCGGGCGAATTTTTCACCGGGCTCGGTGCCCATGGTGATCGCACCCGCACCTTGTTCGTCGTGGGCGATTACAAACAGGCGATCTTCGGGTTTCAGGGGACCGATCCACTCTACTTTGCCTGGGCCGAAAAGCTCTTTCGTGAAAAGGCCGAAGCGCTCCTCGACGATCCCTCAGCCGAGGCAACGGCGTTCAACCAGTTGTCGCTGACGCACAGCTTTCGGTCGACCAAGCCCATCCTGGAGTTCGTCGATGCCGCGATTGGCGCGATCGATGCCCCCGGTCTCGGGCAGATCGGGGCGCTGGAAGCCCATGCCAGCGAAGTCGCCGGGCCGGGCCATGTTACCCTCTGGCCGCCGACGATTGCGGGGGCGAGCGAGGCGGATGAAGAGGAGTGGATCGACGATGCCACCCGAGCACTCGCCAAGCAGATCGCCCGCCAGCTGAAGGCCTGGCTCGATCCCACTAATCCGTTGATGCTCGAGGCCAAGGGGCGGGCGCTACGGCCGGAGGATGTGATGATCCTGGTGAAGCGGCGCGGCGAGCTCGCCTCGCTGATCGTCGCACGGCTCTATGCCGAAGGCGTGCCCGTGGCGGGGGTCGACCGGCTGCGGTTGAACGCGCCGCTGGCGGTGCAGGATCTGCTCGCCGCGATCCGCTTTGCACTGCAGCCCGATGATGATCTGTCGCTTGCGAGCCTGTTGGTATCGCCGCTGCTGGGGTGGACGCAGGAAGACCTTCTCGCTGCCGCTGCGCCGCGTCTACCGGGCAGCTTGTGGCGGCAGTTGCGCGCCCAACAGGCGGATGATCGGTTGCAGCCGCTCTACGATCTTCTCGCCCGCGCGGACATCGCCACACCCTATCAGCTACTCGAGGAAATGCTTTCGGGGCCGCTCGATGGCCGCCGCAAGCTGATCAACCGGCTCGGGCAGGAAGCGCGCGACCCGATCGAGGAATTGCTGAGCGCCGCGCTCGAATTCGAAACGCTGGGTACGCCGTCGCTGCAGGGGTTTCTCGACTGGTTCGATCGCGGCGATGTGGAGATTGTCCGCGATCCTTCCGCGCCGCTCGATGCGGTTCGAGTGATGACGGCCCACGGCGCTAAAGGATTGCAGGCCCCGCTCGTGATCCTCGCCGATGCGACGGTCGATCCCGCCCAGACGCCACGGACGATCCTGCGCTGGGCGCCTGAGGGCAGAGAAGAGCCATTCCCTATATTCAGACCCAAGGCAAACGAACGTGGCGGGCCGCTCGCCGATCTGGTGGCGAACGTGCAGGCGCGCGAGCTGGAGGAGCATTGGCGGCTGTTTTACGTCGCGGCGACGCGGGCCGAGGAGCAATTGGTGATCGCTGGTGCGCTTGGGCCGCGTGCAAAAGGCGTTCCGCCGACTGCCAGTTGGTATGCAGCCGCTGATCGTGCCTTTGGGATGTTGGGGATCGCGGGTGGCGAGGGCGAGCGTTCCTTTACCGGTATCACACCAGCACGCCCAACCGATCGCCCTAAAAAGACCCTCGATGCGCTGCCTGAGGCAATTATTGTGCCTGGCTGGGCGACCGAAGCTGCGCCGGTCGAAGCACGCCCACCGCGTCCGCTCGCCCCCTCGTCGCTTGGCGTGGACGGGGTCGTTGATCCGCCACCCGACGCCGCCATGCGGGCAGCGGCGGAGCGCGGCCGGCTTATCCACGCGTTGTTCGAGCGGTTGCCGGCGGTTGCGCCGGAGGATCGGCGAGTGGCGGCGGATCGCTGGTTGCACGCGGCAGGCGGGGTTGCGGATGACGCGTTGCGCCGCGAGATCGTCGACAGCGTCTGTGCAGTGCTGGGCGATCCGCGTTTTGCCGAACTGTTCGGGGCGGATGCCCTTACCGAGGCACCGATTGCGGCGGTGGTCGAGGGCGGCTTTGTCGTCTCGGGCACGGTCGACCGGCTGCTGGTGAGCGACACCAACGTCCGCGTGATCGATTTCAAGACCGGCCGCCGCGCCCCCGCCACGCTGGCCGATATCCCGCCCTACCACTTGCGGCAGATGGCCGCCTATGCCGATGCGCTTGCTGTTATCTTTCCCGGGCGGACGATTGAGGCTGCGTTGCTGTATACGGCGACGCCTGTGATGTTCACGCTGCCGCCCGATTTGCTGCGTGCGCACAAGCCGCCCTTTGGTGCCACGCATGAAAGCTTGGGGCTGCTGGCTTGAGACGGAACCGCACTCAGCCTATCTGATGACGATCAGGAGATAATGATATGGCGACGACCAAAGTAAGCGACGCAACTTTCGACAGCGATGTGCTCAAGTCCGAGCAGCCCGTGCTGGTCGATTTCTGGGCCGAATGGTGTGGCCCGTGCAAGGTCATCGGGCCGAGCCTCGAGGAACTGTCGGACGAAATGGCCGGGCAGGTTACCATCGCCAAGGCCAATCTCGACGATGCCGAGGAGATGGCCGCGCGCTTCGGCGTGCGGGCGATCCCCAACCTCGTCCTGTTCAAGGGTGGCGAGGAAATCGCGCGCTTCAGCGGTGCGGCCCCCAAGAGCAAGCTGAAGGCTTGGCTAGAGGGCGCACTCGGCTGAGCGACGCTACGCTGCCCTAAGTATCTGCCCGATCCGTGGGAAGTGCACCGCTACCGTGCCGACCCGCGGATCATCGCGCAGCAGCACGATGTCGCGAGCGGTGCAGCGCAGCAGCGTGCCGGTGACGGTATCCGCACCCGGATCTTCGGTGCGGATGGCAACGGGCTGACCCTCGGTAAAGCCGCAGCCATCGTCGATTTGAGCCGTTGCGGTCGGCGTTGCAGCATGGGTAACATCAAGCGCCGCCTGCGCCGTCATATCGATCCGCTCGCCATGACCGATCGCGTCGCAGCGCGCGATCCAAGCTGTGACATGCGGGAAGGGGGCCAGCCGCGCCTCCTTCAGCCCGAACCCGGCCTGGAACCATACATTCATTCCCACCGCGCAATCGGCATAGCCGGGCGCGTCACCACCCAGGAATGAGCGGCCATCGGCGAGCGCGTCGTCTAGCTTTGCCAGCCAGCCGATGAACTGCGCAGTCTGGTGTGGGGCGGCTTTCTTCATCCGTTCGCGGTCCATCCCGAACAGCGCTTTTCGATCCTCGAAAAAGGCATCGTCGATTTGGTCTGCCACGACAGCCATTGCGGAGCCGACCGCATGGCCAAAGGTCACGCCGCCTGCCTGCATCGCCACCAGCGCGCCGAGCCGCCCGAGCGGGGCCGGGAACAGCGTTGGCGAGGGCTGGTGCGCCTCGATTGCCTCGATCGCGATCGCCGTGTCGCAATAGATATCGGCGCCAATCTGCAAAACGGGAGTCTTGCGATAACCGCCGGTCAGCGGCGTCAATTCAGGCTTGGGGGCGACATTGGGAATGATTACCGAGTGCCAGCGCGCGCCCTTGATGCCCAGCGCGCGGCGGACCAGCTCGGCATAGGGCGAACGCGGATAATGGTGCAGGATGATGTCAGTCATGTCAGCTCCGATAATCGGCGTTGATCGAGATGTAGCCATGCGTCAGGTCGCAGGTCCAAACCGTCGCGCGGCCATCGCCGAGACCCAGGTCGACACCGATGTCGATTTCCTGCCCCTTCAGATGCGCCGCGACCGGGGCTTCGTCATATCCCTCCACCGCCAAACCCTCTCGGGCAACTTGGGTGGTGCCGAAACGGATCGAGAGCCGGTCGCGGTCGGCGGGTTCGCCCGCCTTGCCGACAGCCATGACGACGCGGCCCCAATTGGCATCCTCCCCGGCGATTGCGGTTTTGACGAGCGGCGAATTGGCGATCGACAGCGCAATGCGGTGGGCGCTCTTGTCGCTCTCGGCACCAGTCACGTCGATGCGGATAAACTTGGTTGCCCCTTCGCCGTCCCGCACGACGAGGTGTGCGAGTTGCAGGCACAGATCACGCAACGCCGCCCGAAAGGCGTCGGCCCCGGACGAGTCCGCGTCGACCAGGGGCGTATTGCCTGCCTTGCCCGTCGCAAACGCGAGCACGGTGTCGCTGGTCGATGTGTCGCTGTCGACGGTGATGCACGAAAAACTAGACCGGTTGGCATCACTCAATGCCGCTTGCAGAAATGCCGGTTCGACCGCCGCATCGGTGAAGATGAAGCCGAGCATCGTCGCCATATCGGGCGCGATCATGCCCGAACCCTTGATGATCCCGGTGAGCTTAACGGTGCGGCCATCGACGATGGCGCTGGTTGTGGCGCCCTTTGGGAACGTGTCGGTGGTGCCGATCGTGTTGGCGGCGTCTTCCCAGTTGCACGGCGGCGCGTCAAAGGCTGCGTCGAGCCCCGCTTCGGCTTTGGGGATCGGCAGCGCGGTGCCGATCACGCCGGTTGAGGCAACGAAAACGTCCGATGGCTGGCAGCCGATCTGCGCCGCGACACGCGCCACAATCGCCTCGACCGCGACGCGGCCGCGCTCGCCAGTGAAGGCGTTGGCGTTGCCAGCATTGACCACCAATGCCCGCGCATGGCCGAGCGTCAGTGCTTTTCGGCACCATTCCACTTCGGGGGAGGGGCATTTGCTCGTCGTGGTCACCCCTGCCACGCTGGTGCCGGGATCGAGCTGCGCCAATGTCAGGTCGCAGCGCCCCCAATTTTTATAGCCCGCCCGCGCGACGCGCAGCGTTACCCCGGCAATTGCAGGCAAATCCGGGAAGCGATCGGGGGCAAGCGGTGAGCGGGATGACATGGCGGAAGTCTGTGCCTAAAAAGGAGCATCGGTGCAGGGGGTGTTAAAGTGCGTATGATCGAAGGCAAGCGTTCAATCATCCAGCCAATGATGCTCTGGGTCATGCTGGCGACAACCGCGCTGACCGCACCGGTTCAGGCGGGCCAATCGTCGACGAAAGTTGCTCCAAAGGCCGTTGCTGCACCCGCCGCACCCGACGATGTCATGACCGGCGTGGAGCCAATCGGTAATCCGGGAGACTGGTTTCCGCCCGAATCCTACCCACCCGAAGCGCGGATCGCATCGCAGGAGGGTCGGACCGAGTTTTCGCTGGATATCGATGCTGCTGGGCGGATTACCGGGTGCAACATCACCGTATCGAGCGGATCGGACTTGCTGGATTCGACCACGTGCAGCCAGTTGATCCTGAACGGGCGGTTCAAACCAGCGCGCGATCGCAGCGGCAAACCGATGCCAGGCAAATGGAACTCCGCCATGCGCTGGCAGTTGGCCGATGCCGATACCGCTGGGCAGTGAGCGTTACGGGTTTTGTCGCCGTCGCCTTGCGCATTTGTTCAGCTTACCTTCAACGATGGACGTTCATGCGATGAATGCCTATGTGCACGTCCACGTGCTTAAGCCAAATCCAATCGGAAGCTTTGCTTGAACCTGCTGTTGATCCTTTCTGCCCTGTTGAGCGCCCTCACGGGTGCGGCTGCAGGTGGGCAGGTGCCGGAGGTGCGGTTGCACCAGGCAGCGGCCAGCGTTTCGCGCGCATCGGTGGCAGCCAGCACGGTCGAAGGCCGCGTGATCCGGCATCCTGCGCCTACGGTGCCCGGACGCCTATCCGCTGCGCCTTTGGTATCAATCCGCACGATCGACATCGCGGGTATCATCCCGCTCTACATGTCCCGCCGCCGCGAATAGCGCGCTGCCCCGGTTGGCGCTGATCTTCGCTGCCGACCTGATCCTATCGACCTAACTTCGCGTGGCGACCCAGAAGGTCGGTCTCGCCATCCCATAGATACAGGAATTCCCCATGCTCGGTGGCCTTGCCAAAACCATTTTCGGATCGTCGAACGATCGCTACGTCAAGTCGCTCGGGACGATCGTCGCCAAGATCAACGCGTTTGAACCGCAGATTTCGGCGCTAAGTGACGATGCATTGTCTGGACAGACAGCAGTATTCCGCGAGCGGCTCGCCAATGGCGCGAAGCTTGATGATCTGCTGCCCGAAGCGTTCGCCACGGTGCGCGAAGCGGCCAAGCGGACGCTTGGCCAGCGCCATTACGACGTGCAGATGATTGGCGGCATCGTGCTCCACCGCGGCGAAATCGCCGAGATGCGCACGGGTGAAGGCAAGACGCTTGTGGCGACGCTCGCCTGTTATCTGAACGCGCTGCCGGGGACGGGCGTTCACGTGGTGACGGTCAACGATTATCTCGCCGCGCGCGACGCCGAGTGGATGAGCAACGTCTACCGCTTCCTTGGCATGACCACGGGCGTGATCGTGCCCAACCTGACCGATCAGCAGCGCCGCGATGCCTATGCCGCTGACATCACCTATGCGACCAACAACGAACTCGGCTTCGATTATCTGCGCGATAACATGAAGTACGACCGCGAATCGATGGTGCAGCGCAAGTTCAACTTCGCGATCGTCGATGAAGTCGATTCGATCCTGATCGATGAAGCACGCACCCCGCTGATTATTTCCGGGCCAACTGACGATAAAACCGATCTCTATCTGCGCGTCGATGCAATCGTGAAGCAGTTGGGCGCCGATACCTATGAGCTCGACGAGAAGCAGAAATCGATCATCCTGACCGAAGCCGGCACCGAGCTGACCGAACGAATGCTCGAGGAAGCCGGGCTGCTTGAGGGCACGAACCTGTATGATTTCGAGAACACGCAGGTCGTCCACCACGTCAATCAGTCGCTGCGTGCGAACAAGATGTTCAAGCGGGATACGGACTACATCGTCAAGGACGACAAGGTGATCATCATCGATGAATTCACCGGGCGCATGATGGACGGCAGGCGCTGGTCAGACGGTCTGCACCAGGCGGTTGAAGCCAAGGAAGGCGTGCCGATCGAGCCCGAAAACCAGACGATGGCGTCGATCACCTTCCAGAATTATTTCCGCATGTACCCGAAGCTCAGCGGGATGACGGGCACCGCATCGACCGAAGCGGCCGAGTTTTTCGACATCTACAAGATGAATGTCGTCACCATCCCGACCAATGTGCCCGTGAAGCGCGTCGATGAGGAAGACGAGTTCTACAAAAACACGCAGGACAAGTTTCAGGCGATCGCCAAGAAGATCAAGCATCATGCCGAACTTGGCCAACCCGTGCTGGTCGGCACAGTATCGATCGAGAAGTCCGAACTGCTGAGCGACTTTCTGGTGAAGGAAGGCGTGGTGCATGAAGTGCTCAACGCCCGCCAGCACGAGCGCGAGGCGCATATCGTTGCGCAGGCAGGCCGCAAATCGGTGGTAACGATCGCCACCAACATGGCCGGCCGCGGCACCGACATTCAGCTGGGCGGTAACGTCGAATTCCGGGTGAATGACGAGCTTGCCGGGATGCCCGAGGGGCCGGAACGTGAGGCAGCGATCGAGCGGATCAAGGCCGAAGTTGCTGCAGAAAAGGCCGAAGTGCTCGCCGCTGGTGGCTTGTTCGTGCTCGGTACCGAGCGGCATGAAAGCCGCCGTATCGATAACCAGCTGCGCGGTCGTTCGGGTCGTCAGGGCGATCCGGGGCTTAGCCGCTTCTATCTGTCGCTCGATGACGATCTGCTGCGGATTTTCGGCCCGGACACGATGTTCGCCAAAATGATGCGGTCTAACATCGCCGATGGCGAGGCGATCGGATCGAAATGGCTGAGCAAGGCGATCGAGACCGCACAGCGCAAGGTTGAGGCGCGCAACTACGACACCCGCAAGCAGGTCGTCGAATATGATGACGTGATGAACGATCAACGCAAGGTGATCTACGAACAGCGCAGCGACATCATGGATGCCGATACCGTGGGTGACGTCGTGGTCGATATGCGATCTGAAACGGTGAATGCACTGGTCGGCACGGCGTGTCCGCCCAACAGCTATCCCGAGCAGTGGGATATGGAAGGGCTGCGCGCGAGTGTGCAGGATATGCTGGGGATCGACCCGCCGTTCGACGAATGGCTCGCCGAAGAAGCGATCGATCCTGAACTGGTCGAGGAGCGCGTCCGTGAAGCCGCCGATGCGCATGTGGAGGCCAAGGCCGCATCGCTCGATCCGGAAACCTGGACCCAAGTGGAAAAATCGATCCTCCTCCAGAATCTGGATCATCACTGGAAGGAGCATCTCTCGACGCTCGATGCGCTGCGTCAGGTCGTTCATCTGCGCGCCTATGCCCAGAAAACACCGATCAACGAATATAAGCAGGAGGCGTTCGCGCTATTCGAACGGATGCTCGGCACGATCCGCGAAGACGTGACAAAGACGATCGCGCACGCCCAATTCCAGCTCCAGCAGCCGCCATCGCTGCCCGACCTACCCGATTTCATCACGTCGCATTTCGATCCATTTACGGGTTTGGACGACAGCAACGATTTCGATCGCGGCAATGATCTTGGGCTGGTGACCACCCGGATCGCGCCGATGACGATGCCGCGCCTTGCGGGAAATGAATTCGGTGATGATCCTGCCCAGTGGGAAGGGCGGGTGAGCCGTAATGCGCCTTGTCCGTGTGGCTCGGGCAAAAAATACAAACAGTGCCACGGGGCGCTGTAAGGACTGACCATCTGCGCGTCACCCAACTCCATCGTGCGCTTGCCCCCACGAGCATCGCTGCTATAGACCGTCGCCGACTGGCGGTGTCCTGATGGTTTCGGGGCGGGCGTGGCGGAACTGGTAGACGCAGCAGGTTTAGGTCCTGCCATCGCAAG
>CAZYOU010000055.1:2164-17880 GCA_964649315.1 uncultured Stakelama sp. | reverse complement strand
ACGGGGGCGATCATCCTGGGCCGCACCGGCTGCCGCAATGCCTATGCGGAGGGTCGCGGGTCGATCATTGTGCGCTCGCGCTACACGATCGAGGAAGGACGCGGCGACAAGCGCTCGATCGTGCTCACCGAAATCCCCTACCAGACCGGCAAGAACGGCCTGGTCGAGAAGATCGCCGAGGCCGCGAAGGAAAAGCGCGTCGAGGGCATCAGCGACATCCGCGACGAATCCAACCGCGAAGGCGTGCGGATCGTCATCGATCTGAAGCGCGATGCGACGCCTGAAGTGGTCCTCAACCAGCTCTGGCGGCACACGCCCGCGCAATCGAGCTTCCCCGCCAACATGCTCGCGATCCGCGGCGGGCGGCCCGAAACGCTCAACCTGCGCGACATCATCGAAGCGTTCGTCAAATTCCGCGAGGAGGTGATCACCCGCCGCTCGAAGTATGAGCTGCTCAAGGCCCGCGAGCGCGCGCATATCTTGCTCGGGCTGGTGATCGCGGTCACCAACATGGACGAGGTCGTGCGGATCATCCGGGGCTCCGCCAACCCCGCCATCGCCCGCGCATCGCTGGCCGCGCGCGAGTGGCCGGTGGCGGAGATTTTGCCTTACATCCGTTTGGTTGAGGCGGTCGAAGCGGAGGTCGAAGGCGACACCTACAAGCTATCCGACATTCAGGTTCGCGCGATCCTGGAGCTGCGGCTCCACCGGCTGACCGCGCTTGGCCGCGACGAGATTGGCGATGAGCTGAAGACGCTGGCGGAATCGATCACCGAGCTGCTCGCGATCCTGGGCGACCGGGTAAAGCTTTACGCGGTGATGCGCGACGAGCTGGTCGAGGTGCGCCAGATGTTCGCGACGCCGCGCAAGACGGAAATCGCCGCCGCCGCCGACGGGATCGACGACGAAGACCTGATCGAGCGCGAGGAGATGGTCGTCACCGTCACCATGCAGGGTTATATCAAGCGCACCACGCTCGATACGTTCCGCGCGCAGAAGCGCGGCGGCAAGGGTCGCGCGGGGATGGCGACCAAGGACGAGGATATCGTCACCGAGCTGTTCGTGACGAGCACGCACACGCCGGTGCTGTTCTTCTCCACCCACGGCAAGGTGTACCGCATGAAAGTGTGGAAGCTGCCCGAGGGCGGCCCCGCCACGCGCGGGCGGCCGATGATCAACCTGCTCCCGCTGGCCGATGGTGAGAAAATCTCCACGGTACTGCCGTTGCCCGAGGATGAGGCGGAATGGGGCAAGCTCCACGTCATGTTCGCGACCGCCAAGGGCAATGTTCGCCGCAATTCGATGGATGCCTTCACCAACGTGCCCTCGAACGGCAAGATCGCGATGAAGTTCGAAGGTGAGGATGAGGATGACCGGCTGATCGGCGTCGCGTTGCTCGACGAAGCTGATGACGTGCTGCTCGCCACCCGCGCGGGCAAGGCGATCCGCTTCCCCGGCGATGACGTGCGCGAATTCCAGAGCCGCAATTCTACCGGTGTGCGCGGGGTGCGGCTGGCCGACGGTGATGAAGTGATGTCGCTGTCGATCCTCCACCGGGTCGGTGCATCGCCTGAGGAGCGCGAGGATTATCTGCGTTTCGCGCCCTGGAAGGGCGACAAGGACGGCAGCATCGCGATGACGCAAGCACGGTATGAGGAGCTTGCCGAGCGCGAGCAGTTCATCCTGACGGTCTGCGCCAATGGCTATGGCAAGCTGTCCTCCGCATACGAATATCGCCGCACCGGGCGCGGCGGCCAGGGCATCACCAATATCGACAATATCGCCCGCAACGGCCCCGTCGTCGCCAGCTTCCCGGCGGCGAAGGGCGATCAGCTGATGCTGGTGACCGATCAGGCCAAGCTGATCCGCATGCCGCTGGCCACAATGCGCGTCATCGGCCGCAATTCGGCCGGTGTGAAGCTGTTCGACGTCGGCAAGAATGAGCTGGTGGTGAGTGCGGCGAAGATCACCGACGATGGCACCGAGGGTGATGTTGATGCGGTCGATGGCGATCTGCCGGCCGATCAGCCGCCGATTGCCAGTGAAGATTGAGAATCACTCCAGTTTGGTATCGATTTTCATCGCCGCATGAAGAATGCGCGCGATCTCGATCGCATCTCCGCTGATCCGGAAGAACACGAGATGCGCGCCGACGGTGATTTTTCGATAGCCGGAGCGATAGTGATCGGCGGGCGCTGCCTGCATCGGTGCCAGCGATGCAGCAGCGACAGCATCGCGGATCGTACGCAGGTAATGCGCGGTCTGCGCTCTGCCCCAAGCGTTGAGCGAATGATCGCGAATGGCATCAAGGTCGCTGAGCGCCTTGCTCGCCCAACGTTGTTTCACGCAGCCCTGCTGCCGGGCTCCTCGGCGTCGACGGCGGCGATGTAGCGGTCAAAGTCGAAATCATCGATGAACCCGCTTGCCTCGCCCTCCTCAATCAGCGCACCGATTTGCGCGATTTGCCTCTGCCGCGCCTCCACCAGCCGCAGCCCTTCACGCACCACTTCGCTCGTCGAGCCATAGCGGCCGCTGGCGACAAGATCGGCGGTGAACTTCACCCAGTGATCGCTGAGCGCGATTGACGTATTGCGCATGGTCTCATACCTCCGAGCCGATAATTACCAAGATCGGGTAACGCATGCAAACCACCACCGCGTACAAGGTGCTGACGGCCGAACAGATGGCCACGCTCGAGACAGACGGCACGTTCGCGGGCGCGCCGATTGATCTGGCAGATGGCTATATCCACCTGTCGACCCATGCCCAGCTGACCGAAACGGTCGACAAGCATTTTGCGGGGCAAACTGACCTGCACGTCGCTGCAGTCGACCTTTCGGCGTTGGGCAATGCGGTGAAATGGGAGCCGTCGCGCGGCGGGCAGCTTTTCCCGCACATCTATGCCCCGCTGCCACTGTCGGCGGTGATCGCATACGGCCCGCTGACGCGCGATGATGCCGGGCAGGTGCAGCTGCCGGTGGCAGGCTGAACGGGTGCCGGTCATTTTCCTGAACGGTTGCACATCGTCCGGGAAGACGAGCATTTGCCGCGAATTACAGTCGCAGTTGCCGACGCCATACCTGCGTCTCGGGATCGACGATGCATTTGCGATGCTCCCGCCGCAATTGCACAACAATCCTGACGGCTTTTTCTTCGATACCGATCAGCTTGGCGATGTTCGGTTAAATTATGGGTCGTTTGGGTGGAACATGCTGAAGGCCCATGCCCGTGTCGCTCGGACAATCGTCGACCATGGCCTCGACCTGATCCTGGATGAAGTGCTGATCGACGACGACATCAAGCAGGATTGGGCAAATGTGCTGGCGGATACCGACGTGTTCATGGTCGGCGTGCATTGCGCGCTGCCCGAGTTGGAACGCCGTGAGCGCGAGCGCGGCGACCGGTTGATCGGGCAAGCGCGCGGGCAGTTCACGCGGGTTCACACAGGCATGCGCTATGATCTGGAGATCGACACCACAAAGACGCTCCCGCTTGAATCGGCTGCCAAAATTGTGTCCGCACTCACGGATAGACCAGCCGAAGGGATGAAATCTTTTGCGTAGCCTTAATTCGCTGATGATCGTTTTTGCTGGCGTTGCCGCCTTGGTGACGGGCGATGCATCGAATGCGGCGAAACGAGCGGCGTCCACCCCCGGCATCGTTCGGGTGAAGCTTGAGACGAGCGCCGGGCCGATCGTTATCGCGGTCGAAACGCGGCGCGCCCCGAAAACGGCGGCGAACTTCCTGGCCTATGTCGATGATGGACGGTTCGACGGCACGAAATTCTACCGGGCGGCGCGCGCCAAATATGATCCGCGTCAGGGCTTTATCCAGGGCGGGATTGAGACTGATGCCCGCCGCATCCTGCCGCCTTTCCCGTTGGAGACGACCGCGCAGACGGGACTGCGCCATCTCGACGGCACGATATCGATGGCGCGGCGCGAGGATCCTGATTCAGCGGGCGGCAATTATTTCATCTGCATCGGGCGCGCGCCGCACATGGACGCCAGCCCTGGCCGCAAGGGTTTCGCGGCATTCGGGCGCGTGGTGCAGGGGATGGATGTCGTGCGCCGGATCCTTGCCATGCCGACCGGCGGCGGCACCGATGGCATGCGCGGCCAGATGCTGCTGCGCGCCGTGCGGGTCATCCGCGCAGTCCGGCTGGATGGCACGCCGCGCCCGACGGGTCGGGTCAAGCCTTGGTTGATCAAACGGCCGACCTGACGGCAACGCCCGCTGATGGCCACCCGGCCTCGTGCCCATATTCCCAAATGGCGTCAAAGCCATCATAGCAATGGTCGGGTGCCACGTAACGGCAACCGAATCGGATCGCTTTAACCCGACGAGCTTTGCATCATGGACATCGACCAAATTCTTCGCACCGAAATCGAAGAAGCAATCGCGCGCAAGCGGGCTGCCGGTGGAATGCTGGATGCCGATCGCCTTGCTGTCGAGATTACTGAACGCTGGGAAGAGCCCAAGGGTCGTGGCTCGGGCAACTGGTTGTACCAAACCCGCGATGCGCTACGCAAAGCCATCCAGAACGTGATCGACGAGCAGGCTTAAATCGGCGCGCTTTCGCCCTTCGTCGCGAGCGCGCCCGCCACGCCCCACGCGATCATCGCCTGCCCGCCGAAGTAAAGCGGCCAAACGAGCAGATCGGGGATGATCGACCCGGCAAGCGGCCCGAGCCGCGCGAAGATCAGCAAATCGCTGACCGCAAACAGCAGCGCGCCGAACGATACCCAGTTTCGCGGAAAGGCGCTGAGCCATGCCATCGCCGCCATCGCCCCGAGGCCGGTGGCATAGAGCGCGATCCCCGGCGCGGCGGTGCGATCTGCGGGGAAGACGAACGCCAGCGCAGGGATGATCAGCAACCGCCCCAGCGCAATCGGCAAGCCACAGCGCCAATCGGGCCTCAGGTGGCGCGAATAAAGCGCGATTGCCACCAGATGCCCCGCCAGAAACGCGACCGCGCCCGTCGTCAGGCCCGCCACCTCAAGCAGCACATCCCCCGCAGCCCCAAGCGCCATAACCGCAACGAGCAGCCACCCGTCGAGCGACCGCGCCTGCAACGCCGCCCATAGCGCCAGCAACGCCACCCCTGCGCCTTTCCAGATGACCAACGCCGGTCCACCCGGCAGCAGCCAGCTCGCGGGAAGATAGGTTGCGCCGGCGATCAGCGCTGCGATCCATGCCCATCGATGACCCATTGCCGCCCCATCCCCGTCATTCGCCTTACTCTATTGTCATGCTGAACTGGTTTCAGCATCCACCGTGCCGCCCGCGATGTCCGTCCTTGTTGCACAATGGACCCTGAAACAAGTGCGGGGTAACGGCGGGGCCAGACGTCTTATTGAGTCCCTTCGGGGCCCCGCCAATGTTCTGTCACGGCGTGCAAGTGCATCGCGACGAACGAGCTTTACCAAGACTCGACCTACCTATGTCCCGCGCCAACCCAGTGAAGGCGGAGGCAGCGGGGAATTCGGACAAACAGATCGGACTCTTGTAAACAACGTCAAACGCCATAACCCTTTCCTCTTCCATCAGGAGACGGAGGGAGCGCTGAAGGTTCGGAAGGGTGAGGAAAACGGTCATGAAACGATTATTCCGCAATTTCATTCTGGGACCGCTGATCGCCTCGATCGGGGCGGGGGCGGTTTTTCTGGTCGCGAACGTGACGGCCAGTTTCATGTTTGGCACCAACCTGCCGGCAATGAACGAGCCGTTGTCCGACATGATCCTGAAATGGCTGTTCCTTGCCGGCGCTTTCATTGCCATCGGAACGCCGGTCGGATTTCTGTACGCGATCATTCCCAACCTGATCGGCAACGTGGTGATGCACTGGATCGGTACGCGGGTGACGTCCGCGCGCGCCGGTGGCATTTGGGCGATCGTCGGTGCACTGGCCGCCGGTGTACCTGCCGCCCTGATCGCCGCCCCTAACAACCCCGCCAACGAAGGCATCAGCTTAACAATGTCCTTTGCGATTACCGGCGGTGTTTGCGCCCTTGTCTGCCGACGCTTCACGCGCTGGACGGATGAAGCCGGTGCGTGAGGAATATGTCGCGACGAAGCGTAACCAACGGCAGATCCGTGCGCTGTGAGCGAAACGCGTTACTTTACGGAGCAAGTTCTTCGAAAACGGCCATATCTGACGATGGCGATGTGCAGAGCGGTGCTGTCGAATCCCGTTCGCGTCGACGTGCAGCCCGATGGCAGAATACGCTACTGGGGGCGGGTGCACTTGCCCAACGAAAGCAAAGCGCGCATTTTAAGGGTTGTAACGCTGGAAGACGGATCGACGCTGCATAACGCCTTCATCGATCGGAATTTTGCAGGGGATGGATCGTGAAACTCCATTATTATCCCGAGACCGACAGTCTCTATATAGAGCTGAATGCCGCGCCTGGCGTGGAGACGCGAGAAATTGCCGATGGTGTGAATGCTGATTTCGATGCCGCTGGCTCGGTCGTCGGGATCGACATCGATCACGCCTCAACAAAGCTTGATCTGACCAGCGTTGAGGCGTTGTCGCTCCCGCTTAAGGCAGCATGATATTTTGATTTAATCGCTCATCGTTCTAAGTCCGCCCGATGACTCATGACATTCACATCATCGGCGGCGGCCTGGCCGGTTCGGAGGCCGCCTGGCAGCTGGCCGAGGCCGGTTTTCGCGTAAAGCTTTCCGAAATGCGTGGATCGGGGGAGATGACCCCGGCGCATCAGACCGATGGGCTCGCCGAACTCGTCTGCTCCAACAGCTTCCGCTCTGATGATGCCGAGGCGAACGCGGTCGGCCTGCTCCATGCCGAAATGCGCGACTTGGGATCGCTGATCCTGCGCGAGGGCGACAAGCACCGCGTGCCCGCCGGGTCGGCGCTCGCGGTGGACCGGGATGATTTCTCCGCAGGGGTCACGGCCGCGCTGATGGCCCATCCCAATATCACGATCGTGCGCGAGCGCATCGACACGCTTCCCAGCGAGGGGCTGGCGATCGTGGCCACGGGCCCGCTCACCGCGCCCGGCCTTGCCGACAGCATCGGCGATGCGACCGGCAAGGATGCGCTTGCGTTCTTCGATGCGCTGGCCCCGATCGTCCACCGCGACAGTATCGATATGTCGCTCGCCTGGATGCAGTCCCGCTGGGACAAGGGAGAAACGGCGGATTACATCAACTGCGCGATGAACAAGGACCAGTATCTGGCCTTTCATCAGGGGCTGATCGACGGCGAGAAAACCGAGTTCAAGCAATGGGAGGATGTGCCCTATTTCGAAGGGTGTATGCCGATCGAGGTGATGGCCGCGCGCGGGGTGGATACGCTGCGCTATGGGCCGATGAAGCCCGTCGGACTGGACGATCCGCGCACCGGGCGCTGGCCCTATGCGGTGGTGCAGTTGCGGCAGGACAATGCGAGCGGCACGTTGTGGAATATCGTCGGGTTCCAGACCAAGCTGAAACATGCCGAACAGGTGCGGCTGTTCCGCACGATCCCGGGGCTGGAAAATGCGGAGTTCGCGCGGTTGGGCGGGCTGCACCGCAACACCTTTATCCGCTCGCCCGAATTGCTCGATCCGACGCTGCGGTTGAAATCACGCCCGAATATTCGCTTTGCCGGGCAGATCACGGGGTGCGAGGGCTATATCGAAAGTGCGGCGATTGGCCTGATCGCGGGGCGCTTTGCAGCGGCCGAGCTGGCCGGGCGCGCGCTCACGCCGCCACCGGTCGAAACCGCGCTGGGGGCATTGCTGCACCACATCACCGGCGCGGCGATGGCGGAGTCCTATCAGCCGATGAACGTCAATTTCGGGCTGTTCCCGCCGATTGAGGAGCGCACCAAAAAGGCCGATCGCAAGCGGATGTATACGGCGCGCGCGCGCACCGCCCTGACAGCATGGATGGCGGCCTAGCCTTCGTCGTCGCTCGCCGGGGTCGACGCAAGGGGGCAGACGCATTTCGGTAACTGGCGCGTGCGGCGTTTCGGGGCGGTCGTGGCGAATTCGGCGGGGCTCATCGCGCCGTTGCGGTCGGCATCGGCCGTATTGAAGCGTGCTGTCGTCTTGATCGCCCATTCGTCGAACGACACCGTGCCGTCGCCATTGGTATCCAGCCGGGCATAGGCCTTACGGCGACTGGCGAGATATTCGTCGCGGGTAATGCTGCCGTCCTTGTCCTTGTCATACCGGCCAAAGCGCTTTTCCTCGCGGGTTTTTGCGCTGGCTTCCGGCGCGTTATCCGGCAGGCCCTCGTTTTGTGCGGTCGCGGCGCCAGCGGGCGCGGCCGGGAGAGCGGCACCCGGTGCTGAACCGCTCGACGCGAAGACATAGCCGACAGTCACCAGGATCAGCCCACCGATTCCCGCTGCCAGATACCGCCACATCGCCTGTCCCCGCCCGCCTCGCCGGTTATGAATAACGCCTTGGGCAGACTCGCGAAAGCCTATCGCCCCGTGAAGCGGTGCCGGATCATCCGCAACTGTCGCATGGGCGACCCCTGAACCGGCAAGGGCAGTGTTTCGGCACGCGCATCCATCGCTGCGAGATGCGCCAGCATCCCGATTGACCGGGCTTCGGGTCGCCATCGACGCGCAGTCGCCGCATCGAGCAGCGGGCGGGCGAGACGCAATGCGCTGGCGGTGAGCGCTACATCGCCGCAGTGGCGTGCGAGATCAACCAGCGCCCAACCCTGCCCGGCCAGCGCCACCGGATCGTCGTCGCTGCCGAGCACCGCGCCCGCGGCAGCAAACAAGCGCCCCCCCCGCGCCTCCGCATAGGCACCCAGCGCGGCATCATCGATCGGATCGGGATCGATCAGCTGTTCCCACCCGTCAATCATCGCCGCCAGCGACGTGCCGGTTACCCCGTGCGGAAGAAGATCATCGGCAATCGCCTGCAACACCGGCTGAAGCGGCGGCGGCGCGTGATCGAGGCGACAGATCGCTTCGTGCCACCAGGTCAGCCGCAACTGCGACACCATCGGGTCGCGCCCGCCGCGCAAGATCGCGCCCAGCGTTTCATCAAGCGCCCATAATGTCGCAAGCCCCGCACGGACGGCGCGCGGTGCATAGCGCAACGCCAGCGCACGCTCCGGATCAGCGAGGCTAACCATCCGGCCGTCAAAGATAGTTTCCGCCATTTTCACGCCATCGCTTGAGGGGTGGTTAGCGCTTCCCGGGCCATCGCTAGCGCCGCTTATTTATCATCAGGGGGCAGTGCGCCATCATGTCGACCAAAGGCCAATCGCGGCCGCGCATCACATGGCCATGGGGCAAAAAGTCCACCACACAAGGCACCGGGCGCGGGTTCCTGAGTCGGCTTGCTCGTGATGTGGGCGGCAACACGATGGCGATCCTGGCCGCAGCGCTGATCCCGATGGCAGGCATGGTGGGGGGCGGCATCGACATGAGTCGGCTCTACATCACTAAGACGCGGCTGCAACATGCCTGTGATGCCGGTGCACTGGCCGGTCGCAAGGCGATGGGCGGCGGCATCTGGTCGCAGAACAGCTTTGCACCGCGCACCGTCGCCAACAGCTTGTTCGATGCCAATTTCCCTGCTGGTGCCTATGGCTCAACTGGCTTGTCGCGCACCTTCACCGAGGCAAGCGGCAAGGTGACGGGCACGGTATCGGCGACGGTACCGATGACGCTGACCCGGGTGATCGGCAAGACCACCGAAACGCTCTCCGTCACCTGCGACGCGGCGATGAGCCTGCCGAACACCGATGTGATGTTCGTGCTCGACGTTACCGGATCAATGGGCAGCAAGGCCGTTTCAACCGATACCGAAACGAAGATGGAAGCGCTGCAGGGCGCGGTGAAATGCTTTTATGAATCGGTCGCCCAGCGCAACACAAGCGAGACGTGCAACGCCGGTGCCCCTACCGGTGGCGTGACCGCGGTTCAGGTACGATTTGGCTTTGTGCCCTATGCCACCAACGTCAATGTCGGGCGACTGCTGCCGTCCACCTTCTTCGCTGACACTTGGAACTACCAGACCCGCCGCGCCAATATGCGCCCGCCGGGTACGTACGTTACGGGACCCTATTGGCAGGTGTATGACGGCAAGCTTTCACGCAATAACTGCCTGAAATACATGAATAATGAGAGCTTCAATGGATTTACCCCAACGCCCGTGACGTCAGGCGGTCCATCGCCAGCGACCGAGGTTAGCATTGTCTTCAACAGCGATGGCGCCGCTACGGATGGCACCGACGATGGCGAATGGGGCTGGAACGGCGCACCGGACGATTCGGGCAACAACCGTAGCTGCCGTCGGCGCCGCACCGATACCACGACGACCTATGTCGATACGCTGCGCGACTGGACCTATGGCAGCTTGCCCGTTGACGTTTCGGGACTAAAGAATGGCAGTGGCTGGAATCCCAGCTTCACCCGCCCGATCGGCACAGGGGCCAGTGATGTCACCCTCACTTGGGACGGCTGTATCGAAGAACGCGCGACGGTTCGCGAGACGAGCTACACGCCGATCCCGAGCGGCGCCAAGGATCTGGACATCGATCTTGTGCCGAGCGCCGGCGATTCCAGCAGTCTGTGGGGGCCTGCCGTGCCGGGTCTGATCTTTACCCGCAGGCAAACGTCCGACAGCGGCAATTGGAACCGGGGAGAGATCACCACGACCGCAAACTACATCAATGCGAGCCAGTATTTCTGTCCGACCGAAGCCAAGAAGCTGGCCGAGTGGAATGATCCGACCGCGTTCGAAAATTATGTCGATAGCCTGACGCCCAGCGGCAATACCTATCACGATATCGGCATGATCTGGGGCGCGCGCCTGATGTCGCCAACCGGCATCTTCGCGAGTGAAAATGCGTTGACCCCCTCGGGCGGCGAAATCGAACGCCACCTGATCTTCATGACCGACGGTGAAGCCTGCACCGGCGTTGGCAATTATAATGCTTACGGCGTGGGCTGGTTCGATCGCCGTCAGACCGACGCGTCCACCGCGCCGACCGACGGGTGCAACACCACCGGTACCCTGACCCAGCAGGTGAACGCCCGACTGGCGGGGCTATGCGCGGCGGTGAAAAACAAGAACATCACCTTGTGGGTGATCTGGTTCGGGGTATCGAACACCACGATCGAAAACTCGTTGCGCGCCTGCGCGACCACTGATCGCTTTTATTCGGCCCGCAGTTCCGCCGATCTCGACACGGTGTTCGGATCAATTGCCTCAGAAATTTCGCAATTGCGGCTGACCCGATGATCGCAGCCATATGCTCGCTGCGCCATCGGCGTGGTTTAGGCAAAATTAGCCATTGTCGGCGCATTACTGCCCGCTGGACCCGTTTCTGGGCACATGGGGCAGTACAATGGTGGATCAATCAGCGCGCACGACGGCAGAGCCGGTCGGCTTCATGCGCCGGCTCGCACGTGATGTTCGCGGCAATACGCTGGCAATCATGGCGGCTGCATTGATTCCGTTGGCGGGTCTGGTCGGTGGTGGCGTCGATATGAGCCGCCTCTACATCACCAAGACGCGGCTGCAGCACGCCTGTGACGCTGGTGCGCTTGCCGGGCGCAAGGCGATGGGTGGTGGCATCTGGTCGCAAAGCAACAATCTGCCACGAACCACGGCAGAACGCTTTTTCGATGCGAATTTCGCCTCAAACACATATGGATCGACATCGCTCACCCGTACCTTCACCGAATCCGGCGGCAAGGTGACGGGCACGGTTTCAGCCACGGTGCCGATGACGCTGACCCGCGTGATCGGCAGGACGACCGAAACACTGACAGTTACCTGCGATGCGGCGATGAGCCTGCCGAACACCGATATCATGTTCGTCCTGGACGTGACCGGATCGATGGCGAGCAAAGCGGCATCATCTGACAGCAAGACAAAGATCCAGGCCCTGCGCGGTGCCGTGAAGTGCTTTTACGAATCGGTCGCCCAGCGCAACACCAGCGAAAGCTGCAACGCAGGCGCGCCGACCGGCGGCGTTACCGCGGTGCAGGTGCGGTTTGGGTTCGTGCCCTATTCGGTCAACGTCAATGTCGGCAAACTGCTGCCAACGGCCTATTTTGCAGATGAATGGCCGTATCAATCACGCCAACTGATAAGCACACCGGCAACCGATGCAAGCTGGGTACAATCCGGCAACCCGACGGTCTCAACCACCAAATCAACGCTTACCGGCGTGCCCAGCAATGAATGCAACGATACCAGCCTTGCAAGCCGGGGATCGACCAGTGAGGTGATCAATGGCAATTCGCGCGAAGTGACGACGATCAGCTACACAGCGATTTCTTGGAACAAAAAGAAAAAGGGCAGCTGCAAAACCAACAAGACGACGACCAAGACAACCTATACCGGTCAACCGGGCACGAACGCGTCCCAAACCTGGCGCTATGCCCAGATCACGCATGATATATCCGCTCTGAAGAACGGCACGAACTGGAACAACAGCTTTGTGCTGCCGATCGGTAATGGGTTTACCAACAAGACGATCGCCTGGGACGGCTGCATCGAAGAACGCGAAACGGTTCGCGAGACCGATTATGATCCGATCCCCGCAGGCGCGCATGATCTCGACATCGATCTTGTGCCCAACACCAACGATGAATCCACCTTATGGGCGCCATTGTTGCCGGGCATCATTTACACGCGCAAAGATGTGTCCGGAAATGGCAACAATTGGGATCTTGCAGAGATTACCACCACGACTGAATATGGGAATGGATCAGACTATTTCTGCCCCACCGAAGCGCGCAAGCTGGCCGTATGGAATGATCCGACGGCTTTTGAAAGCTATGTCGATAGCCTGACGCCAAGCGGCAATACTTATCACGACATCGGCATGTTGTGGGGCGCGCGACTGATGTCGCCCACCGGCATCTTCGCGAGCGAGAACGCGCTGACGCCCAGCGGTGGTGAGATAGAACGTCATCTGATTTTCATGACCGATGGTGAAGCCTGCACCGGGGTGGGCAATTACACCGCCTATGGCATTGGCTGGTTCGATCGCCGCCAGACCGACGAAGACGCCGTGCCCACGTCCGGCTGCAACACCACCGGCACGCTGACCCAACAGGTCAACGCCCGGCTCGCCGGATTATGTACGGCGGTGAAGAACAAGAACATCACCTTGTGGGTGATCTGGTTCGGCGTTTCGAACACGACGATCGAAAACTCGCTGCGCAGCTGTGCGACCTCCGGGCGATTCTATTCGGCGCGTAATTCCGCCGATCTCGACACGGTATTCGGCTCGATTGCCTCTGAAATTTCCCAGCTCAGGTTGACGCGATGATCGTGCACGCCCCCCGCTTTCTCCGCCGGTTATCCGATGATACGCGCGGCGCGACGATCGTCGAGTTTGGCTTTGTCGCGCCGGTACTGGTCCTGACGTTGCTCGGCGCGTTCGATGTCGCACACACGCTGTATATGCGGTCGGTGCTGCAGGGTGTCGTGCAGAAAGTCGGGCGAGATTCCGCGCTTGAGGGCAACGACGAAGCGTCCGCGCAGACCGCGATCGACGACAAGGTGCGTGCACAGGCACGGGCGCTTGCCAACAACGGTACGATCGAGATCACCCGGCGCTTCTACAAAACGTTCTCAAAAGCGGCCGCCGCGCAAGAAGAGACATTCACCGACACCAACGCCAACGGCACCTGCGATGCTGGGGAACCGTATGAAGACGCCAACGGCAACGCCACCTGGGACGCAGACGGCGGCAATGCCGGTCAGGGCGGGGCAAAGGATGCGGTGCTCTATACCGTATCGGTGACCTATCGCCGGATGTTCCCGCTCTACAACCTCATCAACATGGGCAACATGACCACGGTGAAAGCGGCGACGATTCTGAAGAATCAGCCTTATGACGAACAGGCAACCTATGCTGCCCCGGTAACGAGGAACTGCCTGTGACGCGCTTCTTCACCCGGCTGCCGCTGTTTGCGCGCCTACGCGACGACAACAGCGGCCTTGCGCTGCTTGAGTTTGCGTTTGCGCTGCCCATTCTGCTCGTGATGAGCCTGACGGGTGCCGAGCTGACCAACTACATCACCACCAAGATGCGGATGAGCCAGGTCGCGCTTCATTTGGCGGATAACGCCGCGCGGATTGGCACTGGCAGCCAGCTGGTCGCTAAGACGATTACCGAAGCGGATATCAACGATCTGTTCGTCGGGGCCAATTTGCAGGCGGGCGAACTGAATTTGCAGGCCAATGGTCGGATCATCGTCACCAGCCTTGAGCCGACCGCGAGCCCCAACACCGCTGGCACCTACAAGATCGGCTGGCGGCGCTGCTATGGCGCGAAGACCAGCTATGCGCGGAAATATCCTGTCGGTTCGGGCACTACGAACCTGACCGGCCTTGGCCCAACCGGTCGCCAGGTGACCGCGCCAGACAATGGTGCGACGATGTTCATTGAGGTCTATTACGAGTATAAACCGATCGTCAAAACGAGCCTCGCGCCAGACACGTCGATGACCGAGATCGCTTCCATGATCGTGCGTGACCGGCGTGATCTGAGCCAGGTTTATCCCGTCACCGGCGTCACCGCCTCAACCTGCTGATCAGGCCCGGTTGCACACCTTCTTCGCCGCCGCGACAACGCGTGCGACGTCGACCAGCGCCAGCTTCTCCAGATTGGCAGCATAGGGCATCGGTACATCCTCGTTCGTTACGCGGAGCACCGGCGCGTCGAGATCGTCAAACCCCTCCTCCATGGCAATCGCGATGATTTCGCTCGCGATCGAGCAGGTCGGCCAGCCTTCCTCGACCACGATCATCCGGTTGGTCTTGGCGAGGCTGTCGAGCACAGCCTGCCGATCGAGCGGGCGGAGCGTGCGCAGATCGATGACTTCGGCATCGATCCCCTCACCCGCCAGCTTCTCGGCCGCGTCAAGCGCCAGGCCGACGCCGATCGAATAGCTGACGATGGTCAGGTCGCTGCCCGTGCGGACGATCCGCGCCTTGCCGATCGGCACGACATAATCGTCGCCCGCCGGCACCTCAAAAGACCGACCGTAGAGCAGCTCGTTTTCGAGGAAAACGACCGGATCTTCGCTGCGGATTGCCGCCTTTAGCAAACCCTTGGCATCAGCAGCATCATAGGGTGCGATGACGATCAGGCCGGGGACGCTGGCATACCAAGGCGCAAAATTCTGACTGTGCTGCGCGCCGACCCGGCTCGCTGCGCCGTTGGGGCCGCGAAACACGATCGGGCAGCGCATCTGCCCGCCCGACATGTAATTGGTCTTGGCGGCCGAATTGATGATGTGGTCGATCGCCTGCATCGCGAAGTTGAACGTCATGAACTCGACGATGGGGCGCAGGCCACCCATCGCGGCGCCGGAGCCGATCCCGGCAAAGCCATATTCGGTGATCGGGGTATCGATAACGCGCTTGTCGCCGAACTCGTCGAGCAACCCCTGGGTGACCTTGTACGCGCCCTGATACTGCGCGACCTCTTCCCCCATCACGAAAACGCGGTCGTCGTTGCGCATTTCCTCCGCCATCGCATCGCGGAGTGCCTCACGAAGCGTGACCTTGATCATTTCGGTGCCTGCCGGGATGCCGGGATCAGCGACGACCGCGGTCTTGTCGCTAATGAGCTGGGCGGTGCCGGTATCCACTTTTTTCGGGGCCGATGCTTCAGGCTCGGCGGCTTTCTCGACGGGTGCGGAGGGAGAGGACTTTGGCGCTTCCTCCCCTTCCACATTCAGCGTCGCAATAACGGTGCCGACCTTC
>CAZYOU010000055.1:0-2154 GCA_964649315.1 uncultured Stakelama sp. | reverse complement strand
CTCGCCGATCGTGCCTTCATCGACGGCTTCGAATTCCATCGTCGCCTTGTCGGTTTCGATCTCGGCCATGATGTCACCCGACTTCACGACATCGCCCGCCTTGACGAGCCATTTGGCGAGCGTGCCCTCCTCCATCGTCGGCGACAGCGCAGGCATCTTGATCTCGATTGCCATCAGTAACGCTCCACCAGCACGTCGGTATAGAGTTCGGCCGGATCGGGCTCGGGCGCGGTTTCAGCGAAGTCGGCAGCTTCGTTCACGACCTTGCGGATGTCCTGCTCGATCGTTTTCAGATCGGCCTCGGTGACGCCCAGTGCCTCGAGTTCCTTTTTGCAATGATCGATCGGATCGGACTTGTCGCGCACCGCCTGCACTTCATCCCGCGAGCGATATTTGGCGGGGTCGGACATGGAATGGCCGCGATAGCGATAGGTTTTCATCTCAAGGATGATCGGCCCCTTCCCACTCCGAACCCAGGCAAGCGCGGTTTCGGCAGCGCCCCGGCACGCCAGCACATCCATGCCGTCGACCTGAATGCCGGGAATGCGGAAGCTCTCCCCGCGCCGGAACAGCTGGTCTTCGGCCGATGACCGGTTGACGCTGGTGCCCATGGCGTACTGGTTGTTCTCGATCACATAGATGACCGGCAGCTTCCACAGCTCGGCCATGTTGAAGCTTTCATAGACCTGGCCCTGGTTCGATGCCCCGTCGCCGAAATAGGCCAGGCACACGCCGCCATCGCCGCGATATTTGTGCGCAAAGCCGAGCCCCGTACCAAGCGACACCTGCGCCCCGACGATGCCGTGGCCACCGTAAAATTTATGCTCGACGCTGAACATATGCATCGAGCCGCCCTTGCCCTTGGAAATCCCGGCAAAACGACCCGTGAGTTCGGCCATGACATCCTTGGGCGGGATGCCGCAGAGAAGCATATGCCCGTGGTCACGGTAACCGGTGATGACGCTGTCATTTTTGGTCAGGGCCGATTGTAGCCCAACGGCGACCGCTTCCTGACCGATATACAGATGGCAGAACCCGCCGATCAGCCCGAGCCCGTAAAGCTGCCCGGCCTTTTCCTCGAACCGGCGGATCAGCAGCATCTGCTTGTAGAATTCGAGCAGCTGATCCTTGTCTGCTGCGAAGCGCGTCGGTTCGTCGGGGCGTTCGCGGTTTGGGACGGGGGGCTCACTTTTGCGGCTCGACGCAGCTTTGGGCGCGGGTGATTTTGCCACGGTCGCTCAGACCTCTTCTTCCTGGGGAGTGGTGGCTATAGGCCTAGTCCCCCGGCGCGCGCAATCGCTTGGCACTGGGGTTTTGCATCAATTGAGGGGAACGATCACCTCGTCGGGATGCACCAGCTTCAATTGTTTGCGGACCAGTTCCTCCGACATATCGGGGTTTGCACGACGCGGGTCGAGCAGATCGACGCGGTTCTTCAACACCGCCCGTTGCTTGTCGAGCGCCGCATAGGTCGCCTCGCGGGCAGCGAGTTCACGCTTGTAATCGCCATAGGCCAGAATGCCGTTTGGCCCCACCACCGCATAGCCGCCAAAAAAGGCCATGATGGATAGCGCCAATGCCGGAGGACCAGCGCGGCGCAGGATGCTGCGGATCATGGATGAGCCTGACATGACGCGATTCTGCCTTACCCGCTGCGATGGATCAACCCTGTAGATTCCACACTCAATTTTTCCGCAAAATGCTTCGCCCCGCATAGCGGCCCATATCGCCCAGCTCCTCCTCGATCCGGATCAGCTGGTTGTATTTGGCGAGCCGATCGCTGCGCGCGAGGCTGCCCGTCTTGATCTGTCCACAATTGGTCGCGACCGCGAGATCGGCGATCGTCGCATCCTCGGTCTCGCCCGAACGGTGCGACATGACGGCCGTATAGCTCGCCCGGTTTGCCATCGAGACGGCGGCGAGCGTTTCGGTGAGCGTGCCGATCTGGTTGACCTTCACCAGCAGCGAATTGGCGAGGCCCTTGTCGATCCCCATCGCCAGGCGTTCGGGATTGGTGACGAACAGGTCATCCCCAACCAGCTGGACCTTGTCGCCGATCATATCGGTCAGCGCCTTCCAGCCCTCAAAATCATCCTCGCTCATCCCGTCTTCGATCGAGAAAATCGGGTAGCGCGCGGCCAGATCAGCCAGATA
>CAZYOU010000054.1:0-18227 GCA_964649315.1 uncultured Stakelama sp. | reverse complement strand
CATGATCAGGCCGTGCGCGGTGATCAGCACGTTCCACAGGTGCAGCGAATGATCTAGGCCCTGCTCACCGCCGGGCAGGAAGGTCGCCCAATAGCCCAGATATTGGATACCCGGATTGGCGAGTTCGGCGCGCATCATGCCAGAAATCGCGCCGCCGATGATCCCCGCGACGATCGCGAAGATCAGATACAGTGTGCCGATATCCTTGTGGTTGGTCGACATGAACCAACGCGCAAAGAACCCCGGCTTGTGATCGGCATCATGATGATGCGCGTCATCGCTATGTGCCTGGAAGGCGGAGGGGGTGAGGGCGATATCGGTCATGGTCTTACTTGTCCGCCTGTGGGGCACCAGCGGCAGGAGCCGCGGCGTCAGTTGCATTGGCTGGGGCAGTTTCAGCTGCCGGTGCGGGGAGTGCATCGGCTGCTGACGAAGGCGCCGCGCCCTTTACGGTGCCGCCTTTGGCGACAACCCATTTATCAAATGTTGCCTTGTCCACCGCCGCGACCGTGATCGGCATGTACCCGTGGCGCGCACCGCAGAGTTCCGAGCACTGGCCGAAATAGACGCCCGGCTTTTCAATGATGAAGCTGGTTTCGTTAATGCGGCCTGGGATCGCGTCGAGCTTGATCCAGAAAGCGGGCATTGCCCAGGCGTGGATCACGTCGTTCGCCGTCGTCAGCAAACGGATCGGCACGCCAACGGGCAGAACAATGCGGTTATCGGTCGCAAGAAGTGCCGGGCCATCGGCGTCAGTGCGGGCGCGCTCACCGGGCGCGGTTGCGCCCTTTTCCTTCAGCATGTTCGACGTAATCTCGAACCCGCCATTATCGGGATACTGATACGTCCAATACCACTGGTTGCCGATTGCCTTCAGCGTGATCGCGTTGGCAGGCGCCGGCTTGAACTGCGCCTGCAACAGCCCGATCGACGGGACCGCAATCAGCACCAAAATGACGACCGGGGCGAGCGTCCAGATCACTTCGATCGTGGTGTTGTGCGACGTCTTGGAAGCGACCGGGTTGGCTGCACGGCGATAGCGCCACATGGCGTACATCAGCAGCAGCAGCACGAAAATGGAGATGGCAGTGATGACCGGCATCAGGATCGCATCATGCATCCAGGCCGCGCGGCGACCGGTTGGCGTGACCTGTGCCTGTACGCCAACGAACTTATCCGTCGGCTGACCGACGCCGGCCACGGGCGCCATCGCCGGGCCGCCATTATCGACGAGCATCGGATCGACGGCGGCTGGTGGGGCAGGCACCTCAACAACGGGTGCCGGTGCTGCGTCAGCAGCGGTGGAAACGGTAACGCCGGGCGCTGGTGCTGGCGCTTGTTGCGGGGCAGGCGCCGCTGCCTGCGCGACACCGGCGAGCATCAGCCCAGCCGTGATCGCCAATGTCTTCAGCCCCGTCATACGCCCGGTCATGATCATCTCGATTCGTTGTCCTACTATAGAGTGGCGCTTAACAGCCCTGCGCCTTGGGGGGGATACGCCCTTTAGGCGGGGCCTATACGCACCACCTTCTCCCGCCTCAAGCTTTTGCGCAGCTTTTTTGGCACCGGCGTTGCGTCGCACTCTTGCGAACCGTATCACGCCGCCCGAAATCTCCCAAGATAATTGGCCAAGGACGCACAATAATCATGACTGAGGATGAGGTGCTCGCAGAGTTTCGCGATGCCGATGCGCTACTCGAAGGGCATTTTATCCTCTCATCGGGGCTTCGATCGCCCATATTCCTGCAAAAGATGCGTGTGTTTCAGGATCCGGTACGGACCGCGCGGCTATGCGCGGCGCTTGCCGCGCGTATCACCGCCCATTTTGGGCATGTCGATATGATTGTCTCGCCAGCCATTGGCGGGATCATCCCCGGCTATGAAACGGCACGCGCGCTGGGCTGTCTGGCGGTGTTCGTCGAGCGCGAAGGCGGCGAATTTCAGCTGCGCCGCAATTTCGAGATCCCGGCGGGCGCGCGGGTCGTGATGGTGGAGGATTTGGTGACGACGGGGCTGTCCTCGCGCGAATGCATCGCCGCGATCCGCCAGCACCCCGGTGAATTGCTGGGGGCGGCGTGCCTGATCGACAGGTCCAACGGTCGGGCCGATATCGGTGTGTCGCTGGTGTCGCTCTGCACGCTAGACATCCCGGCCTATCCGGCGGACGCCCTGCCGCCCGAACTTGCGGCCATTCCCGCGGTGAAACCCGGCAGCCGGGGGCTGGCAGCATGACCGATCACCTTCGCCCCGATCATCTCAGGCTCGGCGTCAACATCGATCATGTCGCCACGGTACGCAACGCCCGCGGGGTGGGGTACCCTGATCCCGTGCGTGCGGCGCTGGTGGCGGCAGAGGCTGGCGCGGACGGCATCACGGCGCATCTGCGCGAAGATCGGCGGCACATCACCGATGATGATATCGCCCGCCTGTCGGCTAGGCTGACCATCCCGCTCAACCTAGAGATGGCAGCGACCGACGAAATGCTGTCGATCGCGCTTCGCCACCGGCCGCACGCCGCCTGCATCGTTCCCGAAAAGCGTGAAGAGCGCACCACTGAAGGCGGGCTGGACGTCGCTGGGATGCACAATCAGCTGGCACCGATGATCCGTGACCTGAAGGGCGCGAATATCCGGGTCTCGCTGTTCATCGAGCCCGATGCGCGCCAGATCGAGGCGGCGCTCCATCTGGGCGTGCCGGTGATCGAATTGCATACCGGGCTATACGCCGAATTGACGGGGACCCCGCAGGAAGAGGAATTGCGCCGCCTGTCCGATGCGGCAGCGCTTGCGGTCAAGAACGGGGTCGAAGTGCATGCCGGCCACGGCCTTACCCTCGGCAATGTCGCGCCGATTGCGGCCATCCCGCAGGTGCGCGAACTGAACATCGGCCATTCGCTGATCGCCGATTCGATCTTCATGGGGCTGGGCGATGCGGTGCGCGCGATGCGCGCGGCGATGGATTCGGCGCGGTGACCGTGCAGGCACGGTCTGTCGACATCCGCATGTCGGTGCCGGTGCGGTTGCTGGTGGGGCTTGACCTGGCGCTGTGCATCCTGATCGCATTAAGTCCACTGATCGTGGCGATCGCCGTAAAGCCCGATCTGGCACGCCATGCCGCGATCGACGTCCTTGTCGAACGGGCCGGTCCGGGGGTGATAGCCAGCGTTGGGCTGATCGGGTTGGGGCTGCTCGGCTGGGCGCGTTATGGGCCGACGACCTTCGTTTGTGTGATGCTGTTTTTCTGCCCGGTGCTGGCGGCGCTGTTTTTTGCTGCCTGGGGGTTTCAGTGATCATCGGCCTCGGATCGGACCTGTGCAATATCGAACGTATCCAGGCATCGCTCGATCGCTTCGGCGAGCGGTTTGAGGCGCGGGTGTTCACGCCTGTTGAGCGCGCGCGGGCTGCTCAGCGTCCGTTCACCCGCGCGGGCACATATGCGAAACGATTTGCTGCCAAAGAAGCGTTTTCGAAGGCGGTGGGAACGGGATTTAAACGCGGCGTGTTCATGAAGGATATCGGCGTCGTCAATGCCCGCAGCGGCGCACCGACGCTGGCGCTGACCGGCGGGGCGAAGGCAAGACTTGACGCGATGGTGCCCGAAGGCCACCGCGCAAAGATACATTTGACGCTGACCGATGATCACCCCTGGGCACAGGCCTTTGTGATTATTGAGGCCGTCAGCAGCGAAACGGTCGCAAGGAACGATAGTGATGCCGGGTGAAGAGTTGACGATCGACGGCCAGCAAGGCGCACCGGGCGTGCCCGATCATGCCGCGACGGAGGCGAAGGCCGGCACCGACTGGCTGGGCGAACTACGCGGCATTTTCTGGCTCATTCTGGCGGTGCTTGGCTTTCACAGCTTTGTCGCCAAGCCATTTTATATTCCGTCGGAATCGATGCTGCCGGGTCTGTTGATTGGCGATCGGCTGGTGGTGACGAAATATCCCTATGGCTTTTCGTTCGTCTCACCGACCTTTCATTTACTGCCGTTCGTGCCGGGCCGGCTGTTCGGGCGTCTGCCTGAACGCGGCGACGTGGTGATTGCGACACCGCCGGGATCGACAGAAGATTATATCAAGCGCGTGATCGGCCTGCCGGGCGACACGCTTGAAGTGCGGCGCGGTGTGGTGGTGCTGAACGGTGTGCCGGTGAAGCGCGGCCCCATTCATGACAAGCGGATGCCGGTCGATGCCAATGCGACGTGCACCGATTATTCGGGCGCGCTGCGCGCCGGGCCGGACGGCGTGTTCGAATGCCATTTGCCGATCGTAACGGAAACGCTGCCCAATGGCCGCAGCTATGACACGGTCGAGCTGGGATACAGCCCGGGGGACAATTACCCGGCGGTCAAGATCCCCCCCAATCATGTGTTTCTGATGGGTGATAACCGCGATCGCAGCGCCGATAGTCGCTTTGCGCTGGGCGAGCCCGACAAGGGACTGGGCGGGCCGGTGCCGTGGGAATATGTCGGCGGACGGGCTGAATTCATCACTTTCTCGGTCGATGGCAGCAGCACCTGGAACCCGATTACATGGCTCACCGCGTTTCGCGGTGGCCGCGCGGGTACCTCGCTTCAGGCAGCGCGCGGGACGGTGGCGCCTGCACCCGCAGCAGCCGCACCGGCAGGCAGCGCGACGCGCGCCCGCTAAGGCTGAAGCTGCCTTGAATAGGCGAGGGGCCAGTCGATGAGCGTCACACTCTATGATTACCACCGGTCCTCGGCGAGTTACCGGGTGCGGATCGCGCTCAATCTGAAGGGCATTGCGTGGGCGCGCGTACCCGTGAACCTGCTGAAGAGCGAACAATTGTCCGCCGATCACCGGGCGCGCAATCCGCAGGGGCAGGTGCCGATGCTCGAGATCGACGGCGTTCGCCTGATCCAGAGCCTTGCGATCATCGACTATCTCGACGCTACCCGGCCCGATCCCCCACTGGTGCCGCGTGATCCGGCTGCGCGCGCGCAGGTAATGGCGCAGGCGCTTGTGATCGTCGCGGATACCCACCCGATCGGCAATATGCGCTTCATCCGCCAGCTCGACGACCAATTCGGCGCGGACGATGCGGCCAAGACGCGCTGGCGGCAGTACAGCATGGCGCTGGGGCTGGCAGCACTTGAGGCGATGGTGATGGAAGCCGGCAGGGACGGCCCGTTTCTGGGCGGCGATTCGCCCAATCTGGCGGATATCTGCCTGGTGCCGCAGCTGTACAACGCCCGGCGCTTTAATCTGCCGCTGGCAGACTATCCGCGACTGGTTGCTGCCGATGCCGCCGCCGCAGCGCTCCCCGCTTTTGCCGAGGCGCACCCCGATCGGTTCACCCCATAATTCGGTGCCGCCGTTCGGCGACGAGTCGGTCGAACAGCGCAAGATAGGCATCGCTTGCGCATTCCCCTTGCGGCACGACCGGTGCGGGCCGAACAGCAGCGGGATCGAGCCATTGGTTGATCGCTGCGACCAAGGCGCCTTGGTCCCCGCGTGGCACGATCGACCCCAAGCCGGGATCCGCAATAATCTCCCGCAGCGCGACGCTCGAATCGGTCGCCACAACCGGGGTGCCGAGCGCGAGCGCTTCGCGCAGCACATTGGGCACGCCCTCGAAATCCGATGTGAGGACCACCGCATTGGCGGCAGCCAGATAGGGCGATGGATCGCCGATATAGCCGGGCAGGCGGACTCTGTTGGTCAGCCCGAGCTGTTCGATCTGGGCGATCAGCCTTGGTCGTTCGCTGCCTTCCCCCACAATCACCAGCTGGGTCTGTTGATTGCGAACCAGCGCCATCGCGCTGATCAGCCGGTCCCAGCGTTTCTGCACTTCAAGCCGACCAACCCCGACCAGCATGGGGCCGGTCGGCACGCCTTGGTGCGGGGCAGGCCACGCCGCTGTGATGGGGGCGGCAGATGTCGGGTTGGCAATGACACTGATACGCGACGGGTCTGCGCGCATCGAAACAATCGCCTCGTCGCGCATCGCCGGACTCATCGCCACGAAGTGATCGATGAAATAAGGGTGCCGTCGCAACCACCAGCGATAAGCAGCGGCCATGGGCGCCCCGTGATCGGGACGGGCCAGGGCATTTGATATCTTGGCGATGATTGGCGGGGCGGACGCGCCGAGACGAAGCCGGGTGAACCCGGCGATGCTGGTATAATGATTGCCGGGGCAGAAGATAACATCAGGCTTTGCCTGTCGCGCAACCGCTGGCAGGGCGCGTAAATCGGTGAACGCAGCAGAACCGATTTCGACGATATTGATCCCTTCGGGCAGTTCGTTGACTAGGGGGCCGTCGCGCTGGCCGAGCAGCAGGGTGACCCGTCGGCCGTCCGCAATCCAGCCCCGCGCCAGCCGCAGCAGCGTTCGCTCTACCCCGCCGCCTTTCAGCGTTTGGGCGAGGGACAGAATGTGCAGTGCGGACGGCGGCGAAAAACTGGTCATGTTACTTGAATGTCGGTATATTTCAGCTGCCTCGCCATCAAGCGATCCGTGATTGCAGATGGTATGATCGGCGGCGTGGACGGGCGGTGCATTCTTATCCAATAGGAACGGGCCGGAGTCGAGAAACGTTGAGCGACCCGGTCCATGGAACTTCATCATCTCGTCGTGATTACAGACTAACAGCGGAAAATGACCCCGCCCCTGTTCGGTTCCCACTTCTTCGATAAGGCGCCACATCGCGTGATGACGGTATAGTGATGACCCCGTCCGATCTGCACGCGGATGATATCAATGCGCCGTCGAACAGCCATTGGCCGATGATCATTGGTATCGTGCTCACGCTGGCCATGGTCGCCGGACTCACGCGCGCGATTGTCAGCGCGGGCGACGGCTTGGGCATCAACGGAATACGTCGCGCGCTGCCGGGCAATCCGCTGTTCTACATCACCTTTGCGCTGGTCTATGTCGCGCTGCCGCTCGGTGATTTCATCATCTTCAGGCGATTGTGGTACATTCCGGCCGATGGTCTGGTGGCGCTGTTCAAAAAGCGGATCGCGAACGAAATCGTCATCGGCTATTCGGGCGAAGCCTATTTTTACGCCTGGGCAAAGGCGCATGCACGCAAGGTCGCAGCCCCGTTTGGGGCGGTAAAAGACGTCAGCATCCTGTCGGCGATGGCGGGTAATGCGGTGACGCTGTCGCTGGTGTTGATCGCTCTGCCTTTCGCGCAATCGGTACTGAAACCCGCTGATTTCCGCCTGCTCGGCTGGTCGGTCGCCATTCTTGTTGCGATATCGCTGCCGTTTTTGATCTTTGCGCGACGGGTGTTCACGCTGCCCCGGTCCCAACTGTGGTGGATCACCGGCGTGCACGGCGTCCGGCTGATCGCGGGCGCGATATTGCTCGCGCTGGCATGGCATTTTGCGATGCCCGATATCGCCATCGGGGTGTGGTTGATGCTGTCTGCCGCGCGGATGCTGGTCTCTCGTTTGCCGCTTGTGCCGAACAAAGACCTACTTTTCGCCAATTTTGCGATCACCTTGATCGGTAATGGAGAGGGTCTGTCGGCGTTGCTGGCGGTGACGGCGGCGCTGATGCTGCTGATCCACGCCGCCTTAATCGCCGGGTTCAGCCTGTTTTCGCTGTTTGGGAATCGCGTATGAAGTATCGTTTGTTATTGGCGGCGCTGGCCAGCGCTGCGCTGTTGCCGGAGGTCGCGTTTGCGGCCGGTGCGCGGATCGGTGGGCAGGATGCGGCGGCCTGCATCGATGCCGATGGCCCGGCCATTCAGGTCAACATCACCGGCCTGAAGGATCGTACGGGGCGGCTGAAGCTGGAACTCTATCCCGCGACCGAAGATGATTTTCTGCGCGATGACACCAAATTGCTGAACGAGGGCAAGACGTTCCACCGTGTCTGGGCGACGATGCCCAAAACCGGCGCGGTGGTGCTGTGCATCAAGGTGCCACGGCCGGGCACCTACGCGTTGTTCTTCACCCACGACCGTGATGGAAAGAACAAGTTCAATTTCTGGCGCGACGGTGGGGGTGTGCCCAGCAACGTCCGGATCGGCGCGTCCAAGCCAAAGCTGGCAACGGCCACGATTGAGGTTGGGCCGGGCATCACGGTCAGCAATATCAGGGCGCAGTATCTGCGCGGGCTTAGCGGCCTTGGGCCAATCAAGAGCAACGATTAAGGCGCGTCACGCGGCGGCACGAACAGTCTGAACCGCTTGCTGGCAACGGGCACTTCCCGCCAGCGATCGAACGGCGGGTGATGACGTAACATGGCGTCAATCGCGCCATTTCCGCTCGTCCAGCGATCTTCGCCGCCGATCAAAACGGCGGCGGGTGGGGGGATGATTGGCAGCGCCCGGTCGTTGGCGATCATCTGCCAGTGTCGCGCCTGCGCAGCGCTCAGCAACGCTCGGCTGCGATAGAAAAACGGCCCCGTCGCAAAGCGCGGATCGATCGGGCGACCGGTGCGGGGCACGAATTGCGGCGATAAGGTCGCGATCGGGCCGGTGATCCGGGCCGAATCGAGCGCAGCGGCGATTGCCGCGCTCTCATGGGCCGCTTCGGCCATCGGTAGGCCGGACCGCGCTGCGCCCACCAACGCTTCAACCGATGGGGCAAGTCCCCCACAGGCAAGCACGATCGCGGCGATGCGCTGAGCGCTGCCCGGCGGACGGCATTGCCAGGCAATGCCCAGGCGAATGAACAGCGGCGGCAGCATCGGCAACAGATATTGCCGCCAGGTTGGTGTCGGGAGCAGCGCCGCGATCAGTCCGGCGACGATCAGCAGGTCGAGGGCGCGGGTGCGCGGATGTGGTGTGCCCTGCCGGACAACCACCCACAGCGCGAGCAGCGCTGGGCCGAGCGCCAGAAACTTCATCGTGTCGGTAATCTTGCCCAGTGCCGATAGCTTGGTGGCGCGCGGGCCGCTGGCATACCAGTCGATCGGTGCCTGAGCGGGAAAGGTGATGACGTCGAACCAGAACGCACCGGGCGCAAGCGCCCAAAGCCAAGCCACGAGCACCACCAGCGGCGCTGCCCCCAGCGCGATCACGGCCGGGCGGTGCTGCCGATCGATCAGCGCGTACAGGCCATAAGCCGCGGCAGGCAGCGCATAGGAAATTTTGGCGGCCGCCGCCCCGGCCAGCAGCAAGCCGATCAGCATCGCACCGCGAACGCTGCCCCGTCCGTTCGACGCGCGCATGATCAGCCAGCATGCCCCCGCCAGCATCGCCACGGGCAGGGCATCGTTGCGCGCCACCGACACGCTGAACAGGAAGATGTCACAGGTGGCAAAAAGCACCGCGCTGGCCAGGGCAAGGCGTGGCATCGCCCCGCCTTCCCGTGCTGCACCATAAATTGCGACCACCGAAATCGCGCCGAGCAAGGCGTTGACCAGTCGTAACGCCGGATAGGCATATATCCCGGCCAGCGCAGCAATCGGGGCGAGCACGATCGGCTGCAGCGGCGTCTGCAGATAGGCAAAGTCGCGATAGGGCAGCTTGCCCCAGGCGAGCACCGCCGCCGCGATATATTGGCTTTCGTCATGGTCGATCGGCCGCGCCATCGCCAACAGCGCCAGAACAGCGACCAGAAGCACCAACGGTACTGAAAACGACACCGGCCGGTCGTTAGTGTTGGGGAACAGGGGCATCGTGCTCATCTGCCTTTCCATGCCCGTTGCCGAACCGCCTGTCCAAAGCCGCTATTGCCTAAAGCTGTCACATATCGTCCATGTCGACGTGCAATTGCCGACAACAAGGCCAAGGGGAGAGACAGCATGACCATCCGCATCGATCGTCGTTCGTTCATGGTAACCGGTTCGATCGGAATCGGCGCCTTTGCGATCCCCGGTTTTGCACAGACCCCTAATGTCACTGATGCGCGCGGGTTCACCCATTCGGTTGCCAGCGGCGAACCGACGGCCGATTCGGTGCTGCTCTGGACGCGTTACGTACCGATGACAGGCGATTCGGCGCGGTTGACGGCGGAGATTTCCGAAACCGCCGATTTCGCCAAGGTCATTTCGGGTGGCGCGCAGATCACCGGTCAGTGGCGTGATTTCACCAGCAAGATTACGGTCGCAGGGCTGAAGCCCGGCACGCGTTACTATTTCCGCTTCGTCGCGCCCGATGGCAGCTTCTCGCCTGTGGGTCGAACCAAGACGCTGCCGGTCGGTGCGGCGCGATCGTTCAAGGTCGCAGTCTTCTCGTGTTCGAACCTGCCGTTCGGCTATTTCAACGCGTATGCGCACGCCGCCGCGCGCGATGATTTCGATCTCGCGGTCCACCTTGGCGATTATTATTATGAATATCAGCCGGGCGTGTACCCGCCGGTCAAAGACGTTGTGGACGGTCGCACCCCGCAGCCGTTGAGTGAGATCGTCCAGCTCGCTGATTACCGGCTGCGCTTTGCCAGCTATCGCAGCGACCCCGATCTGCAAAAGCTCCACAGCCTGGTGCCGATGATCGTGCAGTGGGACGATCACGAATCGACCAATGACAGTTGGGAAGGCGGCGCGCAAAACCACCAGAAGAATGAAGGCGAATGGAGCACCCGCCGCGCCGCCGCGATGCAGGCGTACCGCGAATGGATGCCGATTTCGGACGAGCCGTGGAAAGCTTACAACATCGGCACGCTCGCCACCTTGTTCCGCACCGAAACCCGGTTGATCGGTCGCACCAAGCCGCATGAACTCGCCCCGCTGCTGTTCAGCGCCGATCCTGCCAAGGCACTGGTCGATTTTCGCAATGGCAGCTGGCAGGATCCGGCGTCGTCGATGATGGGGTCGCAGCAGGAAGACTGGCTGGCGCACGCGATGCGGGCATCGGTGCAGTCTGGCACGAAGTGGCAGGTGGTCGGCTTCGGCACGATCATGGGCAAGACGTCGACCCCGCTCAGCGCCGAAAGCTGGCTCGGCCCGGATGCCGATCCGCGTGCCAAGGCCTATATGCGCGCCGGCATTGCCGCCACCAAGGCGGGCCTGCCCTTCAACCTCGACGCTTGGGATGGTTACCCGGCTGCGCGCGCGCGGTTCCTGAAATCGGCGCAGGGGATGGGGGCGAACCTCGTCGTGCTCTCGGGCGACAGCCACAACGCCTGGGCCTATGATCTGGGGCAGGACGGCAAGGCCGCGGGCGTGGAGTTTGCCGGGCAGGGCGTTACCTCGCCCGGCTTTGAAAGCGCGCTGGGCGTCGACCCCAAAATGGTCGCCAAGGCGCTGGTCGATGCGAACCCGGAGCTGAAATGGTGCGATACCAGCCGCCGTGGCTATATGGCGCTGACGATCACACCGACCAAGGTGAGCAACGACTGGATTTTCGTCGACACGATCAAGACGCCATCGGTCGCAGCGAGCGTCGGGCACACGGCGACGGCGATGCGCGGCCGGAACGTGATGGGGTGAGGTTTTTTCGGCTGATTGTACCGCTTCCAATGTTGGAATTGCTGTGCAATCCTGTGGACTTACCCGCTCTTTGACAATTGAATGAAGCGCTGCCCTTGCGTCAGGATAGTCGGGTTAGCTGGCCGTGTGCGCTAACCTGTTTTTTCAAACAGGTCGTCACTTTCATCACTTTTCGCCGGGGAAGTGTCAGTATTTTTGTTTAGCGCAAGGGGGCAAGGACCGACCACATCCGGGGTGACGGTTCAGCCGAGTGGCCAGGCCTTCACTGCCACACCGCCGTCATCAGATAATTCAGCTTCATATCGTCGCCCACCACAAAGCCCTTGGCGGGGGAGAAGCTCAATCCGCGCAGGTCAGTGACGCGCAGGCCTGCACCCTCGACCAGCGCGGTCAGCTCGTCGGGGGTCAGGAACTTGTCCCAATCGTGCGTGCCGCGCGGGATCTGGCCCAGCCCCTCCGCGACGGTAATCAGCCCGATCCGGGATAAAGGCGTGCGATTGGGGGTCGACAGGATCAGCAGCCCGTTATCAGCCAGCGCCGTCGCCAGCCCCGCGACGAACGCTGCGGGATCGGTGACATGCTCGATCACCTCCATCGAGGTGACGAGATTGAAGCGCTCGCTGCCCAGATTTTCGACGCTGCCCGCGCGGTAATCGATTGCCAGACCCGATTGCGCTGCATGGTCACGCGCGGCGGCGATGTTTTCGGGCGCGGCATCCAGCCCCGTCACCCTGGCACCCAACCGGGCCAGCGGCTCGCACAGCAGCCCCGCGCCGCACCCGACATCAAGCACGGTCTTTCCTGCCAGCGGCGTGAAGCTGCGGTTATCGAGCTGCCAATGCGCGTTCGCTGCCGCGCGGATAAAGCCCAGCCGCGCCGGGTTCAGGCGGTGGAGCATCGCCGATGATCCCTTGGGATCCCACCATTCAGCGGCCAGTTTGCCGAAATGCGCTGCTTCCGCCGGGTTGATGGTAGGGCGCGGGAGTGTTGAGTCGCTTGCCATTGTCATGTCCCCCACTTATCAGCCGCCCCTTTCCAACCCAAGGACTTCCGTTCCCCATGGCGCGCATCGTGATGAAGTTCGGCGGCACGTCGATGGCCGGGATCGAGCGGATCAGGAATGTTGCCGCGCGGGTGAAGCGCGAAGTCGCAGCAGGCCACCAAGTCGCGGTGGTTGTCTCGGCTATGGCGGGGGAGACCGATCGGCTCGTCAATTTCTGTCGTGAGGCATCGCCGCTCTACGATCCGGCCGAATATGATGTGGTCGTGGCCAGCGGCGAACAGGTGACGAGCGGGCTGCTGGCGATCGCGCTGCAGGCGGCGGGCGTCCCGGCGCGGAGCTGGCTCGGCTGGCAATTGCCGATCCGCTCATCGAGCGCGCACGCTGCGGCTCGGATCGACGACATGGATACCGACGCCTTGGTTGCCGCGATGGAGTCAGGCGAAGTCGCGGTGATCCCCGGTTTTCAGGGCATGACCGAGGCGGGGCGAGTGGCAACGCTTGGCCGGGGTGGCTCTGATACCTCGGCAGTGGCGGTGGCAGCCGCCGTGAAGGCCGATCGTTGCGACATCTATACCGATGTCGACGGGGTCTACACCACCGATCCCCGCATCGTGCCACGCGCCCGCAAGCTCAGCCGCGTGACGTACGAAGAAATGCTGGAACTCGCCAGCGTGGGGGCCAAGGTGCTCCAGACGCGCTCGGTCGGGCTGGCGATGAAGGAAGGGGTGCGCATTCAGGTGCTCTCCAGCTTTGATGATCCCAATAACTCGGCCACGGCGGATACGCTGCCCGGCACCATGATCGTCGGCGATGACGAGATAGGAGACGATATGGAACGCCAGCTCATCACCGGCATCGCGCATGACAAGAACGAAGCGAAGATCACGCTGACCCAGGTGCCCGACAAGCCCGGTGCGGTGGCGCGCATCTTTGGGCCGCTTGCCGCGATCAACATCAACGTCGACATGATCATCCAGAATATCGCGCATAATTCCGGGTCGACCGACGTTACCTTCACCGTGCCACAGGCCGAACTCGCGCGTGCGCTCGACGTGCTTGAAAAGGCCAAGGCCGATATCGGCTATGATGCTCAGGTGCACGATACCAAGGTCGCCAAGATCTCCGTCGTTGGCGTGGGGATGCGCAGCCATGCCGGTGTCGCATCGACGATGTTCACCGCGCTGGCGGATCGCGGCATCAATATCCAGGCGATCTCGACCAGCGAGATCAAGGTCAGTGTGCTGATCGAGGAGGACTATACCGAACTTGCGGTGCGTGTGCTCCACACGGCGTACGGGCTTGATGCGGAGGAAGTCGCTTGAGCATCGGCCATGATCGCCTTGCTGCTCGCATGGCGCGCGGCTGCGCATTCCTCGGCAGCGAGACTGCGATCATCTGTGGGGCGATGTCATGGGTGTCCGAACGGCACCTCGTTTCGGCGATCTCCAACGCGGGCGGGTTCGGGTTGATCGCCTGTGGGGCGATGACGCCCGCGCTGCTCGATACCGAGATCGCCGCGACCAAGGCCATGACGGCCAAGCCGTTCGGCGTGAATCTGATCACGATGCACCCGCAATTATTCGATCTGATTGCGGTGTGCGCCAAGCACGCGGTGACGCATGTCGTTCTCGCCGGCGGCCTTCCCCCGGCAGGTGCGCTGGAGGCGATCAAGGCGAGTGGTGCAAAAGTCATTTGCTTCGCCCCCGCGCTCAGCCTGGCGAAAAAGCTGATCCGATCGGGCGTCGACGCGCTGGTTGTCGAGGGGATGGAGGCGGGCGGCCATATCGGCCCGGTATCGACCAGCGTGCTCGCGCAGGAGATTTTGCCGCAAGTCGCCGATCAGGTGCCGGTGTTTGTGGCGGGTGGAATCGGCCGGGGCGAGGCGATCGCCGCCTATCTCGATATGGGTGCAGCGGGGGTTCAGCTCGGCACCCGCTTTGCCTGCGCAACCGAGAGTATCGCCCATCCCAATTTCAAAAAGGCGTTTTTCCGCGCATCGGCGCGTGACGCGATTGCCAGCGTCCAGATCGACCCGCGCCTGCCGGTGATCCCAGTGCGTGCACTGAAGAATGCGGGCGCTGAATTGTTCACCGCGAAGCAGCGCGAAGTCGCCGCCTTGCTCGATGCGGGCAGCGTCGAGATGGGCGAAGCGCAATTGCAGATCGAACATTACTGGGCGGGCGCACTCCGCCGCGCGGTGATCGACGGCGATGTCGAGCATGGCTCGCTCATGGCGGGGCAGTCGGTTGGGATGGTGACTAAGGAGGAACCCGTCGCCGAGATCATCGCGCAGTTGATGGATGAATCAGCGCACGCATTGGAGAGCCGCGCAGCCTGAATCGAGGAATTTCGACCTTTTCTCGTTTTTTGAATAGTTTATGTTCGGTGGGATGGAATCGCCGACGGCCAATCGCGCTTCTTATGTTCCGATGACGAATCGGCATCGGTCGATTGCGGTTTTTCTTGTCATTCTTGTCTACGTCATCTTGGCGCTGATCGTCCTTCACTCGCGCCAGCCGCTTCCCGCAGAGCGTGTGCCCGAGCCGATCACTGTTTTTCGACTGCAGCCGCCCCCAAAGACCTTGCCGCCGCCAATACTAGCTGAACCCGATCGGCCAATTGATACCAAAGCGCCGGCGGCGGTTTCGCCCCGGCCATCGGGAACACCCATGGTGGGCGTCGATACCCCGCCGACGGCGTTGACCGTTTCCCAGCCCGAAGTCAGCCATGTCGACATAACCCCGGCGCCAGTTGCGCTGCCGATGCCCCCAACGGAAGCGGGCGGGGTAGTGGCGCGCAACGAATTTGGGACGGCCGATGGCGAGACTGGCGGCAATGGCGGGCGGGGAAGTGGCGCTGGGAGTGGTGCCGGCAGCGGTGGGGGAAACAGCGGTAACGGCGGCGGCGGGGGCGTTGCTACTAAAGCCGAATGGGCCAGGGAAGTCAGCTGGGAACAAGTCTATGCCGTGCACCCCGCGCGCGCAAAATCCGCCAATGTTTCGGGCAGGGCAATGTTGACCTGCCAAGCAGCGCGCACTGGCAAGCTTCACCATTGCACCGTTGTCAGCGAAACCGCTGGCGGCTGGTCCTTTGGGCGAGCAGCGCTCCAGCTTGTGCCCGATCTACGGGTCGTGCCGCGCAAGGAAAATGGCGTCGTTATTCACAACGGCCAGGTCTATTTCACCATCAGGTTCGACATGCCGATCGCCTTGCCCAAAGGTTCCCCAAGGTCGAAAAACTGACGCGCCAACCGCTTCTCATGGCCCTATTTCGGTGCGCCGGCGGGGTGGCGCAACTCTGCAATTGTCCATCCCATCGCTGCGCTGGTATTGTTGATCATGGTTGCGCTTTCCGTCGGCAGATATGGTGGGGATGATGGTCGCTGCGCCCAATTGCGCCGGGCGACCACACTCGTCTTCGTCATCGGGTTGCATCTGGCGCTGTTGTTGCTGTTGACGCTTGCCCCGCCCGTCCGGCGCCTGGTGAAGGAGGGGACTCCCTTCATCGTAAAGCTGTTGCCGCTGCCATCGACCGAAGAGCCTGCACTGACTACGCCGTCGGCCCCACAGCCGCCGAACAGTCGGCCGGTTCCAACACCGCCGGCAGAACCCATTAAGCCCGCACCACCCGTCAGCGCGACCCCGCAGCCAAGCGTTCTTCCTCTACCGACGCCGCCGCCGGCCCCAATGCCACCGGCAGCGGTGACAGCCAGAGAAGGTGATATCATGATGGCCGGCGGGCGCGGCCGAGCGGCGGCCGTCGGCTTTGCCCCCGCCCGCTGGGTGCGCAAGATCACCGATGAGGAGTTTTTTCCGCTTATGCCGGAGGATCTGTGGCGCGTGCCAATGGACGTCACGTTTCGGCTGCGCTGTCTTGTCGCTGCGGACACCCGTATTGATTGTCGTATTCTGAGCGAATCGCCTACCATCCCCGGCGTGCGCACCGCGGTGCTGAAAGGCCTGCCGATGCTGCGGATGCGTCCGCCAATGCGCGACGGTCGCCCGCTCCTGGATCAGCCGGTCGAGTTCGAATGGCGTGTCGGCCAGCACAGCCGGTTTTCGCCGCTCGATCGGTAACCGACGGGCTGAGGGCGCTGTCATCGCGCTTTGCTTTCTGTTAGCCCGAAGCTGTGCCGATAGCTGCTTCCTCCTCTGCCCGCGAAATCCTTGTCCGGCTTCACGATGTCATGGCCGCGCGCACCACCGCGCAGGCCAAGCTCAACAGTGTCGTCAAGATCATCGGTGAGGCGACTGATAGCGAGGTCTGCTCGATCTATCTGTTGCGCGACGGCGTGCTTGAGTTGTTTGCAACCCAGGGCCTCGATCAGGCCGCGGTCCATGTCACCAAGATGGCGATGGGGGAGGGGCTGGTCGGGACAATTGCCGAGAATGTCGAGATACTGAACCTCGACGAAGCCGCGTCGCACCCTGATTTCGCGTACAAGCCCGAAACCGGCGAAGACAAATTCCACAGCTTTGCCGGCGTGCCGATCATCCGGCGTGAGCGCGCGGTGGGGGTGCTCTGCGTCCAGCATATCGAGCCGCACCGCTATGCCGATGTTGAGGTTGAGGCGTTGCAGACGGTGGCGATGGTGCTGTCTGAATTGATCGCCAATGCCGATCTGATCGACGCGGCCAGTGCTGCGACCACCCGGCCGCAATCGACCGCGGCGATGCGTATCCCGGGCCTGAAGCTGGTCGATGGCATGGCTCGCGGCGTTGCCGTGTTTCACCAACCACGCATCACCATCGAGCATACCGTTGCCGAAGATGCCGACGCCGAGCGCCACCGCGTTTATGGCGCGTTCGACAAGATGCGCGAGCAGATCGAGCGGATGTCGGCACAGGCCGAATTCGGTAAGGGCGGCGAGCATGACGAGGTGCTCGAGACGTACAAGATGTTCGCCTATGACGAGGGCTGGAGCCGCCGGATCAACGAGGCGATCGACAGTGGGCTGACCGCTGAGGCGGCGATCGAGCGCGTCCAGCAACGCACTCGGATGCGGATGCGCCAGATCGACGATCCGCTGCTCGCCGAGCGGATGCATGATCTGGAGGATCTGTCGAACCGGCTGCTGCGGATCGTATCCGGCCAGATGGGAACCGCGGCGCAACTCGGGTTGCGGCAGGATTCGATCCTGATCGCGCGCAATCTGGGACCAGCCGAGCTGCTCGAATATGATCGGCGGCGGCTGAAGGGCGTGATTCTTGAGGAAGGATCGCTGACCGCACACGTCACCATCGTCGCGCGGGCGATGGGTGTGCCAGTGCTTGGCCGCGTGAAGGACGTGCGTCGCCTGATCGGCGATGGTGACCTGTTGCTGCTCGACGTGACCGCGGGCGAGGTGTTTGCGCGCCCGACATCGCTGATCGAGGAATCGTTCGAGGGCAAACTGCTGCTCAGCCAAAAGCGGCGGGCGTCGTTTGCGGCGATGCGCGACGAGCCACCAACGACGCGCGATGGCACCCGGTTGACGCTGATGGTCAATGCCGGCCTGCGCGATGACGTGGCCGCGCTGGACCTGACCGGGGCGGACGGGATCGGCTTGTTCCGCACCGAATTTCAGTTCCTGGTGTCTGCCACCCTGCCGCAGCGTGAGCGCCAGCAGCGGCTGTACAAGGATGTGCTCGACGCGGCGGGCGACCGGCCGGTCATTTTCCGCACCGTCGATATCGGTGGTGACAAGGCCTTGCCCTATCTGAAGGACGATGCCGCGACCGAGGAAAACCCGGCAATGGGCTGGCGCGCCATCCGGCTGGCGCTGGAACGCGACGGGCTGATGAAGGCACAGGCGCGCGCGCTGATTGAGGCGGCGGCGGGGCGGACGCTGAATGTGATGTTCCCGATGGTATCCGAACCATGGGAGTTCGACG